>JAIRUQ010000107.1 GCA_031254315.1 Treponema sp.
TAACGGAATACAGTATGCCGCCTTTAATGCCAAATGAGCGCATCAAAAGCAGGGAAACGCCGTCCAGCCGCGCCGCATCATTCGCACCGGCTTTTTTCGGCAGCCAGTTACGTTCCGCCGCATAACGGAATGCCACATTCGGGTCAGAAGTTGCCATTGTGTCAGACGCCTCCAGCAAAAACCGTGCCGCAGCCGCATAGGTGACGGCGTTGGTTGACAGCAGGGTTTCAATTTCTTCCGCCGGTGATTGGGCGAAGCAAATGAGAAATGAGAAATTAAAAATGAAAAATGTAAGACAAGTTGTTTTCATTGCACTATATTCCCGTTTTCCACCTTTATCGTATTGTTACCTGCAGCCAAACTGTTTTTAGACTCCCATTTTTCGCCGTCGAATGTACCGCGTTGGGCTGAAAAAAAAATAAAAAAATGCAATGCCGCGCCGCCGTTGTTTGAGGTATTTCTGAGCGTCTCATCTACAGCATTCTCTGAGCCGTAAATTGTTCCTGCGCTTATGCGGAAAGTAGCATTATCCAAACATACACCGCCGCAGAAGCGAGCGGCGTTATTGCCGGAAATTACCCCGCCATTCATGGTAAAGGTTCCGTTGACTTCGCCCTCTTTCTTCACATACACACCGCCACCATCGCCAACAGCGCCACCACCAGGGCGGGTAGCTTCATTACTGTAGATATTTCCACATTCCATGGTAAAGGTACCTCCATATAGAACCACCCCGCCGCCTTGACCATCGATAGCTTTATTACTGTAGATATTTCCGTCTTCCATGGTAAAGGTACCTCTATATACACCTACCCCGCCACCGCTGTTGCCATCGGCTGTATTATTAGAAATTTCCCCGATTTCACCGTCTTTTTTCATCATATTAAAGGTTCCGTTTTCGCCCACACCTACACCGCCACCGTTGTTGCCATTGGCTTTATTGCCAGAAATTACCCCGCCGTTCATCGTAAAGATTCCGTAATTTTCCACATACACACCACCACCGCCGCCGCCATTACTGTAAGAACCAGGGACACTAGTGATGGCTTTATTGCCGGAAATTACCCCGCCGTTCATCGTGAAGATTCCACTGTCAACCACACATACACCGCCGCCGGAACCGCCGAAGGCTGTATTGTCGGAGATTACCCCGCCGTTCATTTCCAAGGTTCCGCCATCCACATACACTAAACTGGTATTGTTTGTTGTTTCGTTGCCCTGCCCCTTCAGTGCCAAACCTTCCAGTTTCACGGTTTGACCGTTTCCTATGCGTAAAATGTTTCCGCTGTCTGACAGGGTCAGGGTCATGCCAACGCCCTGCAGGGTTACCTCAATACCGCTTGCACTGCCAAAGGTGTTGTTGGTACTGCCATTAACATAAAAGTTATTTGTAACATTGATGATAAACACATCGTCATCAATGCCGCAAAAGCCAATGTAACTGAGAACGCTGTTCCATTGGGCTGTACTGGCTACATCGAACTCTTTGGGCATTGACGTTTTAGCCATCATCCCACTCACTACACGCATTGTGTTGTTGGTTGTATTCAGATCGTCGAATCTGGTCCATGTGATACCGCTATCTGTTCCGCGCTGGGCTGTGCCGTTCAATATATACAATGCCGCTCCTACAGTGGCTTTATTGCTGTCATCACCCAAATCACCGTGGATTGTTCCATTAATTATATGGAAGGTTCCGCCATTATTCACAGACACACCGCCGCCGTCAACTGCGGTATTATTGGAAATAGTCCCGCCATTCATGGTAAAGATTGCGCTAGCGCCGGACACATATACCCCACCGCCGAAATTAGCGTTATTACCGCTGATGGTTCCGCTTTGCATGTTAAAGGTTCCGCCATCAACGTACACACCGCCGCCATCGCCGTCATTAGTATTATCACTGATAGTTACGCCGTCCATTACCAGTGTCCCGCCATTTCCGATATTTATCAAAGGGGTATTATTATTTTCATTACCTTTTAATGTTATGTTTTCGGACATACCTTCCATACCAAGCCGGAGAATCGCGCCATCATTTATTTCAAACATACTACCGGTATTGTTCCATTTTATTCCTACAGGTACTTTAGCTTCAGTAATCAAGGTAACATCTACGTTATTGTCTAACGTTACCGGATTGCTCTGTCCATCTATAGTTATTTCTTTATTAAGAAAGACATATAGCTTCCTGCCTAAATTATCCCCAAAATTCTCTGAGCTTAATTCCGACCAGTTTTCTTTTGTTAATTCCAAAGCGGAATACATTTCTATGTCTACAGATGTATTCCTCCCCGGAATTACCTCTACAGGTTCCGCTCCGTAAGAGCATAGGGTTTCTTCCTTAGACCCCTTAACCGTTACCGTATATGCACCTGACGGAACGCTTATGGTTACTGAGCCTGAAAAAGGTTGATTTCTGACTGGCGTTCCATTGGCATTTCTCAAGGAAACCGTATGGGAAAAATTATCTACATCTTCAAGATCATAAAACGATGACCGTGCAGAGCCACCAATGCTAATAGTCAGCGAGCCTTCACCTCTGTCTCCTTCCCACGGGCTAAAACACGTACTTAAATTTAATATACAGAAAACCGTAAGCCATCCTAAAAATGTTTTTTTCATAATATTCACTCCTTTTCTCTGAGGTTCACACGTTTTAATTACCACCATATCCGGTAGTAATAGTTACTTCGGTAGTTTCAGAAGACAGAGCGCCGATAGGCGAAGCGGGAGCAAAAGACACTTCCGCAACTTCCACGGGGTTTGCCGGTGTTCCGTCTATATCTATATAGCTGGAATTCCCGCCTGTTACTATCGCGGCAGTTCCGGCGGTTCCGTTGTAAATTACTCTGCCTTCACTGACAGTCAGGGTTTCTGTATCCATTTCAAAACTTGTGCCGCGTACAGAAGCAACCGAAGCTGGGCTTTGTACGCGAAAACTAGCCCTTGCCCCGGCAGGTGGATTTACATCAACACTTACCCTTCCCGCCTGTAGATTTACATTTACGTTCTCTGTGTTTCCCCTAGTTTGTATTTCGGCAAGGGAAAGGCGGGTAAGAGGATGAACGGTAATAACTGAATTGCCTACCTCAATGATCGCAAAGCTTCTAAAGCCTGTAGAAACAATTGTACTGGACTCAATTGTGTCCCCTGCGTTAGCCGGAACAAAAACGGACGCTCCTGAGTGTTTTAATTCTACATTTCCGGTTAATTCGCGTATTACACCGTTTTGGCAGAATGCTCCTGCCGCTGTAATTAATGTCAGAAAAATCATAATAATTTTTTTCATCGTTCTTCCTCCTTATTCAGTACCGAAATTCTTCTGTGCCGGGCTGTCTAAAATAACGCTATAGTAGCGGTCAACTCAACGCACCACCGTAACTTTTCTTCACTCCCGGCATCTCCTAACGCCGGAACAAATGCTCCGCCTATAAGGTTAAATTGTAAATCGGAAGCGGGACTCCAGATTATCTTTGCAGAAAAATCAGGTCCAAGAAAATATCCGTCCTTACTTACGGGATAACCGTTATAAGTTCCAAGATCACTACGGACAAAGTACGCCGCAGTTATCGAAACGCCCAACGCTTTAGTCAGCCGTCCTGAATAGTTGAGCGTAAATACCGAAAGACCGGACAGTGTATGTTGAAATATATATCCATAATATTTTGTTGTGATTGGGACAAACGCGCCGCAAGAATTTTCTATTACTCCGCTTGCGATTCTTCCTGTCAGCGAAAGCCGACTGTTAAATTTTTGTGAAAACTGCCAATACAAGCCGAACTCTCCTGCAAGCGCAATATTAGACTCGTCTGATGTCTGATAAATTTCCAGACTGCCGCCAAGTTCAAGAAAAAAGTTTTTCACAGGGATTCCGGCTTTAAGGATTAAATACTGGCTATGGTATTTTTCGTTCTCTTCCGTCAAATCAAATTGTCCGATAAGCTCGGCGTTCAAATGCACAAACTCACCAACCGACAGATGCTCCCATCCTATAGATGCTAATGCTCTTTTGGGGGCAAAGTAAGTGTTTAAAAAATCCCCATAATCTACAAATGTACTATAGATGTCTCTATCGTTATCTGTCATTAAAATATTGGTATTATTTTTATACATAAATCCGGTATACCACGCGCCTATGTGAAAGTTTCCAATGTCTGAGTTGTAAAAAAATTGAAAGCCGTCAAAAAGTCCGTCCGTAACAAAAGGTAGCGGGGCTGAATAATTAAAACGCCCAACCCTTATTCCCGAATTTCCAAAACGCATTGTAAGTACGGTTTGCAGGAGTTCGGGAACATAGTAAAATTCATCATACTCCATCCCGAAGGTAAAACCTGCCGACATCTCAAATTCGCCGTTATCGCCGATAAGCATTGAAAAGCGGGGCAAAATATCAATCTGATAATCAAAGCTGTTCTCTCCGGTTTCGGCGTTTCCGTAACCCGCACCGGCATTTAATGCAAGACCAAAATTAGCGGCAAAAAGAGCGGATGGAAGCAGTGTAAATGCTATGAGTGTCAGTAGTATTTTCTTTATGTGCGTACTTTTCATTTCAATTCTCCAATATGGTATTCTCAACGGAAAACGATTGGTGTTCCGTTGCGGCGTCTTCGGACTCGCTACCTCTTTCTTGTCTTATTGTTTGGGCGTACATTCCCTGCATAGCAAGAATTCTGCCGACATAAGAAAGTAGTTTTGCGCCGGATACCGCCATAGCCGGATCGTGCCTTCCCAGAATCACATTGTTGCAAACAAGCTCAAGGTAGGCATAATGGGAATTTTTTGTGAGCGAATAAAAAATACCTCCGCGCATTTCAAATGAGCACATAAGGAGAAGGGAAATTCCATCAAGACGGGCATTGGCGTTGGCGCTGACATTCACCGGAAGCCAGCGCTGTTGTACCGCATAGTTAAACGCTTCTTCCGGGCTGTCTGTTACAAAGACCTCTGACGCTTCAAGTATAAAACGGGCGGCTTGTCCGTAGGTAACCGCTTGGGTATCAATGAGCGTCTCAATTTCCAGAGCCACTGACTGAGCGGACAAAAACCCCGTACCTGCCAAAAGGCAGATTATAACAAATAGAGCGTTTCTGCTAAGAAGCGGCAAAAACATTTTTTGAGAAGAGAATTGATAATTTAAAGCAGTGTTATATGCAAGGGGGGAGGCGTTGATATTTCTGTAATTTCTAATAGTAGTCATATTATCCAAAACATTCCCTTGTTTTTAGCACAATACAGAAAAATCTTTTTTGTTGTTTTTTCCATTTATTAGCACATATATCGCAAAAATATTTTTTTGTCAACTTATATCGCTTCACCTAACCCAGCATATAAAAATTTAGGTGCTATGCATGGCGTATGACATTTCCGTAGTTATTAAAATAGTCATATTATTCAAAATATTCACTTGTTTTTTGCAAAATACGCCAGACGTAACGGTATCAGCTACCACGACAGTGCGGCAGAAAAACGCACGGTGAAACCGTGTTGATGAATTATTCTGCACGGCGTGGCGCTAATGCAGGTCAACGTAAAGTAATGACCTTGATTTCTCCATGACAACAGGGAGTAGCGAGCAGGGTTATCGTTTTTCCGATAAGCGTGTTTGTACACGGCGCGATATTTATAATCCTTAGGGGTTACTTCAAATTGTATAATTTCATTAGAATTGTTCGGTAACTTCAGTTTCTAAACAACTTCTAATTGTAAAATTAACCAAACCTAAAATGGTAATGCTTGGATTCTCTGTCCTTGAGAAACCTGTATATGAAATATCCGGTTATTTGGATAAGGGGGAAGGTCGCAAACCGCAGCCCTTGAATCTTCTTCCCTTTGAGTGTACCATGTTGCCATGAGCATAAACCCCGTCGCGGAGTATCTGTCCGCTGTTGAACCAAACAATATTGATACAAGTCTGCTTGCCTATCTCTGCAATTTAACGGAGATTTCAAAAGTTACGCCGGAGATTGCCTCTTCTATCGTAAAAGAACTGGAAAACCAGCGCAAACGGATAAAACTTATCGCCAGTGAAAATTACTGCTCAATGGCGGTACAGCTTGCGATGGGCAATCTTCTAACCGACAAGTACGCCGAGGGTATGCCCCAGCACCGTTTTTATGCCGGGAACGAAAATGTTGACGCTATCGAAACTGTTACGGCACAGGAAGCGAGAGAGCTTTTTGGCGCACAATACGCTAATGTACAGCCGCACTGCGGCGCGGACGCTAACCTGCTTGCGTACTGGGCGGTCTTAACCACACGGATAGAAAATCCCGCGCTGGAAAAATGGGGAGAGACAAACCTCTACAAACTTAACGATTCCCAATGGAAGGAGCTTAGGGCTGTTCTTGGAAACCAGCGCCTTTTAGGGCTTGACTACTATTCCGGCGGACATTTAACGCATGGTTACCGTAACAACATTTCAAGCCGTCTGTTTGACGTACACAGTTATTCTGTTTCCGCCGAAGACGGATTGCTTGATTACGACGATATTGAAAAGCAGGCTATGCAGGTGCGCCCGCTCATTCTGCTTGCCGGGTATTCCGCTTATCCGCGCAAGATAAACTTTAAGCGCATGAGGGAAATCGCCGACAAAGCCGGAGCGGTCTTTATGGTAGACATGGCTCACTTTGCCGGTCTTGTCGCGGGCAAGGTTTTTACAGGAGAGTATGATCCCGTCCCTTGGTCGCACATCGTAACAAGCACATCGCACAAAACTTTGCGCGGTCCAAGAGCCGGGTTTGTGCTTTCTACAAACGAATTCGCAGAAGTACTGGACAAGGGCTGTCCTTTGACAATGGGCGGACCTCTGCCCCATGTGATCGCGGCAAAGGCTGTCGCTTTCCGTGAAGCCGCCGCCCCGGAATTCAAGCAGTACGCGCAAAAAATAGTTGATAACAGCAAAGCCCTTGCGGACTCATGCATGAAAAGCGGTCTTGATGTACTGACGGGCGGAACCGATAATCACCTTCTGCTTGTAAATGTTCACAAAAACGGTCTTACGGGCAGACAGGCGGAAAGCGCGTTGCACGAATGTCGCATAACTCTTAACCGGAACAGCCTCCCGAAAGACCCAAATGGTCCGTGGTATACATCGGGGATCAGGTTTGGGACAGCCGCAGTTACCACGCTTGGCATGGGAGAGGCGGAAATGACGGAGATAGGTCAATTAATAGCGAAGGTTATAAAAGGGACAACTCAGTCGCAAGACATAAAAGACCCGTCTAAGAACAGCAAGGCGAAGTACAGCGTTGATCCGTCTGTAAAGAGCGAAGTTCACGCACGGGTTAAAGTCCTGATGGAGAAGTTCCCTGTTTACCCGCAGTTAGATTTGGAATTACTAAAAAAACATTTTGTAAAATAGCGGCTTGCAAGAAAATTAATTAAAACTGAAAGTACGTGTTTTCTATGTTTAATCTTTTGCAGAGCTTGCTTTCTTTTCATTTATAAAGCCGGTAAACAATTCAAAAAGAATCGGGTCTATCTTTAGTTTTTTCGTGATAAATTCTTCACGCATTAAAGCAAGAGCTTCATTAGAAGTCAGCGCTTTACGGTAACCGCGATTGGGGTCTGTAATACTGTCATAAACATCAACCAATTCCAAAACTTTCGCAGGGAAATAAGCAAGCGCCTGATAATTCATTATGGGTTCTAAATCAAAAGTCATGCAATAATCCTGTTTTGCCTGAGGGTTTGTTTTTTTGAAACGTTCAAGAGAATCACGAAAATAACCATAACCTTCAGGATTGCCGTAGTATTCATGATGATACCCTGTGATAAGCGCGGCTTCTTTCGGGTAGTTGGTCTTGTTCATAACTGAATTGTAACCCAACTTAACATGATTCATTACAATATTACGATTATAGGATTCTTCACCCTCATGATATTCTATAGCGGCGGCTTTTCCAATATCGTGAATTAAAAAACCTACAGCCCATTTTACAAAAAGATCGGGAGGTATGGGTATCATGCCGTTATGAAAAACGCGCTCCAGAACTATATCATCGGTAGAAATGTGCGGAAGAAGATTTTGATAATACTGCCGGTACTTTGCGTTTAAGGATTTCCGCATATCAATTATAGATATTCTGTTTGATACAAAATTATTATAATAAGCAAGAAAAGAAATCCCGCTAAGATACACCCTTGTCATGTGCTGAACTATAATACCATTGGATTTCTCAACAAGCCTGTTCATCAGCACATTATCAAAAATATTCTGGGAAATAAGCTGAGTATTTGCCTTTACCATTTCCTGTGTAGTAATTACAAACGATTGTGTTGCCCTTTTTGCTTCCGCGTCTCCAAGGTCAAAAACATTTTCAAGCGCGGAGTGATTTATCATTACAACATCTCTTGTGGTTTCTACCATCGCCTTAGTTGAGCTTGATCTGTCTTTTGATTTCTTGGAAATGGAGATAAGAGTATCCATCTTGCTCTTTATGTTATGAAGGTATTTTACCTTTTCTGTGTTTGACATTGCGGCAATAGATTCATATTCCGTTCCGAATCCCCGCACAACAGGGGTTTCCGGTACGGCAGGGCTTTCGGCTTTTTTTGGCTCTTCCGGCTCTTTTTGTTCTTTTGGTTCTTCAGCAGACGGTTTAACAACATTTTTCTCTTTTAGTTTTTCCAGAGTATCTTTGGTAAAAAAATACTTCCAGTTTTTTTCCTGTAGCCAGAAAGTATTGTTTTTTTCATAAATAGTTTTAAAAGACATAAGCCGGAATATTTGATCTTTTTTGTTTTCACAGTAAACGGAAATGTTTTCGTTAAGGATAATATCTACATAGTCTTTATTTACGGTAATGCCGTCCGGCATCATCAAAATTTCAGAAACAGGAGTATTATAATTATACTTCTCTGACATATAAAAATTATACCATAATATGACGGCATTGCAAGGAAATAGTTTAAAAATATCGCGGCAAAAGTATACGGTTTTGGACGGCTTTAAGCGGCGGCTTGAGCCTCTTTTTCATGAATAAAGGAGGAAAAGAGATCAAACAGGATTATATCGATTTTAGGGCGTTTTTCTATAAATTCTTCCCTCATCATTTTTAATGCGTCTTCTGGGAGCATCGCCTTGCGGTAGACGCGGTTAGGGTCTGTCAAACTGTCAAATATATCGACTATTTCCAGAACTTTCGCGGGGAAATAAGCAAGAGCCTGATAATCCATCATTGGTTCCAGTTCGTAGGCAATGCAATAATCCTGTTTTGCTTGCGGGTTGTCTTTTTTGTACCGTTGAAGATATGCGCGGAAATATCCATAACCGTCGCTATCGCCGTAGTATTCGTGATGATACCCGGTAATAAGAGCCGCTTCTATTGGATAGTTTGTTTTGGTAGTGATGGATTTGTAACCCTGCTTTACATGATCAATTACAATTTTTCGATCATAAGCGGCTTCGCCTTCATGATATTCAATGGCGGACGCTTTCCCTATATCGTGAATTAAAAAACCGACAGCCCACTTAAAGTAAAGATCGGGCGGGACAGCTCTCATGCCTCCGCAAAATACGCTTTCAAGGTCTATATCTTCAAGATGCATATGCGGAAGCAGGGGGGAATAAAATTTACGGTATGCGGAGGCAAATTTTATTCGAATTTTTTGAATCGCGCTGGATGCGGAAACCAGTTTATTATAATAGGAAATAAACGCTATTCCATTAATGTATACCCGCGTCATGTGTTGAATAATAGTGCCTTTGGATTCTTTCACTAGGGTATTCATCAATTCATTGCTAAAAATACTCTCCTGTATAAGCTGAGCGGATGACTTTACCATTTCTTGCGTAGAATCTACCATTTCCTGTGTTGCTTTTTTCGCTTCTTCGTCCGTAAGATTAATCACTTCTGAAATAATTGTATGGTTAACTAATGCGGCATCCTTTGTTGTGTTTACAAGCGTCTCGGTTATCTTAGTTTCATCCCTGGGTTTGGAGGAAAGGAGGTCCAGTAACATACGTTTGTTCTCATTAAGACATTCAATTTTTTCTTCCGTAGACATTTGGGCGAAGGATTTATATTCTTTTCCGTAACCTACTTCGACTTCTATTTCTTCCAGCTCTTCTTCGTCTTTATTTACTTGGGTTAGTTTATCTGTCTTGGCTGTTTTCTTTGCCTTGGGCACTTCTTTATTCCAGCCGGCGGACGCGGCAGTTGCCTTTTCTTTTAGTTTTTTATAATCATCCCCGGTAAGATAATATTCCCAACCCCCTCCGGGCTTCTGCCAAAAGTCTCCGTTATTATCGTACAATACCTTAAAGGGCATAAGCCGTTTTTTTTGCGAGCCGCGGTTTAAGCACAAAACGGGTATATCCTCTTCCAGTATGATATTTATATATTCTTTATTGACACTTTGTCCGTCTGGCAAGACCTTTGAAAGGGATATTGCCATATTCTTTTCTGTCATAGATTAAATTGTACTATATAGAAAAAAGCCTTACAAGATAGAAATTTACATTAAATTGAAAAATCCGCCAGCTATTCTTTGATTTTTTCCAAAATCTCAGAAACGATCCTCTCAGCGTCATCATAGGCAACTTGGCAAGTCCCGACCTGTTTGTGACCGCCGCCGCCGTAATAAAGCAACATGGAGCCGACATCGGTAGAACAGGAGCGGTTAATTATACTGTGCCCAACCGTAATCGCGCAATTTGCCTTATTTCTGCCGTCTACAACCCACAAAGATATGTTCTGTTCGGGAAAGAGCGTATAGATAATGAACCTGTTTCCGGCATAGATGGTATCTACATCACGCAGATCGACCATAACGATATTGCCAATAACTTTTGCGTGGCTTTTTACCATTTCTGTAAAAAGGTCTCTTTGCTGAAAGTACAAGTCTACACGGTCTTTTACATCAGGTATTTCCATTATTTCATAAATTGTCTTTTCGGAACATGCCTTTGCCAGATTTGTCATTAAGTCATAATTGCTGATAGTAAAACTGCGGAAACGACCAAGTCCGGTGCGTGGGTCCATTATAAATCCTAAAAGAATCCATCCCTTTGGATCCAAAATCTCATCTTTTGAAAGGTTCCCCGAATCTACTTTATCAACATAATGAAGCATTTCCGAAAATCTGCTTAGCCTGCTGTCGCCGCCATAGTATTCATAGACTACGCGTGCGCAACTTGGAGCCTGTCTGGAGACGCCCTCAAAATAAGAATTACTGCCCAAACGCTCGGATTCGCTGGAATGGTGGTCAAACCAAAGTTTACAACCTTTGATGTAGGGAATATTCGCCAAAATATCATTGTCTGTGGCTTCTATTAAGCCATCCTGAATATCCTTGGGGTGGACAAATTTCCAGTCATCAATGAGACCTAAATATGATAAAATCGCTCCGCAAGCCAGCCCGTCAAAATCAGACCTGGTAAGTAACCTCATCTAATACCATCCTTAAAAAATGAATCCTTATATGAATTTCGGCATACTAAGTGATATTCTACAATATATATACATAAAAAGAAACCGAAAAACCATAAAAATGATTATTATTGTACGTTAAATTCCCTATTTAGCCTGTTTATAAACCAGTTTAAGACAGCAGACGCCCTGTTACTAATAGAATTGCTAACTCGCTCCGATGCGCCGGGCAGGGAAACTGCCTTTGCCATGGAAGCGGAATAAATCAAAATTGAGTCGCCGCAGTCAATTACCGCCATAACAGAGCGCAGGTTTCCCCTTCCGATTACCCGAACAATCCCGTAACTGAGAGCGGTTACATTTTCCTGAGTGAAAAAGAGAGCATCACGGGTAATGCTGTAATTATAAGCGTAAATATTGTCGCCAAAGGTTAAATCTCTCTGCCTTGCGTGTATTGAAAGGGTTAAATTTACGTCTGTATGGGCAAAAACGGGATCGGCGATGGGGTTCTTGGTATTCGGTCCGTCAATTACTCTGGAGTATTCATAAAAAGTACGCATTTCTCCCCTACTCGCCGAATAATACTGAACCCCTGTCAGCGTACTGATAGCCAATATCTGGTTAAAAACTCTTGTTTTTTGCGCCTCGTCCCAAATGTTTGAATTTGTGCGTAAATGTGCGGGCTTTCTGTAAAGATAAATAGTTTCCGCAAGCAAAGTTGGGGCTATCGTTCTCATAGCACCTGTAACAAGCTGTTGCAATTCTCTGTTTTGCGGCAATAATCTTGGCGCGGGGTTCCTTAACTGCGTCTCTATTATGGGGTCGCCGCTATTAAGCCGTGCCGCTAAATCCGGCGAAATCAAGCTCTCAAGCGGCGCTGAAAAACCGCATACAGCGGTTAATGAGAAAAATATCAATAAAAACAGCCGTCTTTTCATTTTAACCCGCGATAATAAACTCTTACCTGCTTATATAAACCATCTCCCTCGCTTTTGGTTTCAACATCTCCTATATCATTTAAGGTGGTGTGGATAAGCCATCTTTCAAACTGGTTCATCGGTTCAAGCAAAATTGAGCCCCGGCTTTCACGGACTTTTTCCGCGACGCTGTAGGCAAGGCGAACAATGGACTCTTCCCTGCGTACACGGTAGTTTTCTGTATCAAGGATTACACGAAGGTCTTCCCTGCCCAGGCGCGCCGCATAAATATTTAACAATAACTGAAGGGCGTCAAGATTTTTGCCTTTTTTTCCTATCAATATTGATGAAAAACTCGAATCAATTTTAACTCCAAGTTTGTTCTTTTCCCTGAACAGAATTGTAACACTACCGGGATAACCCATATGTTCGATCAATTCGGTTGTAAATGCGATCATCTTCTCTTCAAATTCGTTCTGAGGAGCAGGCTCTCCAAATGTCGCTTTGCTTGCGCTTATGCTGATCGCGTTGCCATCCCTCTCTCTCTTTACAGGCGCTGTATCTGCGGATGGTCTTGAACTTGCCCCGAAAGTATTGGGGACATGCACCCTTATCCGTACCAAACCTTTCTTGAATAAACCGCTCTTTTGGGTTTCAAGAATCTCAACATCAAAATCGTCTTTTTCAAGACCAAGTTCTCCCGCCGCCCTGTCGATTGCTTCTTTTTCGGTGCGACCCTCAAATTCATATTCCATAATATAATCTCCTTTAAGATTAAAATTTCTTTTTTTTCTTCTTACCCGGCGCAATTACAGGCTGTTGTTCCGCCTGCGCCTGCGCTTTTTTTGCAATAATAAACTTGTTAATTATCAACTGCTGAACCAGCGTAAGAAGGTTCGAGAAAATCCAGTATACTAAAAGCCCGGATGGGACATTGTAAAGTACAAAGAAAAATACTATCGGCATGACGTATAACATCATCTTCATCTGGGTATTTGACTGTTGTCCCGGCATCTGTGTAACTTTGCCGTAAATAAGCTGGGAGCCGACATAAAGGAACGGCAATGCCCTAAGCGCTGTCCAGCCGAAAACCGGCATTCTAAAATCTCCGGGGAATTTCCAGATATATTCGGGGACGGAAAGGTCGGGAATCCAGCCGGGAATAAATCCTGCGCCGCGAAGATCAAAGTGATTGTTAAACAACTGATACATAGCGATAAATATCGGGAGTTGTAAGAGCATCGGGAGGCATCCTGAAAGCGGATTATAACCTTCCTTCTTGTAAAAGTTTCCCATTTCTATCTGCAGTTTTTGCTGATTGCCTTTATATTTTTCCTGTATCTCTTTTATTTTTGGCGTAAGGGCTTGCATACGCAAAGTCGCTTCCGAACCTTTTTTGGTCAATGGGAAGAAAAGAATTTTTATTAACAATGTAAGGAAAATGATCGCCACGCCGTAATTGGGAATAATTGCGTAAAAACCGAGAAGAAGCCACTTCAACAATTTTTCAAGCGGCGATAAAATCGCAAAACCTGATTTTGCCAATTCATGAAGGTTCTCGTCTTTTATGCCAAATTCATTTTTGCCTGTACTGTAGTTTGAAAGCACTTCATTAGTCTTTGGTCCAAGATAGAAGAAGTAAACATCCTCAACTTTGGATATGTTCGCCGCAGGACGAAGTATATAGAGACGTGAAGATGACAAAACTCCGGGTTCAGATTTTTCCGAAAAGCTCATGCTGTACTGCGCGAGGCGGGGAATCGCTATAAAAGCGAAATATTTGCCGGCGATTGAAGCCCATGCGGGACGGGTGTCTATAACTTTGTTGAGGTCTCCTTTTTTGCGTTTGCCGTTGGAAAAAATAAAATACTGTCTGTAATCGTAATAGTTGTCCAGTTTTTCAAACGTGGGACCAATCTGCGGACCAAATGACAATGTATAAGCGTTACCCGAAAAATTAAAACCGGGTACGGAAAAACCGCCGTCCAGAGTTACCGTCAACTTAAACATATAATCCTTAGGCATAAAATCATAGCGTTTTGTTAAGCGAAATCTTCCGTCTGTTCCGGCAAGAGCGGAAGGTGTAGTAAAATCACGGTAAAATTCAACAGAGTATTCCGATATGCGGTTCACGTTAAAATTTGAAGTAATAGGCTGGGCGTCAGTATTGCCAAATGCGACGGCAAAAGCGTGCGCCTCATTATCGCCTGAAAGGATCAGGTCGACATAAGAGTTACTTCTGGAATCATACCATTTTAGTGAAACCATGTCGCCGCCTGAGCTTGTAAAGACGACACTCATCAATTCTGTTTTTATTTCTACATATTCAAGAGTTTGCGAGTCCTGCGCAGATGCGCTCTGTACATCCGCTATCCAGTCGCTGACGGCGGTAGCGCCGCCTTGAGCGTTTTGCGTATCTGTTACAGAAGGCGCGGTCATCACCGGAGTCTGCTCTGTTTGCGGCGCTCCTTGGAAGTGTTCGTCCGTTTCAACTGCGGTAACAGGAGACTGCGGAGTAACGGCTGGTGTCTGAGCCTGCTGTTTTGACGCAAAGTAACCCTGTATCAAAAAGGAACCTATCAACACAACTGTAGACAACACTACAGCCAAAATTGTATTTTTTTCCATTCTACTTCCTTCTAAAGCAGTTATTCAGAAACTGAAGTTTCCGAACAACTCTCTTTCATAAAATTTTTGTCCAATTCAGGAACAGGATCATAACCGCCCCTTCTCCATGGATGGCAACGGAGTATCCTTTTGACTGCCAGCAAACTGCCGCGCAGAAAACCGTATTTACTGACAGCTTCGTAGGCATAAGCCGAACAAGTCGGATAATACCTGCAAGCCGAAGGCAAATGAGGAGAAATCGCTTGTTGATAAAAACGAATAAATAAAAGCGCTATCTTCTTCATTTTAATAAACCGGCTTTTGTAAAAAGGAAGTTAAGCTGTTCGGCTCTGTCACAAAGAGATATTTTTTTGGGGTCGCCTTCGGTTTCAGGATAAACCAGTAAAATTAAATCATGCCCTCCCGAAAGACGGCACTTTAACAGCCTGAAAGCCTCTCGCCCAAGACGCCTTGCGCGGTTTCTGGAAACTGCGTTCCAAAAACTCATATCTCTTTTAGAAACCTTGGAAAAGGTAAAACAAATACGGTTATAAGGCAAATCGTTCTTTAATACAAAAAGTTTCGCGCCCCGGCA
The DNA here is from genome assembly GCA_031254315.1 of Treponema sp. Lineage (GTDB taxonomy): Bacteria > Spirochaetota > Spirochaetia > Treponematales > Breznakiellaceae > WQXQ01. The sequence continues at coordinate 15,495 of JAIRUQ010000107.1, forward strand.
GTTATATCGTTTACCCTTGCCAAATACTTCCTTGATCTCCTTCCTTCCCTTTAGATGCTCTTCCCGCCTAAAGCGAAAAGAGCCTTTTTCCCCAATCAAGCGGGCATCCAACTAATAAGGCTTCTTCTCGTTAGAAACTGAAAGCTTAATTCTGCCCTTTGCTCTGCGGCGTTTTAAAACAAGCCGCCCGCCCCTCGTTTTCATACGGGCGCGAAACCCAAATTTGCGATTCCTCTTCACTTTACTGGGTTGATAAGTACGCTTCATGGTATCCTCTCCTATATATTTAATGGTTCTTGAAAACAATTATAAAAAAACACAGTTTTTCTTAATTTTAGCCAAAAACTGTACAGCCCAAGCAAAACCTAACCGCATTTTGCAAGGGGTTAAATTTACTATAGAATATTGAGAAAGATAGGTCAAGCGTATGGACTTAAAATATACCCAATCCGGGTTCATTTATATCTCCCCTTCTGACGATTGTAAGGCGGTTGTCTCTGCAATGCTTGAGACGGATTATAACGAAGAATTCTGCCTTGCCGTGGATTTTAGCCCGGAATTCGTTGTCAGATTGATGGAAGCCGGGTTTTTGGTGATGTCTATGCAGTTTCCCGAAGATGAGGAGACCAAAAAGGAGGGCTTCTATATTTTGCTCCCAAAACTGCACCTCGTCCGTTCCGCTCTTTTTTACGAAAACCTACACATAAAAAGGTCTGTCCGCAGGCTGTTAAAAAAGTACGAATTGAGGGCGGACGCGGACTTTGACCTTGTTATTGACCGTTGTGTTGAAAAGCACGGTACTGAATGGCTCACCCCTCCGCTGATAAAATCAATTAAAACGATTCGCGAATACGAAGGCACAGGTTCTCCCTTAAGCCCCACTTCAAACGCCTACCCTGCTTCATTTGCCCTTTACAGGGACGGCGTTCTTGTTGCCGGAGAATTTGGCGTGGTCTGCGGAAAAGTCTACACCAGCTATTCCGGTTTTTATGACGAGAATAACGCCGGTACGGTGCAGATCATTCAAACTGTCCGCTATTTACAGGAACACGGATTTTCTTTTCTTGATATGGGGATGCCGCTGGATTACAAAAACGACTTAGGCGCGGTAGATATAACCCCGCGCGAATTTGTCAGATTGTTCAGATCATGAGTTAGGCTTTTTAGTGGGACGTTTTACAAAGAGGGGATCGAAATATTTTTCTATTTCGATTTTGTCTAAAAAATATCTTAACACAACGCGGTAAACCGCGATAGAAATAGCAATAGAAGACAAAAAGATAAGCGTGAAACCCCATTGATAACCTGTTGGCGGTATCAACGGCGTAATAAATTTTGTGAATAGAATTAATAATATAATAAAACTAATGACGGCGACAATAACATTAAAAAGAGTCGCTCCCAGAATGAACAATACCGTATTTAACTTTTTATTCATTTGTTCGATCCTCAATTACTTTTTTCTCTTCCGTTATTTGCGGCTTTTCTGTCTTTTTTAGAGGAACAAACATGGTAATAAATAAAAGAATACAGCTTACAACAACAGATGAATCGGCGATGTTAAACGTGGGCCAGCGGGACATACCAAGAAGTCCGTACAAATTAACACTTATAAAATCTACAACACCGTCTATCCTGAAAATACGGTCGATGATATTTCCAAGACCGCCGCCGATAATACCTGCCGCCGCCCATCGCTGTAATTTGGAAAATTCATTGGATTTAAAATAGTACCAGAGTAAAAAGCCCAAAACCAAAAGCGGAACAACTACAAAAATAAAAGGCTTTATAACTTCGGGGAGATTGTCTCCAAGGCTAAACGCTATCGCTTTGTTTCGCACATGATAAATCCATATAAAACCGTTGTTAAAAACATCTTTTATAAGCCCGTATTCCGGCTTTGCTTTTACAATAATCATTTTTACAATCTGATCCGCCAAAATAACAAACGCCGTTAACGACAATGGCAGAAATTTCCCTTTTAAACTTAAAAGTTTTTCCTTTAAACTTAACATTTTTTCTTTTAAACTCTGATTCACCATTTAACTCCTTACAACCCTGTGGGAATATCTAAAAATTCAACGTCAATCCCTGTCTCCGCCGCGCAATGGCGCATAACAGCCTGAAGTCCCCAGACTTCGGTACTGTAATGTCCGCCCGCAACCATATTAATCTTCGCTTCAAGACAATCATGATAAACCTGATGAGAAGACTCACCTGTTACAAACATATCCACTCTCTCATCAATCGCTTCCCTTACGCTCTCAGGTGAGCCGCCCGATACAACCGCCGCAGTGGAACTTTCCTTTTTCCCAAACGGAAAAACACCTAAAGGCGGTCTTCCCATAAAGCTGATTTTTTTTACCGCTTCATCAACTGTAACGGGTTTTGGGAATGTCCCTTTATAACCGATTTTACCTCCGTGGTAAGACCCAAACGGTTCAATATTTTCCAGCCCCAAAAGACCGGCAAGGCAGGCGTTGTTCCCAAGTTTGGGATGCTTATCAAGCGGCAGATGAACCGCATACAGACAGATGTTATGATCGAGCAGAAACTTGAGCCGCCCTCTAAGGTTCCCGCAGACCCGTAATGGCTCGCCCCAAAATAGTCCGTGGTGAACAAAAAGCATACCCGCTCCAACGGCGGCTGTCTGTTCAAAGGTCTCCATTGCCGCATCCACACCAAAGGCAATTTTCCGAACCGCAGTCCCGTCATTATCCACCTGAATTCCATTCAAAGACCTGTCAATAGAAGCAAACCCTTCTATCTCCAAAAACTCTTTGAAAAAAGTGTCCAATTGGGTTGTTGTCAAATCCGCACTCACCTGAAAAGTGTAGCATGGAGAGAAAATATATTCCAGTACCGGAAAATTATCAAATTTTATAGAATACGGGAGAGAAAACAACAAAGCCGCATACGTCTATAAGAACGTGTGCGGCTCTGTGAATAGATACTGCTCTATATCTTAGCCAAATTTCCTGCTTGCAATCATGAGAGAAGCGAGAACCATTAAATGTACCGCCAGTCTCTGTAATGAAAGTAAGCTGAAGCCTTCTTTAAGCCAAACAATAATTTCAATTACAACGTAAACAATCCAGATAATCGCAATGATTAATATCAGGGTGCTAAGGAAAGAAACCTGAACATCAAACATTTCCAGCAGAATCGCTATACCAGCTATTAACGCAATAACACCGGCAATCACTGTAAAAGTACCTATAGCGTCGCCTCTAAACATCCTACTGAAAATAATCATGAAATCTCCAGCCGCCGCTTTCTGCACTCCTAAAATACCATTAGCGATAAGATACAAAGCTACAGAAAGTTTCCAAAGGAAAATACCTATTCCTGCTTTCATAAAAACCTCACAAAATATAATTTTTTTGAAGATAAACAAAATACTCTATATTTTGCTATCCTCCTTATAGCTCAACGAGCTATATTAGGGTATTTTACGGTATATATACCGAAAAGTCAATGTATTATTTTAGCTTTTACTCATGTTACACAAGTTGTTGTTTATAGAAAAAAAGCAGAAAAACATCCCAAAAGGGCATTTTAACACATTTTTTGTGTGCCTTTAATTATAGTGCCGTTTTAATGGCGCAAACTTAGTTTTATATTTTGTTGACTTTTTCATATTCTCCGGCAAAATATTCATCCAGATACGAATGTCCCTGAATAAACCTATCCGGGTCCATTATGGCATAATATGCTTGCGATGCTTTTTTCTCATGATCAAACGGTACATAACTGCTCATCCAACTCGCTCCAAATTGCCCCCAAAAGATTACATGATCTATGTACTTTTTATATTTTTCGAGCAGTTTAAAAAGAAGAGCGTACTGGTAACCTATAGCGTCAGCTTGTTTTTCATTCAAAACAGCGGGAGCGCGGGCATTGCCGCCGGGAGCATCATATTGCTGTCTCATATCAATTTCTGAATAACAAATACAATCAAGCAGACCATCATCAATTAGATCAACAAACATAGCCACAGTTTGCAGGTTCTGATCGGACATTACCGGAGTAACAACATCATGCCCCTGTATTCCCATGCACTCAATTAAATTTCTGCCGTCGTAGAGCGGGTCTGCCTTCCATGCGTTATTTATTTCCTCAATCATATTGCAAGCCGTCTTCGCTTTTGACCAGAGATTGATCTCATAGTCGTTGTAAGTCAGAATTGGCGGCTTTTCAGTTATGTAAGCGTCAATGCTTCCGTTGTCATCATGGCTGTCCATCTTCATGTATTCGGGGACGATATTAGAATCGTTATAACCTGCTTTATACTTCGCCGCCATCTGTGCGTTTGGAACTGCAATATGGGCGTATTTAAAAAGCAGATATATGTAGTTATCCTTTAGATCGATATCAGTGTCTGTCATCGCCATAAGCCATGAAATATGTCTTAACGTAGATTTCCATTCATCGGGATTTTCTTTAATGGCGATGCTGTGCCTGCTTTCATGTAATTCTACATTAATCACATCAAATGAATGGAAGGGAATAATACCGCGTTCTTCACTGGAACCATATCTCGTACTTGTAGTCATAAAGTGCCGCATAATATAAACGATATGGTTAAAATAAATCCTTCTAGCTGAATCTTTGTTTAATTTTAGATACGGACCTGTAGCATTATTCGCGCCGGCGAAAAAAAGACCGTCTTGGCGCCACTGCATGGAAGTAACATTTTCGGGTACGATCTGCCTCATCCAAGGGGGGGATTGATTTATCCATGCCAGACAGTGACCGTGAACTTTATATTCGCCGCCCTTACCCGAATCTCTGATGGCTACATAATCACCGGTTGGGATGCTCCATTCATTTTCTGAACCTTCGCTTTTTTGGGGATCGATCTTAAAAACAAAACTAGGGTTTTCATTTTTTAGCCATTGCGGGGGATTAATATGACATTCAGGCTTAAGATAATTGTCATCAACAAAAATTTCATAATGATGCCCTCTGATAGAATCAGGTTCAACCTTCCCTATTCCGACAGTACCCATTAAAAAATAACCGTCTTTTTTATTATATTTACTTTTAAAAGGCTCAACTTCATTAAAACTTTTTATGTTAATTACATCAGGGATTGCCGTTCCATTGACATCAATCTGCGTTATTCTGATGTTCCCGATCATAAGCTGATCTCCGTTAAGTTTTGTAGCTACTTCCGTATGCAAATCTAAGTTTAAATATTCCCATCTTCCGGTTGACACAGGAGTTACAACGCAGATGGATTTCTTAAACCATGTTTCTCCGTTATAAAAGCCAATCCAATCCGGCAAAACATTGTTCAAATCATCTAAATCCGCTGTTCGAATATAAACCTGGTTTCTGCTGTCCCCTGTAATACCGGCGACTCCCTGAGAGCCCGCTCCGCCGGAAGAGGTTGACCAGATTTCAAACCTCATGTATTTTCCGGCGGCGCTTTTGGGGTAATAAAGATCGAACTCTACAAATGTTTGGCTGTTTATCTCAACGGCGGGACTGACAGGAGCCCTCATTCCAAAGCCGCCAAACGACTTTCCGGCAACAGCAGGATCAAAGTAAGTTGTAAGGAGGAGCAAACTGCCAACCTCAAAAGGATTGTTCACAAGCTCAAAACTGCTGTTGACGTTGGGCAGAATACGCCCGTCATTGGTTCGCCATGACTTCCATAAGGAAAAGTTCTGATCTAGCTCAAACTTATGAATCGGAACCCTTTGGAAACCCACGCCGGGATCTTCTCTAAAATAGGGGTCATTATTATTTTTATCCATAATAATATATCTAATTTATCACAATATTGACTAATTTGTCAGGTATTATTATAACTTTTTTTACAGTTTGACCTTCAAGCCATTTTTGAACCCCGCTTAAGGAAAAAGCGGTTTTTTCAAGCTCGTCCTTGCCTGTCCCTGCCTCAGCGGTAAACTTGTCGCGGATTTTACCGTTCACCTGAACTACGATGTTAACCTGATCGTCATGTGTCAATTTTTCATCGAAAACTGGCCAGTTAGAGACGGACACAGAGCCGCTATGTCCCAATTTTTCCCATAGTTCTTCTCCTAAATGCGGCGCATACGCACTGATCATTATCACCAGCGGCTCCCACATGACGCGCGGAATTTCAGCTAACTTTGCAAGATCATTGGAGTAGATCATCATCGCGCTGATTGCCGTGTTTAAGTTAAGAGTTGCCGTGTCTTCTGTTACTTTTTTTATTGTCTTGTGTAAGAGCTTTTGCAAATCAGCGCCTCCCGCTGTTTCACTTCCGCCCGCCGCTTCGCAAATTGGCTTCTCGCCTATTGCCCACAGCCTCTCCAGAAAACGAGACACACCGACAACGCCCGCCATGTTCCAAGGTTTGCTCACTTCCAAAGGTCCCATGAACATTTCGTAGATTCGCATGGAATCCGCTCCGTACTCTTTCAATACATCATCCGGGTTGATAACATTGCCCCGGCTCTTACTCATCTTCTGGTTGTCTTCCCCTAAAATCATCCCCTGATTGATAAGCCGCTGGAACGGTTCAATTGAATTTACAAGACCGAAGTCGTAAAGCACCTTGTGCCAGAAACGGCTGTACAGCAAGTGAAGTACCGCGTGTTCCGCGCCGCCAACGTATAAATCAACGGGAAGCCAATAGTCGATTTTATCCTTTGCAGAAAAAACCTTTTCGTTTTTTGGATCGAGGTAGCGAATGTAGTACCAGCAGGAACCTGCCCACTGAGGCATTGTGTTTGTTTCGCGCTTTGCTTTTCCGCCGCACTTAGGGCAAGTAGTGTTTACCCAGTCTTCAATTCCGGCAAGCGGAGACTCGCCTGTTCCGGTAGGCGTGTAAGATTTAACTTCCGGCAATTTCAGCGGCAAATCATTTTCAGATAACGGGACAATACCGCACTTGGCGCAATGCACAACGGGAATCGGCTCCCCCCAGTACCGCTGACGGGAAAAAATCCAGTCCCTTAGTTTGTAGTTTACCGCCCGTTTGCCAATTCCCTTTTCTTCGAGCCAAGTTGTTACGCGCTTTTTTGTCTCGGCGGTAGGAAGACCGTTAAATTGGGCGGAGTTTACGGAATAACCGTCTGCAGAAGTACATTCCGCAGGTTCGCCGGAATAGTCTTTTCCCGCTACCGGCTTTTCATCAGCTACGACCAAAATAATTGGTAAATTAAACGCTTTTGCAAACTCCCAGTCTCTTTCATCATGAGCGGGAACAGCCATGATCGCGCCGGTTCCGTAGGAAATAAGAACATAGTCGGCTATCCATACCGGAATTTTTTGATCGTTTACGGGATTAATTGCATACGCACCGCAAAAGACGCCGGTCTTTTCTTTCGCCAAATCGGTGCGTTCCAAGTCGCTCTTTCTTGCCGCAGTTTCTATGTACGCGGTTACCGCCTGTTTTTGTTCCGGCGTTGTAATTTTTTCAACCAGCGGATGTTCCGGCGAAAGAACCATGTAGGTCGCACCAAAAAGAGTGTCGGGGCGAGTCGTGTATATTTCCAGTGCGTCATTATATCCTTCGATCTTAAAGGTAACATTCGCGCCCTCGCTTCTGCCGATCCAGTTGCGTTGCATGAGTTTTACAGGTTCGGGCCAGTCGAGGGTTTCCAGATCGGCAAGCAGTCTTTCGGCATAAGCGGTTATTTTGAGTATCCATTGGCGTATTCGTTTGCGCGTAACTTTTTCACCGCAACGGTCGCAAAGACCGTCTTTTACTTCTTCGTTGGCAAGTCCGGTCTTGCAGGACGGACACCAGTTGATGGGGCTTTCCGCTTCATAGGCAAGTCCCTTTTCAAAAAGTTTGAGGAATATCCACTGTGTCCAGCGGTAGTAGTCTTCTTTGGAAGTATCGACTTCGCGGTCCCAGTCATAAGAAAAACCAAGCGCTTTTATCTGCGTGCGAAAACGTTCTACATTAGCCGCTGTAGTAACGGCGGGATGCGTCCCGGTTTTTATTGCATAATTTTCGGCGGGAAGACCGAAGGCGTCAAACCCCATCGGGTGAAGTACATTGTACCCGTTCATGCGAAGATAACGGCAGTAAATGTCGGTAGCCGTATAGCCTTCGGGATGCCCTACATGGAGACCCTGGGCGGACGGATAGGGAAACATATCAAGGACATAGCGGCGCTTATCCTTGGGAATTGCGGGGTCTTCCACCGCCTTGAAAGTCTTGTTGTCCGCCCAATATTTTTGCCACTTGGGTTCGATTGTTTCAAAAGGGTACTTTGCCATAATAGGGAATTATAGGGAAATTACAAAACTCTGCCAATGGCTATTTTTGTAATTGTTATGGCATGGCGTTACCGCGCCAGACAAAGACCGCGTTATCTTTTTTTCCTTCTGCTTCCAGTTCTACCCATAGTTTTTCACGGCTTGGTTTTCCTGTACCGCTCTGTTTTTAATATTTTGGGTATTTGGCTTGTTTTGAGCATCGGCTTTTCCGCCGCTCTTGCCGTATATATTGCTACGCTTGCCGTAACATTATTTATCTCGTTGATAGCCCTGTCCGCTCAGCATAGTTAATGAGGCGATGTATGCTTGGAAGCATAATAATATATCGTTTAACGTTCATTTTTAAAATAATTTGTTTTAAAATATTAAAATGTTTTATGTTAGGGAGATGCCTTGAAAGTTTCAAGGCATCTCCTGAATGTTTAATAATATCCGCTATATGTTATTCCTAAAAGCTTCCTATTCTTCTGAGAAATACGTTCCCATTTGTTGGAAAAAATTCCCAAAAATGATCATCGTTGTTTGAAACATCAAAAACAATAGTATCATTGTCAATAATAAAAATTGGAACATTATAAATATAAGGACCTCTAGAAATAGTTTTCGTACCATAACCGCCGCCAGAGCCGGTCACCTGATTTTCTGTTAAGGTGAGTGTATTCTGATTTAATTGCCAAATACCATGAAAAGCGCCTTCTACAAGAATTTCTGTGTATTTATTATCTGGCTCAAATAGAAATCCCTTATCACCGTTACTTACGTTTTCCCAATTTCCTATGAGTATTCCTAAAATTAATTCTTCCGATACCTGGTTTTTAACAAGCATTTCTTCCGATAAATCTCCGCCAAAAATCCAACCGGAGAGGTGCATAAAATTTACAAAATACCATCTATCTTCTATACCATCTATGACAGTAAAATCCGGTGTACTGCCAATTATTTCTACCGCTTCTTTATTGCTAATAGTCGTTATTATATCAGAACCTATATTTGCAGAACGTCTTAATGTTCCCTCAAGTGAATTTATATATCTAAATTTTAGAGATGTTTCACCTATGTAAAACTGTTCAGTATTAATTTCGTTGTTTTCGCTTATTATTGGAGATATTTCATCTATGTAAGACTGTTCAGAATTGTTTTCACTTGTTATTGTTTTTTCACCATCTAAATTTTTTTTACTTTTATCGCAGGAAAAAAACATCATAAAAACAAATAACAGCAAAATCATTCCAATACTGCGTTTCATAAACCCTCTTTTTCATTTTACATCTACTCTTAACTTTTTTCAAGTTTCAGTAGTTTTTGTTTTAATTCTAATCCACCGGCATAGCCTGTTAAACTGCCGTCATGCCCGATAACACGGTGGCAGGGGACAATAATCGAAATTGGATTACGGTTGTTCGCCATACCTACAGCACGGCTTGCCTTTGGGTTTCCAATCATCGCCGCTAATTGTCCGTAACTGCGCGTTTCTCCGTAAGGAATGGTTTTCAGCGCTTCCCAGACCATCACTTGAAAGTCCGTCCCGTGCAGATTAAGCGGCAAATCAAAGCGCTTTCTTTTTTCGTTGAAATATTCGTCAAGTTGTTTCGCCGCCTTCTTTATAAGGGGAGTTTCGCTTTTTTCAATAGTTTTTGGTATTTTTTCCTTCTTAAAGTAAATGCCGCAAATGCAGGCGTTTTCTTCTATAATGAAAAGGTTACAGAATTTATAGCTATAAATGTAAAAATATTTCATCCGGTACAGTGTAACACAATTACCCGTTTTTGGTTATATGTATAGAATTATTACATGGAACCTGCGAATGCAGGTTTCCAAACGGAGGTTTTTGTGAAGAAGTTAATAGTTTTATTGTTTGTTGCCGTCTTGGTTATTGGCACGGTTTCGGCTGAGGGAATCAGCGAAAGTCAGAATGAGACCAATTCTCAAAATAGAAATGAAAGACGGCGGGATGCAACTCCTCAAGTCAGGAATGAAAGGCAGAGGGAAGCTAATTCTACGGCGAGGGAAACCCGTCAGCGTGAGGTCAATACTGTAACGGTAGACGGAACCTTAAAGTTAGAGAATGGATTTGTTGCAGTGCAGAGCGGCGATTCTGTCTATTTGGTTCCGATGTTGAACCGCTATATCGGTTTTATTAACGGCTTGAGAGAAGGCACAAGAGTTTCTGTTGAAGGTCGCGGATTTAGAAACTTTATCCATCCAACGACGGTAACAATTGACGGCACTGCTTATAACTTTGCCGCGCCTGTACCCACCGCCCACCGCGGACCGAACATTACTCCGAATGGCGGCAATTTTAACAACAGGCAAAACATGTCTCCGGATCGCAGAAACTATTTGCCCGGACGCAACAATGCACCTAGCCGCAATAATGCTCCCGCTCAAAGAAATGTACCTCGCTGTTGCCGGTGATAAAAAGAGTGTTTAGAGAAAAGCCCTGTCGTTGACAGGGCTTTTTTTGTATCAGAATATTTAATAATAGAATAATTAAGCGACATTTTAAAATTTATTGACAAATAAGACCAGAAATGATAAAATCAAAATGTTCATTATTTAATCTTGGATATATTTTTTAGCGGAGGTTTTAAATGAAAAAAACAGGAATTTTTGTTATTTCAATGATTATTTTCGGACTCCTTTTTATTGGTTGTGCCACAACAAATAAATCTGAAGCGGAGAACCATTATTATTATGAAATGTTTGTGATTTCAATTGCTAATTACAATTCGGTCGTAGCGCCATCAATAACGTATGAAGCTATATTGGCATATAAAAATTCATTAAAAAATTATTCTGAAGAATATATTGGTTCTGGTTCAGATGAAACTCGAAAAGGTATTTATGATTTTTTTATTGAACGTGGATTAACTCCAAAAGAGGCAAATGATTTTATTTCTAAAATAAATTCCGTTGGAAACTATTTGTTTACAGTAGGTTCCGAAGAATATTATGTTGTTTTATATATTGAAAAATTATAAAAGTAAAGAAGCCGCCACGCAGGGTAAACCGCGTGGTATGCTCTTTACTTTTAATCACCAAATCAATCTTCCAAGCTGATACACGCAAAAGGCGGCAAACCACGCAAAACCGGTTTGATACAGTATTACAAAAACCGTACCTTTTACACTTCCAAGTTCGCGCTTTACCGCCGCAACCGCCGCTACGCAGGGCGTATACAGCAATGTAAACACCAGAAAACTTATGGCGCTTAACGGAGAGAACAATGTGTGCATTACATCCTTTAGTTCCGCGATATTCGCTCCTGTTAGAACCGCTAAGGTGCTTATAACCGCTTCTTTGGCGGTAAATCCTGTAATAAGCGCGGTAGAAATGCGCCAGTCAGAAAAACCAATGGGGACGAATATGCCGCTGATTAAACGCCCGATTAGCGCAAGTATGCTGTTAGTACCGTCCTCGACATGATTCAAACGTATATCAAAAGATTGTAAAAACCATATTATCACGGTTGCCAGAAAAATGATCGTAAACGCTCTTTGAATAAAGTCCTTCGCTTTTTCCCACATTAGCAGTAAAACTGATTTTAGCGAAGGGAAACGATAATTGGGAAGTTCCATAACAAAGGGAACAGGTGCGCCCCTAAAGATAGTTTTTTTCATTATAAAACCTGAAAGTACGCCAAGAATAATTCCCGTTATGTACAAACAGATCATCACAAGCGCCTGATTTTTCGGAAAAAATGCGGCGGTAAACAGGGCGTATATCGGAAGTTTTGCGCTACAACTCATAAATGGCGTAAGAAGAACCGTCATTTTTTTGTCACGTTCACTCGCAAGTGTCCGCGTTGCCATTACCGCCGGAACGGTACAGCCGAAACCCATAAGCATCGGCACAAAACTGCGCCCTGAAAGACCGATTTTCCGTAGCGGTTTGTCCATCACATACGCTACACGCGCCATATATCCCGAATCTTCCAGCAGGGACAGAAAGAAAAACAGCACAACGATTATCGGGATAAACATTAAAACCGCGCCCACTCCGGCGAATATACCGTTAATAATAAGCGAATGAATGACTGGATTTATTCCGTATGCGGTTAAACCTCCGTCAACGACAGTGCTTAAGTTTTCAAGACCAATTTCCATCAGCTCGCTAAGTCTGTTTCCGATAACGCCGAAGGTGAGCCAAAAAACCGTGAGCATAATTCCCAGAAAAGCCGGAAACGCCCACACCTTGTGAGTCAGCACCGTATCTAAACTGACACTGCGCCGGTACTCTCTGCTCTCTTTTGGTTTAACCACGCATTTTGTGCACACATCTTCTATAAACTGATAGCGCATATCAGCTAACGCCGCTTCGCGGTCGGTGTTCAACTCCGTTTCCATTTCTTTGACAGCGTGTTCAATCATGTCAGTTTCGTTCGCGTCAAGAAAGAGGCTTTTTAGAACAGGGGCATCTCCTTCAACCAGCTTTGTAGCCGCGAAGCGCATTGGGAATCCCTGCTTTTGGGCGTGATCCTCGACAAGGTGCGCAACCGCGTGTATGGCACGGTGTACTGCCCCCGAACAAAAATCGATACGCTCCGGTTTTTTCTGCTGATGCGCCGTCTCAATCGCCTGTTCCATAAGCTCCGCCAGCCCATGTTTTTTCACTGCCGAAATTGGCACAACCGGAATGCCCAGAGCTTCCCTTAAATGCTGTATGTCGATACTGCCGTTATTCGCCTGTACCTCGTCCATCATATTGAGGGCAAGCACCATCGGGATTTGCAGTTCTACCAACTGCATTGTCAAATAAAGATTGCGCTCGATATTGGTCGCGTCAACAATATTGATAATTCCGTCCGGTTTTTGTTTGAGCAAAAAATCACGGGTGATAATTTCTTCGCTTGTGTACGGCGACAGCGAATAAATGCCGGGAAGGTCTACTATTGAAACGTCCTTTTTACCGGTAACTTCCCCGATTTTTTGCTCAATCGTAACGCCGGGAAAATTTCCCACGCGCTGATTAGAGCCGGTAAGCTGATTGAACAGCGTAGTTTTGCCGCTGTTCTGGTTTCCCGCAAGTGCGAATATCATAGTTAAGCTCCTTGTTCAATTGTAATTTTTTCAGCGTCTTCCAGACGCAGAGATAAAACATAACCGCGAAGAAACAGTTCAATAGGGTCGCCCATAGGCGCGGCTTTCTTGACTGTTACGCTTGTGCGCGGAGTGATACCCATTTCTAAAAGCCGATGTCTAAGCGCCTTTTCGCCGCCCACCGTTAAAACGGTTCCGCTTTTGCCGATTCCAAGGTCTTTTAAAGTCATATTTGTTCTCCTGTATGTAGTTAGTCATCGCTAACTATTTATAGGTTAGTCAATCCTAACTTATTTGTCAAGCATTTTTCCGGTTTTTTTCAAAAATTTTTCAATTTTTTTATGGATATTTTTGTTGCTTTTTTGGCGATTTTGCTCTATTATCTACTATATATGGGGAACTTCTAAAAACCCCGGTTGGGTTTTTAGAGGTTTTCTAGAGTTAGTCCTGAATAACCATAAAGGGGTGGGGTATTGAAGGTACATGAATCGGCGGAGAACTATCTGGAGACAATTCTGGCTTTAGGCTTGAAGGACAAAAGGGTTCGTTCTATTGATATCGTCAACGAGCTTGGCTTCAGCAAACCGAGCGTAAGCGTCGCCATGAAAAATCTTCGTGAAAATGGCTGTATTTTAATAGACTCCGACGGCTATATAACGCTGACCGCCAAAGGACGAAAAATAGCCGGTTCAATGTATGAAAGGCATGTGGCGATTTCAGATTGGCTCATTTCTTTAGGTGTTGATAAAAAAACCGCGATACAGGACGCATGTAAAATGGAGCACGTTATGAGTGAAAAAAGTTTCCTTGCGATAAAGAGCCATATAAAAAGCCATAAGCGTAGCGGTGACAGGACAAAAGAAAGACGGGGAACCTGATACAATTATACGTCAACCTTATAAAACTCGACTTTCCGAATGGTCTGATGAGCCTCCGCAGAGCATAGAAAAACCCTATTAATTTATGATATGATCCCCTTATGAAAACGGCAGGGAACATTCTTTCAACTCTCTTTGATGAGGGATTTGTAAAAAAAGCTCAAGGGTACTCAAAACTTTTTGATTCTTGGGTGGATATTACCACAAAAAACGGAATTGCCGCCGCCGCAGATCACTCCCGAATAAAAGACTTGGACAGGGGCATTTTGTTAGTTGAAATGGATCACCCCGGCTGGAAACAAATACTCCAGACAAAACAGGCAAAACTGCTCAATGATTTTCGCTACCGCTTCCCGGATATGGACATAAGCGGAATATCCCTCATGCTTGGGCGAAGCGAGCCGCAGGAGGAAACAATCTCCGGCAAGGAGCAAAATGAAGAAACAGCGAAGAGGGAAACCATGACCGAAGACCCGCCTCAAGCTGATTTTGTTGGAGAGCCTATTGCCGGCTATGACGCTATTAAGGACGAAGAGTTTAAAGAAATGCTAAAAAAATTAGGGCAGTCCATTGCCGTAAAAGAAAAGAGGAACCTCTAAAAACTGAAATTTTTAGAAGTTCCCAAAAACGAAAAATCTGTAATTAAAAGCCAACCTTTAGAAATTTTGTCAAAAATAAAAAAAGGGAATTTTCTTGCCGCAAAGTAAAAAAGTTCTTAGCTTATATAGATAAGACTTTTCTCAAAATCTGGAGGTGGTATCATGAAAGGTGTTTTATCATTAGCAATTCTTGCTTTACTTTCAATAATTCTTCTTGCAGTAGTTTTTTATGCTGTCTGAAGCAAAAAGACAAAAAAATGTGTCCCTCAAAAAGAGTTGTTTGGAAACCTCAGTTTCCGAACAACTTTATTAAAAACGCATGAGAGTCCCCTCTTTTTACTCGTAAAAAGTAAACGCTTTTATATAATCATTTTACTAAATTTAAGGCTATTTTAATCTTGTAGTAAAATCATTAAAAAAACAGTTGTTTTTTCTTGTCTCTTTAGAAGAAAATTCTTAATTTATATATAGAAACTAGATATTGTATTATTTTGCGTTATATTTGAATCAGCGATGTTTTAATGGCAGATACTAAGATTTAAAGGAGAACATTATGCGTTTTAATTTCTATCGACTAACAATCCTATTGTTATGTGTTTTTACAATCGTTGTTTTTTCCGGTTGTATAATTACATTTGGTGAGCGCCCGTCTTCTGCCATGGAAGTCAAAGACCATTCTTTCCCCATTACAGGAGAGGTTCGTGAGGTAAATAATGTTGTCAGTATAATTGAGCGTACGCTACCGTGGAAAGGAAGAACGGCTTTGCCGCGAGCAGGCATTTCTCTTACAGGAGTTGTAGGACAACCTTTTTTCAGTTTTAGAACAACTATAACTCCACGAATAATTAGACTAAAGTATCAGGAAGATGACACCATTTGGCTTATGCCGGGAACAAAACAGCCGTACTTTTGGAGGGGGGATATTATAATTGAGGGTTCTTCGGTAGAAACAACCATTGAATTTGATGTCCTTGCTACGGAGAATGGTGAGGATAAGAACTTTATATTAACTAAGGCGTCTTTAGGACAGGCAAGGCTGGAATTTGATGATCCTTTAGAAGTCCTTACCGGAATAACCATGCCTCCCTATCCTTTCCTTATTGGATATGTTCATATATCAAATAGTAAATACAGGGTATATGCGGTTATTGACAATCCTCCTAGGTACAGAATGAGTCTGCCTGAGATTTTCTTTAGTCCTAAGCAGAAATTCCAGTTTCTTGACGGGCAGGGCGCTGTTATAGCTGAACTGGAAGCAGAAAGAGGACAATACACCATATATGATAATCTTCCGGCGGCTGAAACTGGAGGTCTAAAAAACGCCATTGCTCTTCTGGTTGGCTTTAGACATGCCACATCAATATTGAAAAATATAGAAAATTCATGGGATCCTCCCATGTTTTATAATTATGCTTTTCCGTAAGAAGGATATGAATTATGTATAAATTTTTAACCTTTTTATTATTATTTTTATTTCTATGCGGTATACAAGCCCAATCTTATTGTTTAGAAGTTGATTTTTCTTTTGACATTGGCTTAAAAGGCGGAACGACACAGGAATCTGTATACGAAGATGAAACCTGTATAAGCCGGTCAGATTGGATGGATAAAGCTGTTCCATTTACTAATTTTTCAGGAATGTTCAGAACAAATAATTTTCTATTTAAATTGAATCTGACATTAGCCGCTCCTCTCATAAGCGGAGAAATGGAAGATTATGATTTTTTAATTCCTGATAACGAAAATCCATCCCGTTACGCATGGCATACTGCTTACCTTGACAAGGATTTTTCTTGCGGCGCAGAAATAGGATATGAGTTCCTTTTTAACTATTGGTATATAACACCAAAAATTGGTTTCCAGTACCGTAGCCTCAAGTGGACAGCTTCAGACGGCTATTTGCAATATCCGGCAACAGGACAATGGACAGGTGACGAACAGAAAGTATATGTCATTGGTTCTGTTGCCAGCTATGAGCAGGCTATTTGGTTTCCTTATGCGGCTGTAGAAGCGGGTATTCATTACACATTTCCGTATGAAGGCAAATTGCAAATAGCTGTTGGCGTGGGAGTATACCCGTATATGTGGGCGGAGACGAATGATACACATTTTTTGCGCAATCTGCAATTTAATAACTCTCTTAGCGGAGGATTAGGCTTGAATTACGAATTAACTGTGAGCTTTTTTCCTGAACATACAAACGGGATTGGGTTCATTATTCGTTACAAAAACGAAAACATTCTCAACATGAAGGGGAGTGCAACCTCAAATGAGACGGGTATATCATCGGGTTCTTTACTCATAACTGAAGGTTATGGTAGCAGAATAGAAACAATGCAAAGCTCTTATACAATGGGGATAATAATTCCGGTTTATAATATAGGAGATAAATCATGAAAAAATTAATTGTTGTTTTTTTACTTTTTTTATTTTGTTTTCCTGTGATAAATTCGTATGCGGAAGATGTAAATTTTGGCTTTAGCCTCGGAACTATATGGACTTATTATGATATATCAGCGGATAAATTCAATGTAGATGCTGATCTATTTCATTTTAACTGGTTATTACACGATAAATTCATTATAGGTGTTAATTTGGCGAGAGCTATTGGCTCTCCTGATAATCATAACACACAAGTTATTCTTCTTCCTGTGGAACTGGGATTTATTCCGTTAAGTTATAATTTAAACGCTAACCATCAGCTTTGTCTTTCAATCAATGGGAAGATGGGCTGGCATTTTGCATACAGAAATGAAGACCTAATTAGTAATCAATTTTATGGTTCGATAGGCACTCAATTATTTTTACAATTCAGAGAACCCGGCTCCCAAATACCATATTCCCGATATTTGTCGTTATTTGTTGAATATAATACCTTACAGGAATTTAAAGTGGGTATTGGGGTGGATTTATCTCTTATCCTTTTGGGTATATTTCTATGGGGAGCATTGTAACCTTTTAGAAATTATTATGTTAAAAATATAGAGGTATTTATGAAAGGCATTTTATTGTTAGCTATTTTTACTTTGGTTTCAACAATTCTTTTTGCGGTAGTGGATCAGGCTTTTAGCAGTATGAAGAAACGGTAATCCGCTAAATAGAGTTGTTCGGTAACTTCATTTTCTGAACAAATTCCTTTTTTAGGCTCATAATCAAGCCCTCCCCTCCCCATACCTTTTGACTAAATCCTTCTAAAATAGTAAAATAAGGCAGTAAAATTTTGATTTTCTCAATAATAAAGGATAAAAAAAGTGGCTGATACGACCGGTGAATTGCCTTTGGGCAAAGTTATTCCCATAGCAATAGAAGACGAAGTAAAAACCGATTATCTCAATTACGCAATGTCTGTCATTGTCAGCCGCGCCCTGCCCGATGTCCGGGACGGACTTAAGCCCGTACACAGACGGCTTCTCTATGCGATGGACACACTTGGATTGCGACCGGGCGGAGGCACAAAAAAGTGCGCCCTCATCGTTGGTGAGACAATGGGTAAGTATCACCCGCACGGCGACCTGTCGCTTTATGACGCTCTTGTGCGCATGGCGCAGGACTTTTCCCTTCGCTATCCGTTGATAAAAGGGCAGGGAAACTTCGGCTCCATAGATGACGATCCCCCGGCGGCAATGCGCTACACCGAAGCGAAAATATCCAAAATTGGCGATGAAATGCTTCTAGACCTCCAGAAGGAGACCGTGAACTTTGTCCCCAACTATGACGAATCTTTTGATGAGCCGGAAGTTTTGCCCTCGGCAATTCCCAACTTGCTGATTAACGGCTCCAGCGGAATTGCGGTCGGTATGGCGACAAATATGGCTCCCCATAACCTCGGCGAAATTTGCGACGCAATCTGTTTCCTAATCGACAATCCCGACGCGAATAACGAAGACCTTATGCGTCTTGTGCAGGGACCCGACTTCCCCACAGGCGGCGTAATTTTTGGCAGGCACGGTATTCGAGACGCTTACAAAACGGGGCGTGGCAAACTCCTCGTTCGCGGCAAATTCAATGTTGAGACCACAAAACAGGGCAAGGAAAAAATCGTCTTTACAGAAATTCCTTACAATGTGAACAAAGCCCTTCTTCTTGAAAAAATCGGGCAGTTGATGCGTGATAAAGTAATTGACGGCATAGCGAACGCAAACGACGAATCAGATCGTGACGGCATCCGCATCGTAATTGAACTGAAAAAAGGCGCTATTTTAAAAGTCATTTTAAATCAGCTTTTCTCGAATACTCAGCTTCAAACAACCTTCGGAATCATCAATTTGGCTCTCGTTGGGGGCAAGCCGCAGTTACTCACTATGAGAGAATTGGTTCACTATTTTGTGGAACACCGCATTGAGGTCGTAACCCGCCGAACACGGTACGACTTGCGCAAAGCCGAAGAACGCGCCCACATACTGGAAGGGCTAATCATCGCCCTCGCTAATATTGATGAAGTTATCGCCGTGATCAAAGCAAGCAGAGATGTTGCCTCAGCACGGCTCAAATTGCAGGAGCGTTTCAAACTTTCAGAAGCGCAGTCCGAAGCAATTGTCGAAATGCGTTTAGGTCGCCTGACCAGCCTAGAAGTCGAAAAAATTCAACAGGAACTTGACGAACTGAAAGCCCGCATCGCTTACTATAAATCTCTGCTTGCCGATGAAAAAAAATTGCGTGGAGTAATCAAGGACGAAACGAAAGAAATTGCCGAAAAGTACAGCGAGCCGAGGCGCACGGAAATAGTCGCAGGAGAAGTTGAAAACATCAATATAGAAGACTTAATTAAAAAAGAAGAGATGATGATCATTATTTCTAATCTTGGGTATGTTAAACGGATACCTGTATCCGCATATAGAAATCAAGGAAGAGGAGGCAAGGGTATGCAGAGTGCAAAACTTGCGGAAGACGATTATGTAAGACAGATTTTTGTCGCATCAACACATGAGTATGTCATGTTCATCACGAGTGCGGGAAAAGCGTACTGGATGAAAGTCCACGAACTGCCGGAGGGCAGTCGGACAAGCAAAGGCTCTCACATTAAGAGCCTGCTTACGGTTTCGCCGAACGAAGACATTACAGCGATTGTTTCGCTTAAAGACTTCAGCGACAGCGAATATCTTTTTATGGGAACTGCTTGCGGCGTTGTAAAAAAGGTCAAAACAAGCGAGTTTGCCAACGCTAAAACGAGAGGCATTGTAGCGATAAACCTCGACGAAGGCGACAAACTGGTCAGTGCGCTTTTAACAAAGGGCAACGACGAAGTTGTGCTGATTTCTCGCAGAGGACAGGCTCTCCGCACCCACGAGGATCATGTCCGCGCGATGGGACGTTCTTCACGGGGCGTAACCGGAATGAAGTTGTCAAACGGCGATGAATTGTCAGGAATGTTGAGGGTAGTTTCCGAAGAAAAGATGCTGATTATCTCCGAGTTCGGTTACGGCAAGCGTGTCGATTTCAGCGAATTTTCATCGCACGGGCGAGGAACCGGCGGCCAGAAGATTTACTCTGTGGCTGAAAAAACCGGAGAACTCGTTGGCTGTGTCAGCGTTCTGGACAATGAGGACATCATGTGTATCACCAGTCAGGGCAAATCGATCAAGCTGAAAGTGAGCGAAATTCGTGTCATGGGACGCTCCGCTCAGGGCGTGCGCCTGCTCAGTATCGACAAACCTGACTTTGTAATCGGACTGGACAGAATTGTCAAAGAAGACGAAGCATAAAGCTGAAACTTCTAGCGGGCAACGTTGTTTAATCATCAGGAGAAAAATATGAAGAAATTTTTAGTTTTATCGATATTCGCTCTTCTAATGAGTTGGACAACCATAAATAGCCACGCTCTTGCGATTGCGGAGCGTGACAGAAGCGTGACGGATTTTTACGAAATTACCGGAAAAGAGTGGAAATTAATCGAGGTTTATATTGATAGGGAAAAAACTCAATTTAACCGTGATGATTTTTTAAATGAGACCTATGTTGAAGGGCAAACTTTTATACTTCACCGCTTTTCGCCGGAGACATTCACCCTGACATTTGACGAGCAGAGGCTCAGCGGAACAGGAGCGCCAAACCGCTACTCTGCCCCGTATACTTTGGGCGATAAGCAGACAATCAGCATTATGCCCATGCTCTCAACTATGATGGCTCCTCTTTTTGAACTGGAAAGTCTTAGAGAATACGACTTCTATGTTTATTTGACAGGTGTCCAAAAATGGGACTTGGTAAACGGCAACTTTGAGCTTTACTCAAAGACCGAAGACGGGCGCGAAATACGGCTGGTATTTGGGCTATGAAAATGAAGAGACTTTTAGTTTTTTTGACCGCCGTTTTAATGATGAGTTGCGCCACTACTTCTGCCGACCGCAGGAGCGTGGCGGACTTTTCCGATATTATCGGGAAACAGTGGAAATTGGTTGAAGTCTACGTTGGCGGAAGAAACACCCAATTTAGCCGCGATTCTTTACGAACTGATTTTGCAAGGGAGATGTTCACCCTGACCTTTGACGGGCAGACTCTCAGCGGAACAGCCGCACCCAACCTCTTCTCTGCCCCGTACACCTTAGGCGACAACCAAGCTATCAGCATAATGCCCATGCGCTCAACCTTAATGGCGTCTTTTTTTCAACCCGAAAACATAACTGAACCCGACTTTTTTGCCTATATGCAAAATGCCCAAAAATGGGGCTTGGCAGACGGCAACCTTGAACTCTACTCAAAAACCGAAAACGGTCGTGAAGTGCGGCTAGTTTTTGGGCTATAATTGTTTCACGTGAAACACGGCAAAGAAAGCGCCCGTAGGGCGTCCCCCCGAATAAGTCAAAACGCCGTAGCCTCAAGAAATTAAAACCCTTGAAAAAGGCGGGCTTGCTTTAGCAAGACCAGCAGGCGGCAAAGTCTGCGCCCGTAGGGCGTCCCCCCAAATAAGTCAAAACGCCGTAGCCTCAAGAAAGTTAATACCCCCGAAAAAGGCGGGCTTGCTTTAGCAAGACCAGCAGGCGGCATTTTTTTCCAAAAGAACCCACACAAAGGCACGAAGACACAAAGAGAGCAAAAGAAGAGAAAAGCGCCGTAGCATCCACAATACCCCTACGGAAAGTCAAGAAGCATTTGAGTGTGTATACTCAGATATATACTATTAATTCCATTTGTGTTTTTATATCCAGCCTCAAAAGTGAAATTTGGCGTAAAAAAACGCCATTCCGGGTCATTGTTTAAAATATTTAATGAAAAATAACGTATTCCTATTTTGAAGTTGTAATTATAAAACATCGTAATAAATGGTTCTGATAAATTCCAATTTAAATAATCAAATGAAAAACAAGGACCCAAAATTGAATGATTGATAAATCTTTTGTTGCTATCTATTAGACTAAATATATTCCAATAAATATTTAATCCAAAAAAACTGATTACATGATTGTGAAAATTATAATAATACTTAGGTATTATAAATCTAGTATCAAAGCCAAGTCCTGTTTTAGAATTCTCAAAATAGTAATTTATTAAACCTATGCTAAATTCATGATTTAATTGAACCCCTTCAGATATATCAAATTCATATTTTATAGGAAGTACATCTACTCCTCCAACATTGAAAATACGCCCTAAAGCTTGTCTAAGAAATAATGGACCAAAAAGTAAATCAGTTAAAGGATCAGGATAATCGTCATTCATTAAACCTATGCTAAATTCATGATTTAATTGAACCCCTTCAGATATATCAAATTCATATCTTAATGGGAGTACTTCTAGTCCAAAATCATCGAAAATGGGCAAGTCTTGCCCAAATAGCGTATTTGTACAAAGAATTAAAAATATCGCTAAAAACAACTTTTTCATAAAAACCCGATTGTTTTAGCGTTTCGTTTTTGCAGAGGGGCGTGCTTCATTTATCTTATTCCCTTCAATAAAGTGTTTTTTTGCGGCTACATCATGTTTTTTTATGTGCTTCATAACCCGTTCTTTTACAAATGCCGTTACATAGAATAAGTTCAATTCGATTTTTTTCTTTTCAATATCTTCAGTCATTTTTGTTATTTCATCCAATATTTTCTTATGGTCTGCTTTATGTTTTTCGGTATTTTCATAGTCTGTCTTACATAATATTTTTTCTTCCAGATCAAAATGACTTTTCAGAAATTTAATCGAGTAGTCTATATTTTCATAATAAAATTTATCTTCGTCCTTTTTTTTACCGGTACAATGTTTTATTGCATTATTTAATCGTTTCGCTAGTTCTTTATGCTGATTATCTATTTCCGGGACGCCTAATAAATATTCATAACCTATTTCAATGAAATCCATTTTTTCCCTGTAAACATAGTTTATAACATGAAAAACCTTCCGATCAAGTGTTTTTTCTATAATAATATTCATAAATTTTGTGGCAATATATGACAACTGTCTCACTTGAGAGCAACAAGCCTTCTGCTTCCGAAGCGTCCTGTCCCTATAAAAATTCCCTTCCCGCCTGCTGGGCTTGCTAAAGCAAGCCCGCCTTTTTCGGGGGTATTAATTTTCATGAGGCTACGGCGTTTTGATTTATTTGGGGAAACGCCCTTACGGGCGCAGGCTTTGCCGCCTGCCGCTCTTGCTAAAGCAAGAGCGCCTTTTTCGGGGGTAATGATTTTTATGAGGCTACGGCGTTTTGACTTATTCGGGGGGACGCCCTACGGGCGCTTTCTTTGCCGTGTTTCACGTGAAACAATTATAGCCCAAAAACT
>JAIRUQ010000012.1 GCA_031254315.1 Treponema sp.
AATTAACGCGAATTTCATAAAATTTCATGGCAAATTTGCCAATTCTGTATTATATTTATAAGGTTGTATGTCTATTAACTTAAGGAGTATTGGTGACCAAGCATGATTTCCCCAAGATCCACTTTTATGATCAGGATTTTGTCGATATTTATGATAAAACTTGGGCATGGATACAGGATTGTTGGATTAGCGGCGGTGAAAATAGCGGAATAGACGGGAAATTCTTCTCTTATCCCGGTTCGCAGGTAGTTACCCAGACGGATGCAATTTTTTCCTCGTTTTTTCTGGTGTATTCCAACAGAATTTTCCAAGCCCATCCCACTTTGGACCTGTTTTATAGCCGTCAGGAGCCAAATGGGGCTATTCGCAACGCCTATGATACCGTTACAGGTACGCCCGTTGTCGATAAAGACAACCATGAAGGGCTTGGAATGCCTCTTTTTGCGTGGGCGGAGCATAATATCTACCACAAATCCGGTAATAAAAAACGGGTTAAGGATATTTTGCCCATTTTGTGCAAATATTCGACATGGATCGATTCGGTTTTTAAAAAGCCCAACGGTCTCTATAAAGCCCCCCTTCCGGCGACAGAAATGGGCAATTTGCCCCGTGGGGACGCCTACTATACCATGGACTTTAACACCATGATGGCGATTAATATGCTCTATATGTCCGCCCTCGCGGATATTTTGAACGACAAGGATACGAGTTTTCAATACAAGAAGCAGTATTTCTCTCTGAAAACAAGAATTAACTCCCTTATGTATAACCCTACGGATGGTTTTTACTATGACATCAACAAAAGCGAGAAACAAATTCCTGTAAAAACAATTGCAGGCTACTGGGCTCTTCTCGCGGAAATTCCAAACGGAGAGAGGGCGGAGAAGTTAATCGAAAAACTTTCTGATCCTGAATTTTTTGGAACGCCGCATCCTTTTCCTTCCCTCGCTGTGAGTGAAAAAGAATTTGATGAAACGGGGCGAGGTTATCGCGGCTCTGTTTTTCCGTATCTGACATTCATGGTGATAAAAGGACTTGAACGCTATCAGCGGTGGGACATAGCCAGGGAGTGCGCGATTAGGCACGTTTATTTTATGCTGGATTCGATGAGCCCGGACGGTAATCATCACAGGGGAAATCTTTGGGAAGCGTATCTGCCTACAAAAGAAGGTCCAGCGAAATGGCAAAATAAACTCACCTTTCCGCGACCTCAGTATCTGACATCAGACGCTCTTTCTACGATCTGCCTTACTATCGAAAATATTGTCGGGCTTTCAATATCGCTTCCTCGCAAAACTGTAGACTGGGTTGTTCCAAATCTTGAAATAATGGGAGTAGAAAATCTTTCACTAAAAAATAACATGATTACGATTCTTTCCAACAAGAGCGGCAGAGGCTGGGAGATTCAAATGGAAAGCGAAAAACTTTATTACTTTACAATTAATATTCTTAACGTAAAGGAAAAAACTCTGCCTATTCCATCCGGAAAATGTTCAATCTTAATTGATAAGCTGTAATTATGGGCGCTACGTTAACTGCAATAATTGAAATTGGCTCAACAGGCATAAGGCTCCATGTCGCGGAAATTCATTCAAATGGCGGCTGGCAGGTGCTTGACCGCGCGGTGCGTCCCGCCTCCCTTGGGCGTGATGTTTTTACTTCAGGCAGTCTTTCAAGAGAGTCGATAATGGAGTGCCTTTCTGTTTTGCAGAACTACCGCGAACTTTTATCGGGGTGGGACATTGCAGATAACGATATTCATGTTATCGCTACAAGCGCCCTTCGCGCCGCGCGCAACAGAGATGTTTTTATTGACCGTGTGCGGCAGGAGACTGGTTTTCACCTAACAATTGTAGAAGGTATCGAAGAAAACAGGCTGATGTACCTTGCGGTGCGTTTCGCGCTAAAGCAGGATTTGCCGCTGTTCTGGCGAGCCAATTCCATGATAATCGAGATTGGTGGCGGTTCAACGGAAATTATGCTTTTGCGCCGGGGGCAGATGGTAGCGGCTCACAGCTTAAAAATGGGAACGATAATCATCGATCAACATTCAAGACAAGGATTTGGAGCGGGAATAATTTTTGAACGTTATCTGAATGAAAATATTAAAAACACGTTGAGTTTGTTAAATATGGAAATGGATCTCGCCCATGTAAGGACAATGGTCGCCGCCTGTAGCGACGCTCATATTGTCGCCGATATAGTAGGAAAAGAGTTAAACGAAAATTGCAAAATTATCGAACGTAAAGATTTTATTGAATTTGTAGAGAGGATTCGCAATTTAAGCATAGAGGACTGCATACATCAATTTGGAATTCCGTACGCTAACGCAGAAGGACTTATTCCGGGGCTGTTGGTTCTTAAACTTTTTTTTGAACGTACAGGAGCGGCGGATGTTGTGGTTCCATATATTACAATCCGTGACGGCTATCTTGTCGATTTAGCTTCGGGAGTTGATTCATCAATACAGGATGAATTCTTTTCGCAGATTATCGCCTCCGCCGTGAACCTCGGACGCAAATATCATTTTGATGAAGCGCACAGCCGCCATGTCGCCGCTCACTGCATGACAATTTTTGACGCTCTTGTTAAGGAACACGGAATGAACCGCCGTCATCGCATCATGCTGGAGACTGCGGCGATTTTGCACGATGTAGGCACTTATATAAAAGCGTCCGGTCATCAAAAGCACGGTCAGTACATTGTCTCTAACTCAGAAATTTTTGGGCTTCATCAGGACGAGCTTGGCATTATAGCTAACGTAATTAATTACCATCGAGGCGATCCTCCGTCGCAGTCCGATATAGAGTACATCACACTCCAGCGAGAAGAGCGTATTTTGGTTTTGAAGATGGCTTCCATTTTAAGAGTTGCCGACGCTTTGGATCGCGGACATACTCAGCAATTAAAAAAAATCACTGTTGAACGCCGCCTTGAAACAGTGGTTTTTCATGTGGACAAGATTTACGATCTTTCCCTTGAACTGATAGGCATTGAAGAAAAAGGCGGAATGTTTCAGGATGTTTTTGGATGTAAGGTGATACTAAATTAGTAACTTGTTTGTAAGGAGTTGAATTATAATGAGTGACGCTCAAGAAAATGAATCTATCTCAATCCCGTATCTGAGCCGTGATCTCTCATGGGTTGATTTTAACGAACGTGTAATGAAAGAGGGACTGCGTAAAGAAATGCCGCTACTTGAAAGACTTCGTTTTCTGTCGATAGTCTCCACAAATTTTGATGAATTTTTCATGGTAAGGGTCGCGGCATTAAAACGCCTTTTAAAAGCGGAAGGAGAGGTTGCCTCCGATCCATCGGGTTTAACCACTGAACAGCAGTTAAAGGCGATTTGTGAAAAAGTTCATTCCATTATAAACAAACAGTATGAATGTTTGCGTAACGAAATTTTCCCTGAGCTTGCGAAAAATGGATTATCTCTCCTTCGTCCTGATTCATGGTCTGTTCCCCAGCTTGATTTTTTGGATTCATTTTTTCTTGGGCAGGTCTATCCCGTTCTTACCCCCTTGCGTCTGGAAGATGACAAGCCAATGCCTTTTATAAAAAGCATTTCACTTAACGCCGCTTTCTTGCTTGAACCTGAAAACCCCGATCCCGAAAAATCAAATAACACTCTTAAAATTATTATTCCCCTTCCTTCGGTTCTGGACAGGATTATCTGGCTTCCAAATTACGATTCAACGCCTTCCGCCACAGAAAAAGAAAAACTCCAGCTTGCTCTTCTGGAAGATGTTATTGTAACGTGGGGCGCTTATCTCTTTCCCGGTTTTCGCATAAAAGAAAGTATGTTATTCAAAATTAACCGTAACGCTGATTTTTCCGTAGATGAGCAGAGGGACGAAGATTATGTCGAAGCGATGGTAGAAGTTCTGGAGGGCAGGGGAAGGTCTGATGTAATACGGATGGCTTATTCTCCGGGAAGCGACACATTGAAAAAAGAGCTTGCTACACGTTTTTCACTTGACAGCGAATATTTGTTTGAAGTTGACGGTCCGATAAATCCGGTTGATTTTTTGGAACTGACTAATGTCGCGAGCCTTGAGGACTTTATTGAGAAGCCGTGGAAAATTTATAAGACTGAAGATTTTAGCGAAGAAACTCCGATTTGGGATCGCGTAAGTCAGGAAGATGTAATGCTTCATTTGCCGTATCAGTCATTTGATCCAGTTGTTCAATTTTTTCAATCAGCGGCTGTCGATCCGCAGGTTGTTTCGATTAAAACCGCTCTTTACAGAACCGGCGGCGATATTCCGGGGATAGGGTTACATTCCCAGTCTTCCGATTTTTCTCCGGTGGTAAGAGCGTTGGAACAGGCGGCGTTGAATGGAAAGCACGTAACGGCTGTTGTTGAATTAAAAGCGCGTTTTGACGAAGAGCGAAATATCTCATGGGCGAACAGGCTGGAAAAAGCGGGCGTAATCGTTGTATACGGACTTTCTAACCTTAAAATCCACTCGAAAATTACGATTGTTTTACGCAGGGAAAACGACCGCATAAAACGTTATGTGCATCTTTCAACTGGAAATTACAATTATAGAACGGCAAAATATTACGAAGATATTTGTCTTTTTACCTGTCGTGAAGACATCGCCTACGACGCGGGACTTGTTTTCAATATGCTGACAGGTTATTCAGCCGTTCAAACAATGAACAGGCTGACAATCGCTCCTGTCGGTTTAAAGCGCCGCTTTCTCGAACTTATTGAAAGAGAGGCAAACAGGGCAAGGCATAATTACCCGGCGAGAATTATAGCGAAGATGAACGCCCTTACCGATGTTGATGTAATAAAAGCGCTCTATGCCGCATCTCAAGCCGGAGTAAAAATATCGCTCTGTATTCGCGGTATCTGCACATTAATTCCCGGAATAGAAAAAGTTTCAGAAAACATCAAGGTAATCAGCGTAATCGATCATTATCTTGAACATTCAAGAATTTATTACTTTTCCAACGGCGGCGCGGATGAGCTTTATTTGGCAAGCGCGGACTGGATGACTCGCAACCTTGAACGCCGTGTAGAGATTTTATTCCCTGTTCAGGACGAAAAACTTCGCGCGGAATTGTGCGATGTTCTTAACGATTATTTCCGCGACAACTGCAACGCTTCTGTCCTTGACAATTCCGGTACATGGACAAAAATCT
Source organism: Treponema sp. (assembly GCA_031254315.1). GTDB lineage: Bacteria > Spirochaetota > Spirochaetia > Treponematales > Breznakiellaceae > WQXQ01. The sequence continues at coordinate 5,158 of JAIRUQ010000012.1, forward strand.
CTCCCGGCGAAGGCGAAAAGCCGTTCCGTGTTCAAAAAGAACTGCTTTCCCGCGCCTCAGGGGTCAGCGATGTTCCCAATCTCGCAAAACTTGAATATACTGTACGGAGGAGTCCGCCGCAGGTTATATAGAAATTGTATAATACAACACAGGAGGAAATTATGTTTTTTGACGAATATTATTTATTGCTGGTAGTTCCTACGATTATTCTTTCACTTTGGGCGCAGATTATGGTTAAATCTACTTTCTCCAAATATTCAAAAATCGCCTGTTCCAAAAAGCTCACAGGCGTTGACGCCGCAACTATTTTGTTAAGATCAAATAGTATAACCGATGTTAAAATAGAACAGATAAGAGGCTCATTAACAGATCATTATTCTCCAAAGGATAAAAAACTGCGTCTTTCCGACCCAGTATACGGTTCAATGTCAATTTCCGCTGTCGGTGTCGCCGCGCATGAAACAGGGCACGCGATCCAGCACGCTCTCCACTGGGGACCGCTTGCCTTGCGAAGCACTCTTGTTCCTGTGGCGAACATTGGTTCGGCTCTGGGTCCTTGGCTTGCGGTCGCGGGGCTTGCGCTTTCCATGCCCATCTTGCTCAACATCGGGATTTTCCTTTTTGGCGGAGCTGTCCTTTTTTATGTGATCACATTACCCGTAGAGTTTAACGCTTCAAATCGCGCCATCGCTATTTTACGCGCCAACAATGTTTTAACCGAGCAGGAACTTAAAGGAGTAAAAAAAGTTTTAACCGCCGCGGCAATGACTTATGTCGCTTCCGCGCTCACCGCTGTTATGAGTTTGCTCAGGTTGATTTTGTTGTCACAAAGGAGAAGATAGGGGGTGTTTGGGCAAAAATTAAAAAAACCCCTTTGACAAAGTAGGAAAAAAGTAGTATTTTAGTAGTATGATAACAAAGACCAAAAAATCTGTTTCCCTGTCCAATGTTCTGTTACGGAAACTGGCAGTGCATAATCAAGAGAGAAATATTTCCCAATTCGTTGAAACTGCTTTGATTTATTACATCAATGAACTCGAAAAACAGAAACGCGCTCAGCGTGATAAAAAAATAATAAACGCCAACGCAAAACGCTTTAATAAGCAGGCGGAAGAAAACCTGCAATTTCAGGCATTGATATGAAGCGTGGGGAGCTTTACCGCGTTTCTCTGGGGTCAAAAACGGACACCAAAAAGCAAAGGGTGTATGTCATTGTTTCAAGACAGGCTCTTATAGACAGCGCTTATTCTACCCTTATCTGTGCGCCGGTATATACCAATTATGAAGGCTTAAGCACACAGGTTCAGGTTGGCATTAAAGAGGGCTTAAAGCATCCGAGCGCAATACGTTGCGATGAATTAATAAGCATTCTAAAAACACGATTGACTGATTATGTGGGAATTCTTTCGGAGAAAAAACTTAGCGAATTGGGTTATGCTTTGTCTATAGCTATAGGAATTGACTAACGGCTTATAAGTTGGTAGAGAAAAGGCTATTTCCCAACTACGGCGGCTGACATAGCCAGCCGCTCAATTATTCTGCTTTACGGTTCACTCCCAAGACTCAGTTCCAGAGTTCCAATTTCCCAAATTCAAAACAATATTCGGGATGTCTCCATTACCATCGAGCATTATGTTAGGATCGTAATTATAAAAAGTAATGGACTGCCCTGCGGATTTATTGCCTGTTATATTAAACAAGAGTTTTGTATTGACCTCCTGTCCCTGTGTTGTAATTGACCATTGATTATACCCCCCTATGGATGATGCACCAAGATAATAATAGCTGTTGTTAGCTTCTTTAATAGCAAAGGCTTCTATATAGATGAAAGAAGCCGGTTCATTGTCATAAGTAACATTAACTGTTCCGCTCAGTGTGATAGGAGGAGAGATATTGCTCGTGATATTAATATTATCTATGTTTTGATCTTTGACTGTCATATCTAAATCCTGCCACAACAATCTAAATAAACTATCATCATCCCAACCATTGGGACCTTTGAAACCGTAAATAGAAAACCGTATGTCCGTATCCACATCAAAAGCCGCAATATTCATTGACCATGGCGTATTGTTTACTGCCGGTACAATGGGGATGGTTTCGCCAAGGATAGATAAGATATTTTCTTCGACAGCCTGTAATACTATGGAGGGGACAGGACTATCATCATAATTAATATTGATTGTTCCGCTCAGGGTAATAATCTTTAGCTCTGCCAAGTTTATGTTAATCCCATCTATTGACCGATTATAGAGCCATCTCTTAAGATTTTTAACATCAAAGCTGAACAGCATTGAAGAGGGATTGTAGGTATTATCTGCATAGCCTTTTACTCGAAATGAAATCTCTTTTTCCCATGATAATGGTTGTGTAATCATGGACCATGCGGTATTTGCCACCGGTGAAGATAATCTGGTTCCTTCCTGCCAATTCCATGTCGCATCATGAGCAATAATTTCTACATAGGGAATTGTTTGCCCATTGTTTTTAATGGTAATGGTTCCGCTCAGTGTGATAGAAACGTCCATAAATGTGATTTTAATACCACTTTTGTTTTCATTTTTGACCGATGCTGTAGCCAGATTCGATTGATAAAATAATGCTTGATCACCATCATTCTCCCAGGGGATTGAAGTGTTGAAACCATAAACGGAAAATCTGATTTCCGTATCGGAATCAAAAGCCTCTATTACGACTGACCATGGCGTATTGTTTCCTACCTTCTGAATGTTCACTTCTCCAAGGAAAGGTATAAGGAAAGGTATATCGTTAACTCTATAGACTTGTATTTGCGCGGAAGGAAGAGGTTTCCCTGCATAACTGCCATTGATTGTTCCGCTCAGAGTAATGGTTTTTAGATTTGCCAAGTCTATGACGATACCGCTTATACTCCCATTAGAAACCATCTGCGTGAGATTTCTAACATCAATGGAGAACAGTGAATTAACATACTTGTCATCCGAAAAGGCTTGTACCCGAAAAAGAATTTCCATCTCCGTTGATAGTGGTGTTGTAGTTATGGACCACTCAGTAACGCCATTTTCTCTTAAAGGAAGTCTGGTTTTCTCGCTCCAATTCCAGCTCAGATCATGGGCAGAAATTTGTACATAGGGAACCGGTCGTCCATTATTTTTAATCGTGATGGTTCCGCTCAAGGTAATTGAGGGGGCGCTTCCTGCTTGTTTGACATTTTCAAAAGAAACAATAGCTTCTTTCAGGGTTTCCGTTGCCGTATCTACCGATGACTGGCTTGATGAACTATTATCCCTGACTGCTTCCGCACTTTTAATGACTGCATTAAAAGTGTCCATATTGGGCTTGGTTACCCATTTGTACCCCTCGGCTACTTCCGATGCATTAGTTGCTATTTTAACATTGTATTTTGCATCCCAAGCATTTTGAATTTCCTTTTTAAGATCCGACATATTGGAACCCTGATCCGGCTCCGGACAAGCGGTAAAAACCAGCAAACCCGTCAATGCCAATATTCCTACCATAAAAAATCTTTTCTTCATTTTTGCCCTCCGTAAATAGCCCGAATTCAAGCCGCAAGCGAATATTAGAGTTGTTCGGAAACTTCAGTTTCTGAATAACTTCCTTTTAAAATTGAAAACCATTTTTTGTTAGTTTCTTCCGCTTATTAGTATATATATCTCAAAAATTGATTTTTGTCAAGGGGGGAAATAATATCAATAACTAAATTTATTTTAATTTAACATAAAAAGTAATAACCATATATATAAAACTTTTAAAATTCCAAGTTTATTTAATTATTTTTTATACTATTTTACGCTTTTATAGAGAAAAATATACAAGAAAACATTTTTTTCTCCACCTTTTCTTTTTCAATAGAGTTGCTTGAAACCACATAGATTACTTTTAACTTTTCTGTACAGTCTGCATTTGAGTGAAAATAACAGTATTCGCTCTCGGTGATACCCGCACCGCTTCCGGCTCCGTGTCAAAGTCGATGTAAGAAATCTTTGCCTGTGAATCGGGTTTTGCAAGCACATCTGCGGCGGTGCGGATGCGTTTATAAACATTTTTTATGATGTATATACAGATATTTGGAGATAAGAGGCGTTTTAATGTCGCTTATCGCATTAGTATCTGCCCGTTTTAATGGCAGATACTTTTTAATACCTGTATATACTATTTTATATAATATTCCTGTTGTTAGGTGCTATTTTTGCTTTATGTTTCTTTTTTTATTGCTGAAATTAGTTGAGCAATTAACGCAATAATAAAACCGGTTCCCATTACATAAGCCCCATATTGTAATTCCAGTTCATTTTTGCTCAACAAGATAATGCCAATGACTAAACAACCAATTATAATTAGCCAATCGGCAATAACCGGCAGATTTTTTTTCATTAACAATAGAGCGCCAATTATAAGTCCGACAACCGCTAATATGAACAATACAATTATAAATACGCCAACTGAGTTATCGACATATTCAACAAGCTGAAATGCGTTCATATCACAAGCCACAGGCATAAAAAAGCCGATGATTGCCAATAGAAAACCGAATTTACCAATTGTTCTGAAATTAAACGTCATAAAAAACCTCCATAAATAGTTTTATGCTTTAATTAAGCATATTTTTTACTTTGTGTCAAGTATATACGAATATTTTTTATATTTGTATATATTATGTTACTGAAACATCTAACGTACATTATCAGCCCTTTTTCTGTTTTTAATTCTCTTGCTGATTATTCATAATGGTTTTATGCCAAAGCTTTTAATGTTTTGATTTGTTTCAGCCGAAGAAAATCTTCGGGTGAGTACAAGTCACAGCGAACCTTTGGTTCTATGGCGGTGTTCTATAATAATTTTCCTTACACTCTCCGGCTACGGGGATGTATTAAATCCTACTTTCGAATAAATGCCATCAGTTTCTGAATTCGACATTCAAAGTATACGGTCCTTCGACACTACCGCTATATCCGGCAACTCTAATAAAGAAGGTTCCGGCAGAAACAGTCTGACTTATCCTCGCGTTAGAGCCTGAGCCTGAATCATCATCGGAAGCAATTTCATTCATATTTGAATCATAGAGTCTCATATAGGTATCTATGTTACTTGATGTGTACGCAGTAAGTGTTCCGGCATTAACTGTAACGCGGTATAATTGTCCGACATTCCGTCCATCCCCCGCAAGAGTTGCATTGTACTGTGTTCCCGGCGTAATATCTATTACTACTGTCTCAACGAATTCGACATACAAAGTATACGGTCCGGTAACACTTTCGCTATATCCTGTAACTCTAATAAAGGATGTTCCGGCAGAAACAGTACGGCTTATCCTCGCATTAGAGCCTGAGCCTGAGTCATCATCGGAAGCAATTTCATTCATGTTTGAATCATAGAGTCTCATATAGGTATCTATGTCGCTTGATGTGTACGCGGTAAGCGTTCCTAAGTTGGCTGTAACGCGATATAATTGTCCGGCATCCCGTCCGCCCCCCACAAGGTTTGCATTTAATTGTGTTCCCGGTGTAATAGTTGTTGCCGTAGCGATTTCTTTAGCGATTTCCCTTTGACGTCCGGCTGTGTTTGCCTGTTGTCGGGCGGCTTCAGAGGCGTTTTCCAGTCTTCTTAGAGCGGCTTGAGAAGCCAAGGTTAGTTTTGTAGCGCCGGAAAATGCACTGCCGGAAACCTCAATCCATTCAACTGATCCGGGGATGGTCAAAGTAGTTAAAGAAGAACATCCTGCAAATGCGGAATCTTGTATTTTCCAGATAGTTGAAGGTAACGTAACACCTGTTAAAGCTGTACATCTTCCAAACGCTTCGTTGCCTATTATAGTAACTCCTTCGGAGATGATCGCTGTTTGCAGATTCGTACATCCATAGAACATTCTATAGGGAACAGTGATTATTTGAGCTGGCAAGGTTATGGTTGTAAGACCACTGCTTTGAAAGGAACTATTCCCTATAGAAGTAACTGTATTTGGGATAGTAATAGATGACAAGGAGTTGCAATTATAAAATGCGTTTTCTCCTATACTAACGAGTCTATTGGGCAGAGTAACGGATGTCAGGCGTGTGCATCCGGAAAATGCAGAGTTGTATATAATAGCAATACCTGCCGGCAGAGTAATGGATGTTAACGCTGTGCAGTTAGAAAATAATTCTTGCGCTATAAAAGTAATGCCTGTAGGCAGAGTAACGGATGTCAGAGATGTATTTCTGAATGCTCTGTACCCTATAGTAGTAACTGTATTGGGGATGGTTATGGATGTTAGTGAACTGCAATTCTCAAATGCAGAATTCCGTATATTAGTAAGACTTTCAGGCAGGGTAATAGATGTCAAGCGTGTACATCCGGCAAATGTACTTTCCCCAATAACAGAAATGCCCGCAGGCAATGTAACGGATGTCAGGGCGCTACAGCCGAAAAACGCAGAATCTCCTATAATAGTAATACCTCTGGGGATCGCTACACCGGTAATCCTAGTATTTCCTCTAAAAGCCCCACTGCCTATTTCTTTAACAGGCATACCCTGTATTGTGGCAGGGATATTTACAGTTGTTATACTACCGACATATTTTGTAATTACCGCTCCTGTACTGTCTGCTGTCAAAATTACTTCAAAGTCCGCTTCGTTATTCTGCGCCCATATCTGCGCCGCCGTAGTAACTGTAAACAATATCAACATTAGCATGGTATATGTTTTTTTCATAAAAACTCCTTCTTATTGTGTTTCTCCTTTGCGGAGCATCATTAAAATAAATATAAAAAACCGATGTTCCCGTATACGCAGAACCCCGGCGTTTTTTCTGTGGACATAAATATTATGTGAAAATGCTCTATTAAGTAATAATTACTGTAATTTTGCCTCATTATAAATATAATGCCAATTTTAGAAAAAGGTTACAAGGGACTCTATTGAAAAAGCGACATCTCCAACAAAAAGCCGCCCCGTCTTCCCCCCACCCAAAGGAGATATGTAAAAATGATAAAAGAACTCAGTACTTCAGTTATGTATGCCCCCGAACCATACTTGAGTGGTTTGTAGATGCCGCCTGAATGGCTCCCATAGAAAAGTACCGTATTCCACGATGCCACCAATCCAACAAAAAGCCGCCCCGTCTTCCCCCCACCCGTAGGAGATATGTAAATAATGATAAAAGAACTCAGTACTTCAGTTATGTATGCCCCGAACCATACTTGAGGGGTGGCAGGGGAAAAGTGCCGTGCTCCACCACACCGCCATCAATCCAACAAAAAGCCGTTCCGTCTTCCCCCCTCGAAGTATAAGCTAAAAATGACTCAGTACTTCAGTTATGTATGCCCCCGTAAAGTACTTGAGGGGTGTCAGGGCAAAAAATGCCGTGCTCCGCCACGGCATTTTTTGCCCTGACAGGCCCCCAAATGAACTCTTTAGGGGCATACATAACTGCAGAGCCGACCCATTGATAACTTGCATTTTTACCTATATACTGCCCCCATGTTTGAGAAATTCTTCAAAGCCCTTTTCGGCTCCCAGCACGAGCGGGACTTAAAAGCTATTCTTCCAATACTTCACAGGGTAAACGAAAAAGAGTCTTGGGCGGCATCCCTTGCGGCGCAGGAATTTCCCCGCCAAACCGCCTCGTTCCGCGAGCGCTACAAAAACGGCGAAAGCCTCGACAGCATTTTGCCGGAAGCCTTCGCCCTCGCGCGTGAAGCCGCGCGCAGAACACTTGGCGAGCGCCCCTACGATGTTCAGGTGCTTGGCTCTATCGTTCTGCATCAGGGAAAAATAGTGGAAATGAAAACAGGCGAAGGCAAGACATTGATGTCGGTAGCCGCCGCTTATTTGAACGCCATTCCCGGGAACGGACTCCATGTTGTTACCGTGAACGATTATTTGGCAAGCCGCGACGCTGAGTGGATGAGACCGATTTTTAGCAGTCTTGGACTGACAGTCGGGACAATTCTTTCCCACATGGACAATGTTCAGCGCAAAGAAAATTATAACTGCGACATCACTTACGGAACAAATAATGAATTTGGTTTTGATTACCTCCGCGACAACATGCACCGCGAAATGGAAGGTCGCGTTCAAAGAGGACACAATTACTGTATCGTGGACGAGATCGATTCAATTTTAATTGACGAGGCGCGAACTCCGTTGATAATTTCAGGCGCGGCGGAAGATGACACTTTTAAATTTGCCGAAGTTGATAAACTGCTTGGAACCCTTACTGAAGTAGAAAAAAAAGAAAACGGCGAATATCCTGATGAAACCAGAGGCGAGGAAATAATCGGCGATTATAAAATTAACGAAAAAAATAAAAGTATTTCTTTTAGCAATCAGGGACTGACAAATATAGAAGAAATACTTAAAAAACGAAACCTTATTCAGGGCGCGATTGTAGATGTCGAAAATTTTGAGTACATTCACTATTTTACGCAGGCGTTAAGAGCGCATAAACTTTTCCATATTGATGTTGATTATGTTGTTGATGACGGACAAGTTCAAATTGTTGATGAATTTACCGGACGCATTCTGCAGGGCAGACGTTATTCCGACGGACTGCATCAGGCGATTGAAGCAAAGGAGCGAATCAAAATAGCCCAGCGCAACAGAACTCTGGCGACAATTACCTTTCAAAACTATTTTAGGTTGTACAAAAAAATATCAGGAATGACAGGAACTGCTGATACCGAAGCTGTCGAGTTCAATAAAATCTACAAACTTGACGTTGTTGTCATTCCTACAAACCTGCCTGTCGCCAGAAAAGACGAAAACGATCTTGTCTACCTTAACGAATCCGACAAATACAAAGCGTTATGTGATGAAATAGCGGAGGCGAATAAAAAAGGACAGCCGATGCTGGTTGGTACGGTTTCAATCGAAAAGTCCGAAAAAATTTCCTCTCTGCTTTCGCGCAGGGGAGTACGCCACGAAGTGTTAAACGCAAAAAACCACGCGCGGGAAGCGCTCATTATTGCCGAAGCCGGCGCGAAAGGTTCTGTCACAATTGCAACTAACATGGCGGGACGCGGTACTGACATCAAACTTGGAGGCAACCCCGAATCTCGAGCGCACCGCCGAGCGGGAACAGGCGCGAGCGAAGAACAATACGCGGCTATTTATAAAGAAGAGTACGAAAAGTGGAAAAATGATTATGAAGAAGTAAAAGCCACAGGCGGTCTTTATGTAATAGGAACCGAGCGCCATGAAAGCAGACGTATCGACAATCAGCTTCGAGGGCGTTCGGGGCGTCAGGGCGATCCGGGAAAGAGCAAATTTTTTATATCGATGGACGATGAACTTATGCGCCTTTTCGGTGGAGAGAAGATGAAGAACATCATGTCAAGGATTGGTATGGAAGGCGGAGAGCCGATTTATCACCCAATGTTGAGCAGGAGCATAGAGAACGCGCAGAAAAAAGTAGAGGAGCGCAACTTTGAAATTCGCAAACACCTTTTGGAATTTGACGATGTATTGAACCAGCAAAGAAAATTCATTTATGAACAGCGTGATGCGATACTTGTTGATAACGATATGAAAAAGCGCGTAAATGACGCGACATCTGACATTTTGGGTGATTATATTGACGAGTTTAATAACGCGAGCAGAAATGATTTAAACGAGGCGATAAAAGAGATTACGGAACGCCTGCGCACAAACTTCGGTTATACTCTTAGTCTTGATCCTGACGGCAAGGAATTTAGAAATCCCGAAATGCTGGAAGCGCACATTAAAGCCGGTCTTGAGAAGGATATAAAAGATAAGGAAGATATTATCGGTCATGATTACCTTAATTTATTTATCCGTGATAACTACCTTAATTCTATAGATCGCAAATGGCTTGATCATCTTGAAAACATGGAAGCCCTTCGTGAAGCCGTATACCTCCGTCATTATGCGCAAAAAAATCCCCTAACAGAATACAAAGTTGAAGGCTTCCAAATTTTCGAGAAAATGATAGAAGAGATAAGGCAGGAAATCGCGTCGCGGATTCACCTTATCCGTATTCAGGTAACAGAAGGCGGACCGCAAAGGACTGTAAGCCGCTCTATCGGCGCAAATCAGTCGGCGAGCCACAGCAGTATGGGCTCTTTCGCGGGCGGCGCTTTTGCCGGAAGCCAGCAAGGCTCTTCCGCCGCATCCTCACAGATGGAAAAGGCAAGCCGCCCTGAGGGTGCGACTGTTGTTCGCAGTCAGCCAAAGGTCGGTCGCAACGATCCCTGCCCGTGCGGCAGTGGTAAAAAGTATAAAATGTGTCACGGACGCTAGGGTGCGCCGTGAAAACAGGAGTTAATGTGAAAAAATTATTTGTTATAATATCGATTTCTTTAATGTTGATTTCTTTGCTATTGGTTATTTCCTGCGATCTTTTTAATTTTAGCGAAGCTCAGGGGAATTTTTGGGCGGTAAATACGAGAAATAATATCCCTTACAAGGTAAGTGCAGACTTAATATATGAAGGTATACATTGCTATGTTTGGGTAGAAAAAGGTTCCGGCGGAACCTATGAGCAAGCGAAGAAATTGGCTGACGCCTTTGACGCGGATATATATCAAAAAATGAAAGATGCCTTTGGTGTTGATATTGATTATGAAAGAATAAAAAATTTGTTTATCGATAGTTTTAATCCTGGCAAAAATACGTTAAATACCATGGAATTAACCGACTTGCTTGGTGATGATGACGGTAAACTCTGTATTCTCATGCTGGATATTAAAGATAATTACAAAAAAGATGTAAACGACTCTTATGTTGCCGGTTACTTTAGCCCCAATGATTTTCTTAACGTACCGTACTCAAATAAACGCGATATGATTTATATTGATACTAATCCGGGAATGAAAGATTTTGACGAAGATTTTGATAGTATAAAAAAGACGCTTGCCCATGAAATGCAACACATGATGAATTTTATATCTACTATAGCAATTAGATGGGATAGAGAAAGTAGTAATATTGCTCCCTTTTTAATGGATACATGGATTGATGAAGGTCTTTCATCTGCCGCAGAATATATCATTGATGAGAAACATCTTAAAGGCAGGGTAGACTATTATACAAATGGGAATTATGGGTTAATAGGAAAGGGCAACAACTTCTTTGTTTGGGGCAACCGTGAAAAAGAAGATCAATATGCAATATTGGATGATTATGCAACTGTTTATCTTTTTTTCCAATGGCTAAGACTGCAATCAGACAAAGATAAAGGCGTTTATGGTGATATTATTGTGTCTGAGTACTCGGATTATAAAGCGGTATTCAACACAATGAAAGATGATTCTTTTTATTTACATTGGGAGTATCTTCTTGGAACATGGTTAGCCGCTAATTATATCAATAATACTAGTGGTCCCTATGGTTATATGAATGACGAAATTCTAAGCAGTATAAAAGTTCCTGCTCCTTCTTCACTTGGGACTAGTGTTCTGCTTTTCCCGGGAGAAGGGGTTTACAGTACTACTACTTCTGCTCCAAGCATTTCCGGTCAGGGGACAAATATCAGAAACTTATATTTACTTTATGAAGTCCAAAATAACTATTTTCAAGATTCTATTTTACTTACTTTTAACGCAAACATTAATAAGGAAGGCGCTACAGAAACAGGCGTTACGACAGGTACCCCTGCAGGCGCTCCGCCAAAATCAAGTATGTCAACGGATATATCTTCCGGTAGCCGCTCTGTACAAAGCTCGATACTTTCCGGTCCTTACCGTATTGACGCGAGAGATATGCTCAGAAGAAATGGTCACGAGTTTTCTGTTTTTGATTTTTCAGGAAGCTTAAGAGGAGCCCGAATTGTTGAATAACAGGCGTTCTTTTTTCCTTCGCGGTAAATGGGTTTTAATCGCATTGTTTTTTCTGTCATTAGCTCAGGGTGTTTTTGCTTTTGGCGGAAGGGAAAGAGCCGAAGCGCCTGTGGTTATTCAGGTAACGGGATTGGTACGGCTTGTAGGAAGCGCGACTTTTCCCGAACTGATTATTTCTGACCCAGAGAATACAGAGAACACATGGATTGTAGCAAGGGAAGAAAGAGCCAAACTTAATGATTTTCAGTACCGTACCGTAACCGTAGAAGGCGAGGAGACCGTAACAGAGATGACGTTCGCAAATGGAACGCCTGCCGGTATACGCCGCGAATTGCGTAATATCAGAATAATCGCCGTTCATTAGATTTCTTCCTCTTCCTCCGTGTTTCTCCGTGGTTAATATTCTTTTCGACATCCCGTTTTCATCTAACCTGTGCGATCGCATCCTGCGTCATGCTGTCGCACATTTCATTGAATTCGTTTCCGGCGTGCCCTTTAACCCATTCCCATTTCAGCGGAAACTCCCCTGCCAGAGAATCAAGCTCCACCCACAAATCTTTGTTTTTAACAGGTGATTTATCGCTGGTTCTCCATGAGTTACGCTTCCATGTGCGTATCCAATCTGTTATTCCCTTTTGCACATACTGGGAATCCGTGTATACCGCCGCCGTACGCGGAACATCTTTCAGTGTTTTAAGAGCGCGTAACGCCATAATTACGGCGGTTAACTCCATCCTGTTGTTGGTTGTCTCTTTTTCCCCGCCTAAGTTTTGCGCCAGTATTTGTACGCCCTGAAAAGTTTGCTGAACAATAACATAAGCCCAGCCGCCGGGTCCGGGATTCCCCGAACATCCGCCGTCTGAATAAATCCTTAATGATGTTTCCATTATTTTTGCGTCCTCCATTTTTCAATGCGATCCCATGCGGCGTTTATTTTTGCCGATTTTTCAGTCGCTTTTTTGTAATTGCCCTCATGCCCGGCATGGCGGTCGGGGTGGTGGACTTTCAACAGTTTTTTGTACGCGCTCTTACAGGTTTCGCTGTCCGCGCCAAATGGAACGCCTAACAATTCAAAATCCGCCCGCAACTCTTCGGGAATATTTACGCTACTTTGGGCATCCTGCCATGCGTACTCTTTTTTCGCCTTAGGCTCATTGTTGTTAAGATAATCATCTAACTCTTCATAAGCCGCGTTAAAATCAGGGTCTCCCGATGATCTAAAACTCTTGTTAGTCTGAGCGCCAAAATCATTAAAGTAACTGTTAATCACGCTCCCCAAGCGGTTCCAAATACTCATAAATTTTCCGGTTATATTTTTTTTACCAGTGTCGCCAGCATTATCGCTTTAATCGTATGTTTGCGGTTTTCCGCTTGATCCCATGCCCTGCTTTGCGCTCCGTCAATAACATCAGCCGTTACTTCTTCGCCCTTAACAGCAGGAAGACAGTGCAGAAAAATAGTTCCGCTCTTGCCCGTCATATCCATAAGTTTTTGGTTTACCTGATATTTGCTTAAAAGACTGATGCGCTCTTCGCGCTTTGCCTCCTCGCCCATTGAAATCCACACATCGGTATAGAGAGCGTCCGCTCCTTTTACCGCGCCAACGTCGGGAGTAATGGTAATAACAGAGCCGGACTTTTCAGCAAGTGGGGAAACTTTTTTTCGCAGTTCATCATCGGGGTTTAGTTCACCCGGCGTTATCACTGTAAAGTTTGTCCCTAATTTGGCGCAGATTATCATAAGAGAGCGGGCGACATTATTACGCCCGTCGCCTACATAGCAGAGCGTCCTTCCTTTTACTTCTCCAAAATTTTCCTCCAGCGTAAGCATATCCGCCAGCGCTTGGGTCGGGTGAAAGAGGTCAGTCAGTCCGTTATAAACCGGAACCCCTGAATACTTGGCAAGGGTTTCGACGGTTTCCTGCTTAAAACCACGGAACTGGATCGCGCTGAACATCCTGCCAAGAACACGGGCGGTATCTTCAAGCGATTCCTTTCCGCCAAGTTGAATGTCAGAATTGGAGAGAAATACGGGATGACCGCCCTCCTCTCCAAAAGCGGTTTCAAAGGCGCACCGGGTACGTGTGGAGCGTTTTTCAAAGAGCATGGCAAGGGTCTTGCCCTCGAAACGCCTGAAAACTTTGCCCTTTTTAGCCTCTGATTTGACCTTCATGGAAAGGTTTAATAAATACCGGATTTCCTCAGGCGAATAATCCAGCAGGGTAAGCAGTGAACGTCCAAATAATAAAGACACCATAACCTCCAAAAACTTAAAAATGATAGACTGGTATTTTCTATCATTATAGTATAATATGATTAACATAATATAGTAGAGAGTGAGGGTTTTTTATGAAACAGGAAATTTTAGAAAGGGCGAATGATTATATCAAAAAGGAAAAGGACAGCCATTTTAGGCAGGAGGTTGAAAAACTTGTCGCGGAGGGCACTGATGCCGCACAGAAGGAATTAACCGATCGTTTTTATCAGAACTTGGAATTCGGGACAGGCGGACTTCGCGGAGTAATCGGCGGCGGCTATAACCGCATGAACGCCCTTGTTGTAAAAAGCGCGACTCAGGGACTTGCAACCTATATAATTAAAACATTCCCCCAAAAAGCCGCAGTAAAAGGCGACGGTTGTCTTAAAGCCGTTATCGCTTTTGACAGCCGCCACTATTCGGCTGAGTTCGCGGAAGCCGCCGCTTTAATATTTGCGGCTAACGGCATCAAAACATATTTGTTTTCCGCTCTTAGACCAACGCCGGAATTGTCCTTTGCCATCCGCCATCTTGGCTGTGATACAGGCATAGTTGTGACGGCAAGCCACAATCCGCCAAAGTACAACGGCTATAAGGCGTACTGGAACGACGGCTCTCAAGTCGTGCCTCCGCATGATGAGGGCATTATTGACGAAGTAAACGCGGTTAAAGAGATCAAAGAAATTTCACGAAAGGAAGCTCTGGATAAAGGGCTTCTTGTAATAATCGACAAAGAAGTTGACGAACCATATCAGGCGATGGTTAAAACCCGTCTTTTCAGACCTGAATTAATAAAAGAAAAAGCCGCTGAGGTAAAGATTGTTTACACTCCGCTTCACGGAACGGGCGCTCTGCACGTTGAAAAAGTCCTTGGCGATCTTGGTCTAAAAGTAATTACAGTCCCTGAACAGCGCGAGGGCAACGGTGATTTTCCAACGGTTTCCTTCCCCAATCCCGAAGAAGCCGCCGCTCTTGACATGGCGATCAAACTTGGCGCTAAAGAAAAAGCCGATGTTGTAATGGCGACCGATCCCGACGCAGACCGCTTTGGAATAGCGGTTCCGAATAAGGAAGGCGGCTTTACTCTTGTTACGGGCAATCAAATGGGCGTTCTGCTTGCGGATTACATCTTCCTTTCGCTAAAAGAACAGGGTAGGCTCCCCGCGAACTCTGCGATGGTCAATTCTATCGTTACTACGGGAATGCAAAAAAAAGTAGCCGAGCATTACGGCGCCGGTTGCGTTGAGTGCTTAACAGGTTTTAAATGGATAGCCAGTGTTATGCGTAAATGGGAGAATGGCGAGGATGGAGGCAAACACTTTGTTTACGGTACGGAAGAAAGTTACGGCTATCTTGTAGAGACCGAAGTCCGCGACAAGGACGGAATTTCAGCGGCGGCTCTGACCGCGGAGATGACCCTCTACTGGAGAGGCAAGGGAAAGAGCCTCTTAGATCGCCTAAATGACCTTTACGCTATTTGCGGTTATTGGCAGGAATTGGGTATTTCCAAGTATTTCCAGGGACCGGAAGGACCCGCCATTATGAACGGTATAATGGAAGAATACCGCAAAAATCCGCCGAAAACCCTCGGCGGTATAGAGATAACGAAGGTCCGCGATATAAAAAACGGCGCGGACGGTCTCCCCCCAAGCGATGTTTTGCAGTTTTTCCTTGCGGACGGCACTGTGGTAAGCGCCCGTCCCAGCGGCACTGAGCCAAAGATCAAATTTTACGCGACTTGTTGCGCCATTGTCGGCTCCGGAGGGCTGTCCGAGGCAAAAGCCGAAGCCGTCCGCAAATTGGACGCGATCAACAAGGACATTCGCTCTGTCATTGGGGATTAGTGGATAGAGTTATGGCTGTCTGAGAAGAATATTGACCTAGCACCTAAATTCTTGAGAAACACGGAGTTTTGACACATTTTTGCTTCTTTCTCCGTGTTCTCCGTGTCCTCCGTGGTTAAATTCTTAATTCTTGGACATTTACAACTTCCATAATAAAGTTCAATATCACCAAAAATGCCGTTTGTTTAAGTTTCATTAATTACTCGATTTATATGAAATACCCCTTTTTTTTGAAAAAAATTGTGTTATAATGGTATAATTGGCAAGTTATGAAAATACGGTTTATTTTACTCGCAACAGTGATTATTTTCTTTTTGTGTCTCCCGTCCTGTTCGATTAATAAAATGGCTATGAACATGGTAGCCGACGCCCTTACAGGCGAGGGCAACGCCGATGTCTTTACCGGAGATTCCGATCCCCAACTGGTTGGGGACGCTATTCCTTTCGCTATAAAAATGTATGAAGCCCTGCTTTCCCAAAATCCCACCCATCAGGGGCTAATAAACACGACAGGCTCAATGTTTGTGATGTACGCAAACGCTTTTGTCCAGGGACCGGCTGAAATGCTCCCCCGCGTAAGGTATGAAGAGCGTCTGGCGGCTATAGTCCGCGCGAAAAACCTGTACCTTAGAGGGCTTGCCCTGCTTTATCGCGGACTTGACCTAAAGTACCCGGGGTTTTCAGGCGCTTATACTGAGGGGCGCTTCCCTTCAATTTTGGCAAAAATGAAAGCCGCTGATGTGCCGGCTCTGTACTGGTCTGCGGCGGCAGGACTTTCGGCGTTTTCACTCAATCCTTTTGATATGGAATTAGGTATAAGAATACCTGAATTTTACGCCCTTGTAGAACGGGCTTATGAGCTTAACCCCAACTTCAACTCCGGCGCTCTGGACGAATTTTTGCTTCTTTTTCATGGGTCGGTTCCGGCGGCTATGGGCGGCGATCCTTCAAGGATAGAAACACACTTTCAAAGGGCGCTTGAAAAATCGGGGGGAACTTCGGCTGGAGTTTATGTATCTTATGCCCAAACGGTCTGTATTCCCGCCCAAGATTATGATAGATTTAAGGAGATGCTGGAGACTGCCCTTGCGATAGATATTGACGCGAATCCGTCAAATCGTCTGGTAAATGTCATTTCTAGGCAAAAAGCGCGTTACCTTTTGGACAATGCGGCTTTTTATTTTATAGATATTGGTGATGATGACTGGGGTGATGATGAAGACTGGTAAACAAAGGAGTATTATATGAGAATTTTAAACAGACCGACGCTTAAATTGTCTTTCTTGTTATTTCTGCTTTTTTTCGCGTTTAATCCGCTTTTTGCTCAAAGGACAGTAACCATAAAACTTGCTTCGCTTGTTCCTGAAAATACCGCATGGGGTCAGGCAATTAACCGCATGGCGGTTGAATGGGCGCGCGTGACCAACGGCGAAGTAGAGGTAATTGTTTACCATAATGGAACGGCGGGAGATGAGGGAGAAGTCCTGCGTAAATTGAGGCTCAATCAGATACAAGCCGCTATTTTTACCAGCTTGGGAATAAACGCCATAATGCCGGAAGTAATGGCTCTAAGCTATCCGTTCCTTATAAGGAATGATGCCGAAATGGAAGAAGTTCTGCGCAGACTCAAACCGGAAATGGACGCAAGGATGCAACAGAGCGGTTTTGTTACGCTTGCGTGGGCGCGCGCCGGATGGATTAGATTGTTTACAAGGACGCCTGTTTTTACTCCTGATGATTTACGAAGAATAAGACTTTGCTCAAGCCCCGATGAACAGCAGATGATTCAGGCTTTTAGGGTTATGGGTTATCAAATTGTTCCGGTTAATATGACAGAAATTATGGTTTCGCTTAACAGCGGTATGGTTGACGCGACATATATTAGCCCTATTTACGCGGCGGCAAATCAACTGTTCGGCATTGCAAGAAATATGTCCGCTATTAATGTCGCTCCGTTTATGGGCGGAATTCTGATGAATAATACCGCATGGCGCAGAATACCGGAAAGGCACAGACCCGCGCTTATGGATATATGCAGGCGTTTAGAAAGAGAAATTGAAGCGTCAATCGCCAATCTGGAAGCCGAGGCAATTAACACAATGGTAAGATACGGCTTGCAAATTAACGATCTTTCACAACAGCAGATGCAGGTGTGGTATAATGATACCGCCAGATATGAAAACAATCTTATTGGCGGCGCGACTCCGATTTTCCACAGAGATTATTATACAAGAGTCAGAAATATTCTGACGGAGTACCGAAGGGGACGTTAAGTGGAAGATCAAGCCATTCAAGGGGGAAATCCTCAGCCTGAGGTTAGGGAACAACCGGCATGGAAAAAAGTTCTTTATAATATCGAAGATATTTTTTGTATTGCGGCTTTAGTTCTGATGGCTCTTATTCCTATAATGGAATCGGTCGCGCGTTTATTCAGTACGGGAATTCTCGCCTCTTCAGGATTTCTGGTTCACATGCTTTTGTTTACGGGGCTTCTTGGCGGTATGATCTGCACCAGAAAAGAATCCCACCTTGCCATTTCGCTTGTGCATTATATTCCTGAAGGTTCCATAAAGGCTAACTTAAAAGTTTTCTGCAATTTAATTTCCGCCTTTGTAGCTATAATAATTGCATGGAGTTCTATTTCATTTATTAAAATCGCCCTTGTTGACGGAAGGATGATAGGTTTTATTCCCGATCGTGTTTTCGCTTTAATCATTCCCATTGCTTTTGGAGTTATTGCGGTTAGATTTGCAAGAAGGACAACCCTTACAGGATGGAAGATCGTGTTTCCAATACTTTCTCTCGTACTTGGAACAGTTGCTTCATTTCCCGTAATAGCAAAAATTATCTGGGGCTTTGATATGCCGGATAATATTTTTTCTATATGCGATCAATTTATTACTGTTGCGTTATATGCAAAAGTGCCGCTTATTGTTTTACTTCTGCTTGCGGCTTTGGGAGGAACTCCGCTCTTTGTTATTATCGGCGGCTTTTCTCTGCTTTTACTGCAGGCTTCAGGCGGAGAAATGGATTCTGTTGCCGACAGTATCTATTCCGGCCTTATAAATAGAAACATAATCGCGATTCCGCTTTTTACCTTGGTAGGTTTCTTCCTTTCTGAAAGCAAAGCAGGGGAGCGTCTTGTAAACACCTTCCGTTGTTTTTTTAGCTGGCTTCCCGGAGGAATCATAATTGTATCGGTAATTATCTGCGCTTTTTTTACTTCGTTTACAGGCGCGTCCGGCGTTACAATTCTTGCCCTTGGCGGTATTCTTTATGCGATACTAAGCGATCACTTAAAGTATCCTGCTAAGTTTTCTGTCGGGCTTTTAACTTCCGTGGGAAGCATAGGGCTTCTTTTTCCGCCAAGTCTTCCGTTAATTCTGGTTGGAACAGTTATGCAGGTAAATATTTTTCATATGTTCCTTGGAGGCATGATTCCGGGGCTTATTCTTGTCGTGGCTATGGTTGTTTTTGGCGTAATAATATCGATAAAAATAAAAATTCCCGTTGAAAAATTTGAAGGACGCAAGGCATTATCCTGTTTGAAGGCTTCAGCCCTTGAGATTCTTCTGCCTGTATTTTTAATTGCAGGTTATTTTTCGGGTATTCTTTCACTGGTAGAACTGGGAGCCGCCGCTGTTTTATACATTTTTATTGTAGAAGTTATAATATACCGTGATATAAAATTTTCTGATCTAAAAAAAGTTTTTGATAAAGCAATCCCGATAATCGGCGGCATACTTTCAATTCTCGCCCTTGCAAAAGCACTTTCGTATTACATCGTTGACACGCAGGTCCCCGCAAATATGGCGGTTTGGATGTATAGCGCGGTAACATCAAAGTATGTATTCCTTTTACTTTTAAACGGAGTTCTTTTATTAATAGGTTGTTTCTTGGATATGTTTTCCGCCATTCTTATTTTGCTTCCGCTCATTGTTCCATTAGGTGAAATTTACGGCATAAACCCCGTGCATTTAGGCATAATCTTCCTTGTAAACCTTGAAGTCGGCTACATTACTCCTCCCGTTGGACTTAATCTGTTCCTTGCTTCATACCGTTTTCAAAAACCTTTTGTCGAGATATGCAAATTTATCGCGCCCTTCCTGCTTGTCAGGCTGATCGTTGTGCTACTTGTAACATACCTGCCCTGGCTGAGTACATGGCTGGTTAGTGTGTTTACAGGCGCCCAATAAGGCACAACGTAGTTGTGCTGATGAACAGTTTAGCACGGCGTGGCGCTAAATAAATGTAACCCAGATGAAAATGGCGCGAAGGCTTTAGCCTGAGTAGCGCGCCCGGGGGAGCAATGAGGGGCGCAGAGTACGGCCAAGATGCGGCAGTCTAGCCAATGAGTAGCGAGCAAAGAGCGAAGCAAATTTGTTGACTTTTTTATTTTCAGGTAAGCGTTATGTGTGCTAACTACGATATATACTCTCTATTCTTAATTCGTGTCAATTCGATTAATTCGTTGATCCTCTTCTCTTTTCTCATTGCTCATAACGTGGAAGCCAGCAGAGCCTCCCAATTCTCCATTTGTACGCTGTTTTCCCGCCTGATTGAAAAGGTCTCCAGTACATATTCGCGACAGCCGCCGCGCGAAAAGATATTTCTTCGCACGGAGGCAGAGAAGAGAGAAGTTGTTCGCGTTCTTTGTATAAATCGGCGGGAAGCAAAAAAGAGCCGATAACCGTAGGTAATATAATGTTTTTAATTTTTGGCTCAGCGGTTTTGAATGCGGCGGCAGTAACTGAGAGGTCAATGCGTGAACCTAAAAGCGTCATATTATCATCTGTGAGAAATTGAGTACGGGCGATACTGCTTGCAGACATTTTATCTTTTGCGGTTTCTCTTAAAGATTTAGAAAAGTTTTTTAATTCATCAATTTTAAGCGGATGGGAAAGTTCTGCCAGCGGAGCAACCCATGGAAAATTGTATACGCCTGTAAGCCCCGCTTTTAACAATTTTTCGCTATATTCTTTCAATTTAAGTCTTATATCCCTATGAGGTACAAGAACGAGGAATATTTTTCTGTTTTTTGTTGTTTCCATATTTATCAACTTATGATAGAATTATTATAGAGGAAATATTTATGAAATATAAGACCAAATTATTGGTAGAGCGATTTACAGAAATTCTTTCATCATGGAAAGGCGTGGAATGTATAACCCTTAACGAAGCCGCGCTACCGGACACCCTTGATCCGTACTTCGCGCTCATTCTGGATATTTTCTATTCAGCCCCAATTCCCGAAGCGGAGAAGCGGTGCGGTCTTTACGGCGATGATGTAGCCGCGTTTGAAAGTTCCGGTCAGAGTGAAAAAGACCGTTTTTTAATCGGGGATATTCCTGTACGCCTTGAATTTAAAAAGACCTCGAAGATCGATGAACTTGTTGATATTGCCTGCTCAAACCATGAATCACTTTGGTTCATTAAAGATTCGGGAACTTATGGTTTTTACCGTCTTGCGAATTGCGAAGTTGTCTATTCACGTTCCAAATGGATTCATGATGTAAGAAAAAAACTTGAAAATATCGGGGATAAATTTTGGGAAGAAATGAGACACAACATTCAATCAAAAATGGAGCATTTTTTGTCAGACTTGGGAGCCGCCTGTTTTCAGAGCGATAAATTTCACTACCTTATCGCTTCCGCGGGTTTTATAAAAAACGCGTGTCTCACTCTTTTTTGCGTCAACAAACGTTTTGAGCCATCACACCGCGCGTATTTTAAGCAGGTATGCGAATTACCGATTCTGCCCGAATCGTTTCCAGCCGAGTTTCAAACTTTCCTTGAAAACAGCACCGCCGATGATTTAGATTCGCGCTTCTATGTTGCGAAATTAATCGCGCAAAAAATAATAATGCTTTAAGATACTTTTCTGGGATGGTGAAAAAAAGCAGGGCTTGTGAGGAAACCAACCGGATTTCCTCACAAGTCCAATAGAGCTAACGATTTTCTTCCGGAAATCTCTAACCCAACCGGGGTTTCAGAGGTTTCAGTCTTTGCTTCCTTCTGACGGCGCGTTGCCCATGTCTTTACTGCGGATTTCCACACGGCGAATTTTTCCCGATATGGTTTTTGGCAGGGCATCGACATATTCGACAATGCGCGGATATTTATAAGGAGCTGTGATTTTCTTAACGTGATTTTGCAATTCACGGGTCAACTCAGGCGAACCGGTATAACCCTTTGAAAGTACGATGGTGGCTTTAACGGCAAAACCGCGTTCAGGATCGGGTACGCCTGTTACGGCACACTCGGTAACGGCAGGGTGTTCCATCAAAACGCTCTCAACTTCAAAGGGACCAATGCGGTAACCGGAAGATTTGATCACGTCGTCCGTGCGTCCCACATACCACAAAAATCCCATTTCGTCTTTGTAAGCCGTGTCTCCGGTGTGATACAGATCATCATGCCAAACGCTCTTGGTCATTTCTTCATCACGGTAATAACCGGAGAACATCCCAAAAGGTTTGCCTCCTCCCGCTTCGTCTGTGCAGATGCATATTTCGCCTGTAACGCCGGCGGCTAATTCTTTGCCGTTTTCGTCGGCGATAATCATACGGTAACCGGGCGCAGGTAATCCCATTGAACCGAGCCTCGGTTGCATCCAAGGGAAGCCTGTCCAACAGCAGAGAGTTGATTCTGTCTGCCCAAAACCTTCAAAAATTTTGTGTCCTGTTCCTTCAAGCCACACCTTGTAGACCTCAGGGTTAAGCGCTTCGCCGGCTGTGGTACAGTGCTTAAGCGAGGAGAAATCATATTTTTTCAAATCCTCTTTGATCAGATAACGGTACATGGTGGGCGGTGCGCAGAATGTGTTAATTTTATACTTCTGCATTTTTTCAAGAATATCGGACGCGGAAAATTTGTCAAAGTCGTAGGTGAAAATCGCGCTTCCCGCAAGCCATTGGCTGTACATTTTGCCCCACAGACTTTTAAGCCATCCGGTATCGGAGATTGTAAAGTGAAGACCGCCCGGCTCACAGCGATGCCAGAAACATCCGGTCATCAGGTGTCCAAGCGGATAGGTAAAGTCATGCCAGACCATCTTAGGATAGCCGGTAGTGCCGGAAGAGAACGCCATCAACATCATCTCGCTTTTGACATTGTTACGCGCAACAGGCTTTTCTCCAGCGGCTTCCCATTCAGCGTCAAAGTCAATCCATTTATCGTTGGGAGTTTTGCCGCCGAATACCGCCAGCTTTTTGACAGTCGGGCAGTTGGGCAGTGCGTCATCCATCGCCTTAGTTACGCCGAAGCGAGGAGTGGTCAGAAGCATTTTTATTGAAGCGGCATTCATCCGGTACTCAAAATCTTTTTGAGTTAAAAGATATGTCGCGGGAACTGCAACGCCTCCCATGCGGTGAAGCCCCATGAGAACAGGCCAATATCTCCAGTCACGCGACATTGTCAGCATAACCATATCGCCCTTTTCAATTCCCTGCGCGATGAAAAAATTGGCGGCTTTAACCGACAATCGGCGGATGTCTTCAAATGTAAAACGCTTTTCCGTACCGTCATTGGCTATCCATAACAGAGCAAGCGCGTCGGGCGTTTCAGAGGCAAGTACGTCAATGCAGTCAAAGGCAAAGTTAAAATTGTCAGGGACATTTAATTTGTAATTTTTCTGCAGATCACCTAACGTGGCAAAATCATCACGGTGGCGACCTGTAAATTTTTCATAAAGTGGCATAATATTTTCCTTCTTTTAGGATTAACCCATCACAACTGCCAAAAATTGCGCCGGAGAATTGTCCAGCGCCTGCATTGCATGGGGGATTGAGGCGTTAAAGTATACACTATCGCCCGGTTCCAAAACGTATTCTTTATCTGCGATAAAGAAACACATCCGCCCCGAAACCAGCCAGTTAAACTCCTGCCCGTCATGGGCGTGCTGGACGGGTTTGTCTCCCTTTGGTTCGACGGTAACCAAAAACGGTTCCGCCTTTTTTTTCCGAAAGGTAAACGCCAAATGGTTGTATTTATAAGCGGCTCTGCGGTCGATTGCATAGCCCTCTCCGTTACGCACAATGCACCAATCAGAGAGATGCGGACTGTCTCCGCTCATAAGATCAACAACATCAACGCCCAAAATACGAGCGGCGTTGTATAAAAAGGAAAAAGAAAAATCCAACTCGCCCTTTTCATACGCAGCCAATACCTCCGTAGTAACGCCAACTTTTTCGCAAAACACTTCCGCCGTCATTTCCGCAATACTCCGCAGAGCTGACAGACGAAGCCCAATTTCCCTAAGTTGTTCAGTCATTTGATCGTCTCCTCCGGTTCACAAGAACCAGTATTCTTCATTGCTTTCTATATTATATAGATTTTGACAAGAATCGTAAGATATGCAACAATGACAAAATATCAAAAAACGTCAGGGTTGGTCAAGGGGTTTTTATGAAGTTGACGGCTTGACAATCCGGCTGATTTTTGCTAAACATATACATGATGAACAAAGGCGTTTATCGGCATATTGATATGGGATCGATCTGCCGGTGAACGCCTTTTTTGAGGGGAAATCATAAAATTGACGAAGATCGATACTAAACTCCATGAAGAATGCGCCGTTTTCGGGGTCAGCCTGACTACCGAAGAAGCGGCTGGCATAACATACAACGGCTTGCTCACGCTACAGCACCGGGGGCAGGAGGGTGCGGGCATAGCTGTCGTAAATGACGGTAAAATCTGGTGTCATAAAGATATTGGTCTTGTTAGCGAGGTTTTTTCGGGCAAAGAGCTTGGACAATTTCCGGGGGGCAAAATCGCTGTCGGGCATACGCGCTACGGAACAACAGGCAACAATAAAAAAGAAAATGTTGGTCCGTTTATAACCGAATATCTGACAGGTCGAATCGCCACCGCACACAACGGCAATGTTACCAACGCCTTGGAAATACGGCGCAAGCTCAAATCGTACGGACTTAACTTTAACGCAACCAGTGACAGCGAAGTCGTTTCATCGCTGATTGCCTATTGTATCACCAAAGAAGGGGGGACAATGCAGGGCGTTGTTAAAGCGGCAAGTTTCCTGAAAGGAGCGTTTTCCCTTATTATCGCAAGCGGAGAAAATAAGTTAATCGCCATGCGAGACCCTAACGGTTACCGTCCTCTTTGTATCGGGAAAAATGATATAGGTTACGCGGTTGCATCGGAGAGTTGCGCGCTTGAAGCTTCCGGTTTTGAGTTTGTAAGAGACGTACTTCCCGGAGAGGTTATCATTGCAGAAGACGGGAATCTCACTTCTCATGGCGTTCATCCGGGCGACACGCAGGAAAACGCAGGTCTTTGCATTTTTGAATATGTGTACTTTGCGCGTCCCGATTCGATCGTTGACGGATTAAGCGTGTATGAATCACGGTATAACATGGGCGCGATATTAGCCGAAGAATATCCGGTGTCTGCCGATGCTGTCTGCGGTGTGCCTGATTCCGGTCTGGATGCCGCAAGCGGTTATAGCGCGAAGAGCGGAATACCGCTCGTGTCGGGATTCGTTAAAAACCGATACATTGGCAGGAGTTTTATTTATCCTACGCAGACCGAACGAGACAGCGCAGTACGGTTAAAATTAAATCCGTTATCTGCAAACATTCGCGGAAAGCGGATTGTGCTTGTTGACGATTCCATTGTGCGCGGCACGACCAGCGAAAAAATCGTAAAGAGCCTTAAAAACGCAGGCGCGAAAGAAGTGCACATGAGGGTATCATCGCCGCCGTTTCGCCACACATGTCATTACGGAACCGACATAGACAATGAAGAAAACCTGATAGCGAATAAAATGAATTTAGATGAAATTTGCCGTAAAATCGGCGCGGACAGTTTAGGCTATATCCGCATAGAAGGATTAAAAGAAGCGTGCACAAAGTGCAAGCTCTCATTTTGTACCGCATGCTTCACAGGAAACGGTGAAACCGAACGCGCTAAAAAAGATGTCCTTGAGTGAGAGGGTGAGGTAGTAGTTATTGCCCTTTAAAATTCATGTAAAAATTTTTGTATTTTCAGATAGAAATGCACATAACTTAATATTATTTTAATCCGTCAAAATGAAGTCCTAAAGAAAATCTATGTACAGTACCCATATTGTTATTTAGGAGTGGAATATTATAACTATATTCCAAAGAAATTTCATCAATTGCCAATAAAATGCCAAATGCGTTATAGAGACCGCCAATACTATCAGAACTGGAAAATCCTCCCGTAAAATTAAACCCTGCAAATGGCTGTATAATAAAAATATTGTATCTGAATTGATTGTATAAACGGATTCCAATTGACCCAAAAAACAATGGTTCCTCATTTATTTTTTTCGCATCATTATTTGCTCCATCATTATTGCCTTCTGCTGTTAATAAGGATAAAAGGCTCAATCCACATTCCGCATAAATACCCGGTGAAAGAAAATGCGGTATAATATTTAAATGCCAGCCGCCGCCAACAGAAAACGTTGATGTTAAAAGAGCTCCCAGTAATAAAACTCCCGGGTTTTCTTCCAACATTGTAAGAAAATGTAAATTTATAGACAAATTACCGGAATAATTTTCTTCCAGATTAAAAAATAAATAATTATTATCGTCTGTAGCAAATGATAAATAATGAAGTTGAGAAATGAGAATAATTAATAATACTATTCTTTTCATAAAGCCTTTTAGTTATTATATACTATGTTTCAATATTTGTCAATATATTTTTTATATTCCGGCTACAGACTAAGCCACCGTAAGGCTCTCTTAATTGTCGCGCAGTAACTTCCCTGCAATACAATCTCTGTTATGCGCATTTGTGTCGCACTTCATTTTGCTTCTTTGTTTTCGTACTTTATTACTTTTAGTAAAATTTCCTTAATGAAAATAAATGTTAATAGTACAATGTTAAAGAGAACTGATATTGCAATAAATGTTAAGCCAATTATAGGGAAAGTAAAATATATTGATTTAATTATGATTAAATAAATATCAATACACAAAACAATTTTTAATTTATATTTGATACTGTATTTTTTTGATTTTATAAAACCTATAACATCAATGATAAATAATATAAACAAACTTATTATTATAACTGTAAAAATCATATTTTTGAGAAAATTTGGTAAATTAAATTCTCTGCTAACAAATATAGACGTTGGACCACCATGATCGCCAATTATTTCTATAGCGCTATTTTCGTGTATAATGTATATAGAACTATTATTTTCCCGGATAATGTTAATAGTTATTATTACCAATATTATAAGGATAATCTCGAGAATAATATTCAATAGGTTCTTTTTTCTTTCGGTATTCATAAATTATCATTCTTCTCTGTATTTTACAAAATCACCCATATTTTATCCAACCATTTACAATCCCAATTCTTCTAAATAAGTATTTAAAATCATTATTGCTCTATTATTAATATGATTTATATTCAGAGCGTGTGTTCCTGTCAGTGAAGTCATCCCTCCATAATTACTCTTTGATTCCTCGCCCCCTCCTCCCGTACGAAATGTATTTTCAAAATTTACAAATATTGTTTTTGTCAATAACTCGCCATCTTTTAATAATTTAACAGTTAGAAACATATTAGCAGTAAGCATATAATTCGTACTACTTCCACTTCCTAAACCACCAAGAAAACTTAGAAATCGTATAGTTTCATTATCTGTAATATATTCTTCTATCCAAAAATCATCTAAATGTATAAATATTTTTAATATGTCATCAGTTTCTTGAGAAGGGAATTTTTTTCTATTATATTCATTTAACATTTCATGAATAGTCGTATTTTGAGATAAATAATAACCACTTTCCCTAGAATTTAATTCCTTATCCTGATGATATGGAATTACAAGTCCATCTTGAATACTAGATGAGAATTCCACGGTTACCGGTATCATATTATTAGGCTTTATACTAACATTAAGAGCGTTATATAGGCGTGGCGAAACATGAATTGTTAATACACAGCTAATATTGAACAAAACAGACAAAGT
Organism: Treponema sp.; assembly: GCA_031254315.1. Lineage (GTDB taxonomy): Bacteria > Spirochaetota > Spirochaetia > Treponematales > Breznakiellaceae > WQXQ01. The sequence continues at coordinate 33,013 of JAIRUQ010000012.1, forward strand.
TAAAAAGAACAATACTTTCTTCAAAATTTTCTCCTTGTACTATTTGTAAGTTTACTCCCGCTTTACCGCTTTGTAAAGCGCGTCCTTGCTGATCTCTGTCCAGATCGGGCGACCGTGTGGACAGCGCGGATCGGGCAAATTAAGTGCTTCTCTGCCAAGCGCGAAAGCGGTTTCATCATCAGGATAGTCGCCGTCTTTGATTGCCGCGCGACAGCAATAGGTAGCCGCCCAGCGGCGCGCCATGTTTTCACCTGACGTTCGCAGTCCAAGAATTTCTTTTACAGTCTCCGCGTCGCTCATTCTCCAGTCAGCAGGCAGGGCTTCAATGCGCCAACCGTCTTCGTCTTTTTCAATATCTACCCCAAGACGCGACAATTCTTCACGCTTTTCTTCAAGAAAAGCATCTTCATCGTTGCTTTCCGTTGTGAAGGGGATGGGCGCAAGCAATTCCTGTTTTGGAATTGGCTCTTCAAGAAAACGGTTAAAAAGGATACGCTCATGGGCGGCGTGTTGATCAATAATATAAAGTTTATCTCCCCATTCAATTAAAATAAAAAGCCCAAAAACCCTTCCGGCATAGCGTACTTCTCCTAAAACGGGCGCGGATTCATTTGTAAAAGAAATATTGTTAAATTTTTCACGGATATCACGGAGTTTTTCAGAGGACACAGGCTCGTAGCTGGAAAATTTTTCGTACTCCTTCGTACTTCGTCCGGCATTGTTATATGTAAATTTAAACTCGTCTCCTTTACCGGAACCGTGAGCGTTGTCTGAATAGTTATGCGCAGAATAAGCGTCTTCATGCGAAGTTCCTCCTTGAGAGTTTTTCAAAAATAAAGTGTGAAAAAAGTTTTTTACTCCGCCTGAGACAGCGTGATGAATCGCGCCTGGGTCACGGAAACGCACCTCGCGCTTGGCGGGATGAATGTTAAAATCCGCGAGAGACGGGTCTATTTCTATATATACCGCCCCGACAGGATGAACGCCGTTTGGAAACCAGCCTTGAGAGCCGTATTCTACCGCCTGTATCAGCGAATAATCCTGCACTCTCCTGCCGTTGGCAAAGACAAACAACTGCCGTCTGTCGTTTCTGTAAAGATCGGGACCGCCTATAACAATTGCCGCCGAAAAACCGTCCCCTGTTACATTTATTTCATGCAGAAAATTTTCTTCGCCTGCCTGTAAAAGCGCGGCGGCAAAGCGCTCTTTTTTTGAAGATACGGACGGCAGAAAATCTTTTAATTTGCCGTCAACTAAAAAACGAAAATTAATGGTGTTAAACGCCAGCGCCTTGTCAATAAATATCTGTCTGCAAAGATTCGCTTCGCTTCCTTCCCTTTTTAAAAAGCGTTTACGAGCCGGTATATTTTCAAAAAGATTGAGCGCCCTTACTGTCGTGCCTTTTGTTCTGCGTGTCTGTTCAATTTCGGGAGGATGGTTTTCACCGGGACCGGTAATAAGAGCCCATGCATCCCTGCCGTCGGCGCATGTAATTATTTCAAGACGGGAAGAAGCGCAAGCGGCGGCAAGCGCTTCTCCACGAAAACCAAGTGTATGAGATGAATCAAGATCATCAAGACCGCGTATTTTACTGGTTGCGTGAGTCAGCCAACAGAGATGCAAATCTTCGAGGGACATGCCGCTACCGTCATCGGAGACTTCAACTTTTTTACAACCGCCCTCTTCAATAGAGACTTCGATATTCACGGCGTTCGCATCTATCGCGTTGTCAAGGAATTCCCTGACCAGCGCAGAAGGGCGGTCAACAACTTCGCCTGCGGCAATACGCCTTGCCTCTTCAGGCGGCAGTACCCTTATGGCGTTATTCTCCGGCATTAAAAAGTTCCAGTTCAGGTGATTCGCTTGCCGGAGCTGACGCGGAATTCATCAGAATCTCAATGCGGTTTTCAATTTTTTCAAGGTCTTTCTCCAAACTTCTGGCAAGACGTATTCCCTCTTCAAATGCGGACAGCGCTTCATCAAGGGGAATGTCGGTTTTGCGAATCTGTTCGCCAAGGGTTTCAAGCCGCTCAAGGCGCTCCTCAAAGTTATTCATACTGCTACTTTTTGCAGGCGCACTTTTCTTTGCCATAAAATTTACCTCTCTATTCTATATTTTCAGCTACTGCGTGAATTTTTCCCTTTAACGGTCTTATACAAAGCATATCGCCTTTTTTTACGCCTGCCGAATTGCGTATAACTTTTCCCGTACTGTCCGTAACAACAGAAAAACCCCTCTGCATTGCGGCTAACGGACTTCCGGCTTCTATTACAGCGGACGCAAGTTCAATTCTCTTTCTAAAGTTTGAACTGATTTCGGCGATTGCGTTTATCAAATCTTCTTTTGCGTCATCAAGACGGATAAGACGCGGCTGAAGAATTGAACGGAAATGATATTCCATGTCCTGCGGATCAAACGGTTTTAAAAGAAGCCTCGCCCTTTCCAGCCGTGTTTGCATAATGTGTATAAAATTTTCCGCTATTTTTTGTACGGACTCCATTATGGTGCAAAAATTTTCGCTTATCAATTCAGCCGCGGCGGAAGGAGTCGGCGCTCTTAAGTCCGCGGAAAAATCACAAAGCGCCCAGTCAATTTCGTGTCCTACCGCGCTCACTACAGGAATAGCCGACTGCGCCACAGCGCGGACAACTTCTTCGTCGGAGAATGATAAAAGGTCTTCGAGAGAACCGCCGCCTCTGCCCACGATCAAAACATCCGCGAGATGCCACTTGTTTGCCTGCCTTATCCGCGCGGAGATAAGAGACGCGGCTTCTTCTCCCTGCACAGGAGCGGGAAGGATTATCACCTTAATGCCGCTAGCCCGCCTTGTAAGAATGTTGAGAATGTCCCGAACCGCGGCTCCTGTAGGAGAGCTGATCACGCCAACAGTTGAAGGAAAACGGGGAAGAGGCTTTTTTCGTTCTGTATCAAAAAGCCCTTCCGCCGCGAGTTTTTGTTTTCTTTTTTCCAGCATGGCGAGGATTTCGCCCGCTCCTACGACTTCCATTTCTTCGCAGACAATAGAATAAGTCCCGCGCGGAGCATACACGGAAAGGCTTCCGCGCACACGCAGTAACATCCCGTCCTTAGGCTCAAAGGTTAAAGACCTCAATCTGTTCTTAAACATCACAGCGTCAATTTTCGCGCTTGCGTCTTTCAAACTAAAATAAAGATGACCTGAACTCGCCGGTCTGCAATTTGAAACTTCACCCTCTACAATTACGGCGGAAAAAGAGCCTTCAAGATTCAAGCGAATCTGTTCAGTTAGTTCGCTTACTGTCAGATGTTTTCCGTTCATTCTAATCCTGCGTTAAGAGGCATCTTTGTTCCAGTTATCTTCGGGGAATATTTTTCTTTCAAGGAGGTGCATAAAAATCAAAGTGATAAGGGCAAGAGCCGTTACCACAAGGGCGGCGATAAACATTCCCGCCCCGATAGTCAGCCCGATTGCCGCCGTAAGCCACAGCGAAGCCGCCGTAGTCAGCCCCCTGATACTACTGCCAAGACGGATGATTGCGCCCGCTCCAAGAAAACCCATGCCCGAAACAACCTGCGCCGCGATTCTTCCGGGGTCGCCGCCGTTTAATTGCTGTGGCAACCAGATTGAAAGTAGCATAAGGCAGGAAGCCCCCAGCGCGATAAGTATATGGGTACGAAGCCCGGCGACCTGGCGTCTGCTTGAACGCTCCAAGCCGATAATGCTCCCGGCGGCAAAGGCAAGACAAATACGGATAATAATATCAATTTCTGTTAAAGTACCGGTCATGGTTTAGATACCGTATATTTTAGCATTTTTTTCTATATAAGTGCAATTATGTATGGTTAGGGTTGTCATGAAATTTCAATTTTGAGGGCTCCCATTAAAAAATACGTGTTTTTATAGGGTTTTTGCCCAAAAAACGCAGTTTTTGTAATAGATAAAATAAAAACTAATAAACATCATTATTTTGAAAAAAAGCCTGTTTTTTTCTTTCAAAGACAGATTTTTGACAAATTACTGGTCTTTCACTTGACTTTTTTGTATTTTTAGTAGATATTAGTACTTATGAGTGATTATCTTGATCCTAACAATGAGGAACTCCTCAAGGACTTTTTCAGCGAGGCTCAAATGCAAGTAGATACATTGGAACAAAACGTTCTGGTTCTCGAAACCGGGGGCGCCAATAAAGACGCTGTGGACGAGATTTTTCGTGCTGCTCATACCCTCAAAGGCGGATCCGCAACAGTAGAAATGATGGAGCTTTCTCATTTTACCCATCTTGTTGAGGATGTTTTTGACGCTATTCGTTCAGATCAAATTTCAGTAAATGAAGATGTAGTAGATACCTTGCTCCAAGCTATTGACGTTATTAAAGCTATGCTTGATCAGCGGATGAATGGCTCTGTTTATCAGGATGATACTTCTGAAATCGAAGGTAAACTTCGCGCATTAATGGGTCCTGCTCCGGCAAAAAAGGGGAGCGCTCCGGTAAAAGCTCCGCCTGTTGCGGCTCCCGTAGCCGCCGCGCCCGCTCCTTCCGCAGGAGGTCAGGCGCTTACCGAAAACGAGTTGGAAGAATTAAAACAATCAGTTGACGGCGGAATGCCAATATACAAAGTTTCCGTCAATTTTGATGAAAGCAGTCTTATGAACACAGTTGGCGGCATTCAAGTTTATTCTGTTCTTAAAGGACAGGGAACAATCCTTAAAACTGTTCCCGATTTTGATCAGCTTTATGCCGACAACTTTTTCCCGGTTGTGGATTATTATGTCGCGTCTACTGCGGATACTCAGAAATTACAGAAATCCTGTATTATGCCGGATGTGAGTCTCAGCGCGCAAGTAACAAATCTTTCCGATCTTGCTCCGGCGAAAGCCGCCGCTCCGGCTCCAAGACCTGCTCCAGCGCCAGCCCCGGCTCCTGCCGCCGCAACGCCAGCCGCCGCTCCGGCAACACCTGCCGCCGCGCCAGCCGCCGCCGCACCAACTGCGCAAAAATCCGCCGCCGCTTCGGAAGACGCAAAGAAAGCCGGAAAAGAAGCCGGTTCTATTCTGCGCGTAGACTCCAAGCGAATTGACGATCTTCTAAACCTTGTTTCTGAAACCGTTATTACCAAAGCGACTTTCAACCAGATCAATATGCAGTTCTCTGAGCTTACAAACCAGCTCCGTGATATTGAAAATCAATACCGTGATAAAATTAAAAGTTTGTTCGATGAACTGCCGAATTTCTTGGAAAGCATTCAGGAAGGCAAATCTGTTAAAGATATTCGCAAGGATATAAACGATTCTTATGGCGATATTTTCTCACTCTTTGATGATTTTGAAACATCGTTTAAGGGCAGTATAGCAAAGTTCCGTTCTACTTCGCAGAACCTTGGGCGTATTACAGGTGAACTTCAGGAAGGCGTAATGCGGATTCGCATGGTTCCAATCAGCCAGATATTCAGCCGTTTCCCGCGCCTTGTACGCGACCTTTCAAAATCACTCAACAAAAAAATCAATCTGGTCATCGAAGGTGAAGATACAGAACTTGACAAGTCCGTTATCGAAGACCTTCTTGATCCAATCATGCACTCAGTGCGTAACTCTATCGACCACGGAATTGAATCTGCGGAAGAACGCAAAGCCGCCGGTAAGTCGGAAGAAGGCACTGTCCTTCTTAAAGCCGCCAACGAAGGCAACATGATCGTGATTGAAATCGGGGATGACGGCAAGGGTATAAATGTTGACGCTGTTAAGGCAAAAGCCATTGAGCGCGGTATTATCAGCCCGAATAAAATCCTCACCGATGTAGAAGCCTTCAATTTAATTTTTGAACCCGGATTTTCTACCGCGCAATCAATTACTGCTATTTCAGGACGCGGTGTCGGTCTTGATGTTGTGCGCCGTAAGATTGACGAGCTTAACGGAACGGTTACCGTCAATTCTGAACATGGAAAGGGAACCAAGTTTATTATCAAACTGCCGCTTACATTGGCTATTATTCAGGGCTTGCTTGTTCGTGTCGGACCGGAAATCTATTCTATTCCGATTACTTCGGTTATTGAAAGTTTGCGGATCAGACCGGAAGAAATCAAAAAAATCGATAATTATGAAGTTTTCAATATTCGCAGTGATGTTATTTCCTTACTGCGGCTTAACCGGTTGTTTGGCATCAAAACCGAAGAAGATTCGGATTATCACTTTATTGTAATTGTAGGAACGGCGGAGAAAAAGATGGGCTTCATGGTAGACAGTCTTATTGGCGAAGAAGATGTTGTTATCAAACCGCTAAGGGATCAATTTACCAACTCACCGGGAATTGCGGGAGCTTCAATATTGGGAGACGGCTCGGTTTCTCTTATTATTGATGTAAGTCAGCTTCTTGAGCTTGGGCTTAAGAAAGAGATGGAGCAACGCCGAATCCGCGAATCTTCAATAAAAGGCGGCAGGTAAAATGGCGGCAGTAATTAAAGATTTAGCGCAGGTAAACGCCGATTTACAAGAACAAAAAGAACGCGTAGATAACGTAGATTTTAAAATGATCACTTTCTCTTTAGCGGGGAAAGACTACAGCGTTGATATTATGAACGTAAAAGAAATAGCGAAAGCCGATAAATTTACCTATGTGCCTAATGCCGCTTCTTATGTCCGGGGCGTTTATAACCTTCGCGGCGACATTATCCCGATTATCGACCTTAGGCTGTTCTTCCATTTACCTGTAGACCACAAAGAAGTCAACCTTGAAAATATGCTTATCCTGCGTATTAATGAACAAGTTTACGGAACAATTGTAGACAAAATCGATAAAGTCGTCGGGATTAACCACGATTCAATCCAGCCGCCGCACCCGATTTTTGGCGACATTAACATTAAATACATAAGCGGCGTTGTAGAAAAAGAGGGCGATCTTTATATCATTCTTGATGTTGTCCGTATATTTACAGTAACAGAAGAGGACAAAAACAAGTCACGAGGCTCGGTTGGGGAGGGGGAATATTTTGTCCCGCCGCCGCAGGCAAGCGAACAATCTCTGCAGAAAGCCGCCGCCGATACGGCTATTGGCTTTATTCAGGAAAGCCTTGCGGCTTTAAAGCGGTTTGTTGTTACAGACATAAACAGCAGGTGGCTACAAAGGCGTTTTTCCGAGTGGAGTATGGGTCGTTCAGGAGAAGATTTACAGGTAAAGAGCGCCTCGGAAGCCGAGGACTTCTTAAACAATTTCGAATCTCCGTGTTCAAACGAGTTCTGGACAGAGTCTTATGCCAATACCGTCAAGAAAATCCTTCCTGATAGTTCTGCGGCAAATATCAATGTTTGGAATGTTGGTTGCGGAAAGGGCTATGAAACTTATTCTTTTGCCTGTATACTTAGAAATAAGTATCCTAATGCTCATATAAAAATATGGGCAAACGATAACGATATTATGGCTGTTTCGCAGGCTCCAAACATGGCTTTTAATTTTGAAGAAATGCCGGATTATTGCAGGGCTTATGCGGTACACGGGACAAGCGGCTATTCGTTTAATCAGGTTATAAAGGACTCGATTGTTTTCGAGTATCATGATATAACTAATGATAACACCTTGCCGGATTTGGACATTATCCTTATCAGGGATATCCTTTCATTCTTGCCGGCGCAGGATCAGACAAGGATAGTTGGGGATTTTTCAGAGAAGATGAAAAATCGTGGAATTGTTATAATGGGTAGGAATGAAGAGCTTACCGGGGCTATTTGGCAGGCAATAGCCGATGATCCCGTTTCAGCTTTCATGCATGACGCATAATAAAACTTAAAGGAGTGAATTATGAGAGTTGAGTATATCAACCCCTTTGTGGAGTCAGCTTACAGTGTGCTGAAAGAAGTATTAAACTCTGACGTAAAACGGGGTGACATATATCTTAAGCCCACTTCCATGGCAATTATGGGAGTTGCCGCCCTTGTAGGGCTTGCCGGCGATGTGGAAGGTCGTGTCCTTTTTGACATGACAAAAGCCTCTGCTTTATTTGTTTCCGGAAAAATGAACGGTGAAACTTTTACGACACTTGACGAAATGGCTAAGGCGACAATACAAGAGCTTGCGAACATGATCACCGCACAGGCGGTAACAAAGTTGCACGATCTTGGCTTTAAATTTGACCTTACCCCGCCCGCGCTCTTTACAGGCGATAATATGGAAGTTTCTACAAACCTCGGTGAAGTGGAAGCCCTTATAGTACCTATGGAGCTTGAGGGTGGTAGTAAAATTGAAGTCAACGTCGCTATCCGCGAACGTGTAAAATAAGCGCTTCATAAGCTATTAGGGTTGTTCACAGGCTCCGGTTTCTGAACAACTCTATAATTCAATTTTTGTCAAAGTCTCTTCTGTGTGTTATGCGAATAGTTAAAATCATCTCCATTCCCGTTTAAGTTTTTTTAATATTCTCATGTAAACAAAGTTCTTTTCATTTCGCGGACAGGCGTTCTATTGACACTTTTTGCGGTGTGGGGTATAGTTTCCCCAGCACCTTGACCAGTATCAGGGCGGTTAGCTCAGTTGGTTAGAGCACTAGCTCGACACGCTAGGGGTCACAAGTTCAAGTCTTGTATCGCCCAAATCTTTTTGGGAGTAAATTGGGTGAACCCTGGTTTACTCCCTTTTTTAACTCCCTTGACAAGCCGTACCAATTTTGGTACACTTATAATATGCTTCATAATCTTGACGGGAAATCTCTGACAGTATATTTCTACAAAACTCTCGCTGGTAATGAGCCGGTAAGGGAATGGTTGAAAAAGCGGAAACCGGAAGAAAGAAAGGTAATAGGAGAGGATATTAAGGCAGTCGAATTTCTCTGGCCTGTTGGGTATCCACAAGTTACCAAACTGGACAAAGATTTATGGGAAGTCAGGACAAATTTACCAAGTGGTATTTGCAGGCTCTTTTTTACAGTTTGGAAGCGATATATGGTTTTATTGCATGGTATTATAAAAAAGAGCCAGAAAACGCCGCAACAGGATTTAGACCATGCTAAAAAACTAAGGAATAGGGTAATGGCAGGAGGAATAAACAATGAAGAATAAAGCTATTGGCAGTTCATTTGATGATTTTCTCGCTGAAGAAGGTATCAGCGAGGAAGTGGAGGCTGGAGCCATAAAAAAAATTATTGCCTATCAATTACAGGAAGCTATCAAGAGAGAACATCTTTCAATGACCACTTTGGCTACACGGCTTGAAACTTCCCGTGCCGCAGTCAACAGGCTTCTTGATCCTGATAATGAATCTATTACATTATTAACCCTTAAAAAGGCGGCGAATGTTTTAGGGAAAAAACTGCGGGTTGAATTGGTATAAGGGAATTAGTTGAAAACTGGTTAGTGCATCTTTTGCACATACCACCCGTCATCGATTAAGGGAAATTCAGTCTCTCTCTGCGCCTTCGCGCCTCTGCGTGAGGTCTTTTGAGAATAAGTTAACGCATATGGTGCCTGTTACCATGACCTTGCAATTTCCCCCATTTCCCCCTAAACTAAGAATATGCACATAAAAAAAGGTTTTGTTCTGCTGTTTTTCAGCCTTTCCGCCGGTGTTTTCGGCGATACAGGGCTTGAAATTATCGTTGAGGAAAATTCAAGCGGGCTGACAATAGTAAAATCAACGGGGAGCGCGGCAACTCTGGAAATACCGGATACCATCGACGGCAAACAGGTTACGGTCATCGGTAACGGGGCGTTTACCGGCAAGGGCTTAACGGCGGTAACCATCCCCGACAGCGTTACAAGTATCGGCAACGGGGCTTTTTCGTTTAACCTGCTTGAAACGGTTACCGTCGGCGACGGGGTTACGGTTATCGGAACGGGGGCCTTTACCGGCAACAAGCTGGCTACGGTGTCCCTGGGCGGCAATATTACCAATATCGGGAAATGGGCTTTTTCCAATAACCAAATAGCGGCGGTAACCATTCCCGACAGCGTTACCGTTATTGACGACTACGCTTTTTTCAACAATAAAATAAGGGAGATAGCGATTCCCGGCAATGTCACCGTGATAGGGGAGGGGGCTTTTTCCGGCAACAGGCTTACCGGTGTTGAAGTCGGCGGCGGCGTTACAAGAATCGGCGACGGGGCTTTTTACAACAACAGGATCACAAGCGTTACCATACCGCCGTCGCTGGAAACTATGGGGAAAAGGGCTTTTGACAGCCGTTCCCCCGACGGCCGTATCCGGGGCAATGTCAGCTATATCGATGCGGGCGGTAACGTTCTTTTTACCACGGCGGACAATTTCGACACCTACTACGCCTCAAACGGCAAAAAGCCGGGGAGGTACACCCTTTCCGACGGAAGCTGGCACCTTGAATAAGAAGATGAAGAGATCACACAAAGCCCACGAAGTTCACAAAGGGGAAGAGGGAAGAAGAAAGATTAATCAATATTCTGTCCTGCATACGTTCAGGCGGGTGGGGCTGATTGTCCTGGGCGCCGCCCTGATGGCCTTTAACATCAATACCTTTGTCCA
>JAIRUQ010000041.1 GCA_031254315.1 Treponema sp.
GTAACTGTACTTGGTTATCAAGGAACAGGTACTTTTCAGACTGAAGTAATGGAAATGACCGGCATTCGCGTTGATAGAGCGCCGTCAAAAACATCTTACAACGTAGGCGAAAGAGCCGATTTGGCAGGGATTAAAGTGATGGGAAGTTGGAGAGATTTTCCTGATGCGGAAGTTCCGGCTTATCAAGTAACCGTTGCCAGTTTTGATTCGAGTTCGGCAGGTAACAGGGTTGTTACCGTTGACTACAAAGGGAAAAGAGCAACGTTCCCTGTTACGGTAACAGTTCCGGCTACGCCCGCTCCTGCCGCATCGCAACCATCACAACCTGCACAGCAACAGCCTTCAACGCCAGCACCGTCCGCATCCACATTCAACCCAGCGGCGAACCAGCCTTCGCCTGTCGGTTCATGGAGACCAGCGACCGGACCTATTGTTACATTTAATGCTAATGGGACAGGCACGATGAAGGCTGTTTCTAGCACTGGCGAAGGCTCTCCCTTTACATGGTCTGCAAGCGGCAATAGGCTAACAATTACTTACCCACAGTACGGTTCTACTGAGAATTATCTTTACAGTATAAGCGGCAATACGTTTACTTGGAAGGCTGATGAGTGGAATAGCCCAGCAACAATGACCCGACAATAGGCAGGCGGTAAAGCCAAACCGCAAGAGGAGCAAAGAGAAGACGGCTTGTCTTTCTTTGCTCTCTGCTCCTTGTTAATTGTTCTCTGCTAATTGCTCTATAACTGCCATATCCAATCCAGTAATTTCTTGAACAAAATCAGGGGTCGAGCCTTTTGCCAAAGCATTGCGGGCAGTGGTTATTATGCCTTCTTCTCGACCCTCTTCACGGACAACTTCCATCTCTTCATCACGATTATATTCAGTTATCAGCATATTACGTACCTCCGAACCATGCTTTTCTAAAAAATTCTTCAGTTTGTTATTGTCTATACAGTATTCTATAGCAGATTCTACCGCTTCAGCAAGTGAAAAATCTTCTTTCTGATAATCACGAATCTTGTCTATAAAAGAACTATAGTTATCCAGCGTTTCGCTTTTTTTCAATATTTCTTCGTTATGCCCCATATTTATATTGTATACCTGTACAATAAGCTCCAAGGGCAGTTCCTTGTTTTTTCCTTTCAAATCTTTGGCGTTCTTGAACGCTTCGGAAAGCCTCAACTCCTTATGGTCGGGATGGGGCTTGTCCCCATTGTAAAGGACAATGAACTCAGGATAGGGGATTTTCTCAAGTTTTTTCTGATAGGTCTTTTTGCGGTTGATTATTTTCTCGTAAATACGGGCTATGTACATAAGCAGTCGCAGGGGCATATTGCTATTTACGGTAGACTGATGTTCGATTAACACGACAAGTCTGTTGTCAATGGTAAAAGAGATGTCGTTTATCCGTTCCCTGATAAGGACATTTGAGAGAGTGTTAATGTCAATGGGAATATCAGGCGGCAAATTGATGCCTTCAATCGCTGAGTACAATTCCCTAAGGACATCGGGATTGCTAAAGAGCAGGGAGAAGACGCTGTCTTTGTGCTCCCTGTTAACGTTTAAATTTTCGCTTGTGTTTTCATTCATTCTTGCACCTCAAAAAATAGGATAGATAACTTTCAAAAAGTTATACCTATATATGGGTGTGAGGATGCGTGGCGCTTGCCTGAAAATGAAAAAAAATCAACAAATTTGTTTAACTGGGCGCTCTGCTCTGGCTAAAATCCTCGCGCATTATTTATATAATAGCGGATATATACAAAGAGCTTCGAACCTTCAGTTCGATAGCGGCTCGGCTTCCGTTCGGCTAGGTCATGGCTACGCCATTCCCAAAGAGGGGTAAATAGAGAATCCGGTACTTTCTAAAATACCGCCCCAAAATGGGGGTTAAAATCGAACATTTTTTTCAAAAACCTATTGACAAAAAAATGAATTTATGTTGATATTCAAGATAATTGTGAAAAAAGAACTGGCAATCACACTATTTTCCCTCGTCAACGTAGTCGTTGTTATCGGAGTACCCATCCGGCAATGTGCTGATAGCTGAGGGTAAAAGTTTTGAACTTTTAAGGGGCTTCATCAGCATAATGCCGGTGAAGCCTTTTTTATTTTTATTTAAGGAGAATGAGATGAAGTTGAGTGGCGCACAAATTGTGATTGAGTCGCTCTGTTTGCACGGTGCAACCACCGTCTTCGGGTATCCGGGGGGATCGGTTCTGCCGATTTATGATGAACTGTACAAGAATTCGGACAGAATTCATCATATTATTACGGCGCACGAACAGGGGGCGGCTCACGCGGCGGACGGATATGCGCGGGCAGTAGGCAGAACGGGCGTGGTCATTGCCACAAGCGGACCGGGAGCGACAAATCTGGTGACGGGCATTGCCAACGCTTACCTTGACAGCGTACCTCTGGTCGCCATTACCGGAAACGTCGCAGTCCCGATGCTTGGAAAGGACAGTTTTCAGGAAGTGGATATTGTCGGTATTACCCAGCCGGTTGTAAAACACAATTTTTTGGTTCGTGATATTGATTCTCTTGAGCGCATTTTACGGGAGGCTTTTACCATCGCAAACTCAGGGCGGCGAGGTCCAGTCCTTGTCGATATTCCGCGCGATATTCAGCAGGCAGAGTTCGAGTACGAAGGCGCTCCCCCCGAAACAGAAACCGGGCGGACATTTTCGTTTGATGTTACGCAGGCAGTCGAGGCGATTAAAGCCTGTAAAAAACCGTATATCTATTCAGGCGGAGGCGTTCTTGCAAGCGGAGCGGAAGCGGAACTGCACGAGTTATCCGAGCGTCTGTCGGCTCCGGTTGGTTTCAGTATGCTGGGACTCACCGCTCTATCGCGTAATTACGCTCTTAATTTGGGAATGTGCGGAATGCACGGCAAGTATGCCGCGACAGTGGCGCAATCCGAATGTGATTTGATGATTGCGCTCGGCGTGCGATTTTCCGACCGCGCAACTGGCAATATCGAAGTGTACCGTGAAGGCAGACTAATCATTCATGTTGATATTGATCTTGCGGAAATCGGAAAAAACGTACCATCGCACATTGACATTCGCGGCGATGTAAAAGCAGTACTGACAGAATTGTTAAAAGCATTGCCGCCAATGAAAAACGATCAATGGCTCTCTCGTATTGAAGAACTCAAGCAGGTAGATAAAAATCCACAGAACAGCGATTTTACTCCGCACAATATTATAGAAATGGTAAACGGTTTTTGCGATGATGACACTGTTATCGCTACGGACGTGGGACAGCATCAGATGTGGACGATGCAGAACTACCCGTTTGGAAATCCGCGAACACTGCTAACATCAGGCGGCTTGGGAACAATGGGTTACGGACTTGGAGCGGCAATCGGGGGATGTATCGCAACCGGAAAAAAACGGACGATCCACTTTACCAGCGACGGCAGTTTCGGTATGAATCTTATCGAACTTGCAACCGCCGTTTCACAGGAACTGCCGGTTGTTACAGTCATTTTGAATAACGGCGTACTCGGCATGGTGCGTCAATGGCAGACAATGTTCTACGGACAGCGTTATTCGCAAACCACCTTAAACCGCAAGACCGATTTTGCCGCGCTTGCCAAAGCGTTCGGTGCGGAAGGTTATTACGCGGAAAGCCTGCCTCAGTTGAAAGACATACTGGAGCGTTTGCCGGATAATTGTCCTGCGGTTATCGACTGTCATATCGATATGGATGAAAAGGTACTGCCCATGATTCCGCCGGGCGGCTCAGTAAAAAACATTATAATAAAGGGGTAATAATAATGGAAAAATTCTCGGTCGAACTGCTTGTCTCAAACCACTACGGCGTACTCAACCGCATAACGGGTCTGTATGCACGGCGCGGTTACAACATCGACAGTCTGTACGTCAACGAAACCGAAAACCCGGATCTGTCGCGCATGATGATTGTTTCAAAAGGAGACGAGTATATTCAAACGCAAATGGTTCGCCAGTTAGCAAAACTGTACGATGTAAAAGAAGTAACATTATTAACTAAAACTAACCGGTAGTAATACCGGAAAATAAAACGGAAAGGAGAAATAAAATGAGTAATATGTATTACGACAAAGATTGTAATCTCAATCTGCTGAAAAGCAAAACGGTAGCCATCATCGGTTATGGCTCGCAGGGACACGCCCATGCGCAAAATCTGCGCGACTCAGGTGTCAAGGTCATTATAGGACTGTACGACGGTTCCAAAAGCGCGGAGGTGGCAAAGAAGGACGGCTTCACCGTTCTGTCCACCGCAGACGCGACCAAGCAGGCAGACATTGTCATGCTGTTGGTCAACGATGAGAAAATGAAGGCGATTTACGAAGGCGGCGTTGCACCTAACTTGAAAGCCGGAATGACGCTCTGTTTCGCTCACGGTTTTAACATTCATTTTGGGCAGATTGTTCCGCCGAAAGATGTCAATGTTATTATGATCGCGCCCAAAGGTCCCGGTCATACAGTGAGAAGCCAGTATCAGGAAAACAAAGGCGTCCCCTGTTTAATTGCGGTAGAAAATGACGCAACCGGAAACGCAAAAGAAATCGCGCTTGCCTATGCTTCAGGTATCGGCGGCGGTCGCGGCGGCATTCTTGAAACCACATTCAAAGAAGAAACCGAAACCGATTTGTTCGGCGAACAATGCGTACTGTGCGGCGGCGTGACGGCTTTAATGAAAGCCGGATTTGAAACGCTCGTCAACGCTGGCTATCAGCCGGAGAGCGCGTATTTCGAGTGCATCCACGAAATGAAATTGATTATCGATTTGGTCGTTAAGGGCGGACTTTCGTTCATGCGTTATTCGATCAGCGACACCGCCGAATACGGTGATTACAGTGTCGGCGACCGTTTAATTACCCAGACAACAAAAGACGAAATGAAAAAGGTGTTATCTGAAATCCAAGACGGCTCATTTGCCAAAAAATGGATCAAGGAAAATACCGATGGCAGACCCACCTTCACCACCAGACGAAATGCCGAAAAGGAACTGCTTGTCGAAAAAGTGGGCGCAGAGTTAAGAGAAAAAATGAGCTGGAGTGATAAGAAGTGATTAGCGATGCTATGAAGTCGGGCGTAGAAAACGCGCCAAAACGCGCCCTCCTAAAAGCGATGGGGTATACAAGTGCGCAGATTGAAAAGCCGCTTGTGGGCATTGTCAACTCGTTCAACGAAGTTGTTCCGGGGCACATTCATCTGCAAAATATTGCGCGGGCAGTCAAGGACGGCGTGTTGGCAAGCGGCGGCACTCCAATGGAGTTTAACACGATTGGCGTATGCGACGGACTTGCGATGGGACACGAGGGGATGAAATATTCACTCTGTTCCCGTGAGCTGATTGCCGACAGCGTTGAATGTATGGTTAAAGCCCATCGCTTTGACGCGCTGGTTTTTATCCCTAACTGCGACAAAATTGTTCCCGGTATGCTGATGGCGGCGGCGCGTCTTGACCTGCCGTCGATTTTTGTTTCGGGCGGTCCCATGCTCAGCATTGACGGCTCTGATTTGAATACCGTATTTGAAGCGGTCGGCGGCATTAAGGCAGGAAAAATCAACGAGGCGCAGTTACTCGCCATTGAAGAAAGCGCGTGCCCCGGTTGCGGTTCCTGCTCCGGTATGTTTACCGCCAACTCCATGAACTGTCTGTGTGAAGCGCTTGGCATGGCTCTGCCGGGAAACGGCACTATTCCCGCAGTGTTCGCGCAAAGAATACGGCTCGCCAAAGAAGCCGGCTCCAGTATTATGGAACTTTTCAAAATGGGACTTAAACCCTCTGACATAATGACAGAAAAGGCGTTTCGCAACGCGCTGACCGTTGACATGGCGCTTGGCTGTTCAAGCAATTCCGTTCTGCACCTGTTCGCCATTGCAAATGAGCGTTGCATATCCCTTGATCTAAAACTGGTCAATGAAGTTAGCGGCAAAACTCCCAACTTGTGCCGTCTTGCCCCGGCAGGCAAGCATCACATGGAGGAACTATATTTTGCAGGCGGCGTTACCGCTGTTATGCATGAACTGGGTGCGCTTCTTAATACCGGTGAAAAAACCGTGAACGGCAAAACAATCGGGCAAAATGCGCAAGAAGCGTCTGTAAAAAATAGTGAAGTGATTCAGAAATACGCGGACTCAGGCGGTCTTGCCGCGCTGTTCGGCAATCTTGCACCTAACGGAGCGATTGTCAAGCGTAGCGCGGTAAAAGTAGAAATGCTTGATTTTACCGGAGCGGCGCGGGTATTTGACAGCGAAGAAGAAGCCATCGCCGCTATTTACGGCGGCAAAATTAATAAAGGCGATGTAGTTGTGATCCGTTATGAAGGACCCGCAGGCGGTCCCGGTATGCGCGAAATGCTCAGCCCGACATCGGCAATTGTCGGCATGGGGCTGGACAGCGATGTCGCTCTCATTACAGACGGGCGTTTTTCCGGTGCAACGCGCGGCGCGGCTATCGGGCACATTTCCCCGGAAGCGGCGGCTGGCGGTCTCATTGCCTATGTGCGTGACGGTGATAAAATACACATTGATATTAAAAACAACGCAATAACTCTGCTTGTCTCTGATGAAGAAATCGCGCAACGCAAGCAAACCGCGCCGAAAAAACCACCCAAAAACTTGAGCGGCTATTTAAGACGATACGCTCAAGCGGTGTCATCGGCGGACAAGGGCGCGGTGTTGGGGTGAGGCTGGCTGGTTTTTGTATAAGTCTTTTAATTGGAGTTATGCGAAATACCTAAGAAAATTCACTTATCATTGACATTTAGTAATAATTTTTGTATGTTGATAAATATATGAAAAAAACAATATGTAGATTTGCGATTTTTGTCCTTGTTTTATCTTTTTCTTCTTGCATTTCATTTGGAACGACGTATTATACTTATGAATTAGAAGGGGCACCTTCTAGATATAATGTTACAAACATAACTGGTAGATACAATATACATCAACTGTGGTATATTTTTATTGACGATACAGATGCCTTTTTTAGTTTTCATTTGGGACTTGAAGGATCTGATATGGGAGTTAGAAATACGGAGCCTTATAATCTGGAAATGAGTATTCCAGCAATAAATACGGATAGAATAATTTTTAACGAAATGTTTTTCCAGTCGGAATATAAGGACATTGATCTTCGTGAAAAAGTCGCCATAAGATTTATCGGAGAAAGAAACAGAGAACAGTTAGAAGGCGAATCAAGACAAGATTATGAGGAGCATATATTTCAAGAAGAAGACTTAATAAATTTCAGAAATTCTGGCATTATTGACTTAAGTAAATATAATGATGAATGGAGAACAATTAAACAAGTACGTATACACTATAACAATGTAGATGTCGTTTATAAAAATGATCCTTATTTTCATATAAAATATGATTTTACATTTGAAGGCGATTATAAAACGCAAAATTATAACTTTGTGCTGAATTTTACAAGAAAAGAATTTAGGGAATGGACAAAAATGATATTAACGGTTTAAATAAATAACTTAAATACTTCGCTTAACGTGATTTTATACGCAATGAAACCGCTTGCGCGGCAATTCAAAGAGCTAAAGCGGCTCGGCTTCCGTTCGGCTAGGTCGTGGCTACGCCATTCCCACGCCTCATATACAACCGGAACGTTAAGCGAAATGTGTGCAGGAATGAGCAAAAAATATAATTTTATTATTTATTTCTTGAATAAATAATATTTTAATATGGGAACATCTAAAAATTCATTTTTAGGAGCAAATTTTAAGTATAAAATGTTGTTTTAAAATTTTTTTTCTTGACAGAAGTGTATAAGTATTTGATAATTAAAGAAGTTTGGGAGTTTTTAGTGATTCCCATATATAATAGAGATGTTCAGAAATTTTAATATTAAAGGTGAATATATGGCAGATAAAAATATTGATATGAATAAAGATTGTACAGTATTTCCAGCATTAATGGCTATAGGTCTATTGATAGTTGGGATCGTATTGCGTGAATTATCTGCTGTAATTGCAGGTTTTGTATTTATTCCCTTTGCTGTTGCAGAATATTTGTGGCGTAAAAAATGGCAGTTGATATTGAAATGTGGACACGATGGTTTTGCTCAATTTATACGCTACAAGAAGTTTCTTGCACGATTTGGTTGGCTCTATTCAATTTGCTACAGTTACACTGACGAAAATGGAAAATATTATGAAGTTAAATCTCGTTATTGCACTTATTATCAAGGTGAGTTGCAAAAATTTAAGCGAATGGATAAATTTCCCATAAAATTTATCGGCAAAGACTCAATTATTTGTGTTGATCTCTAAAAAGCAAGGATGAAATATACTATACTGAAAATATGAATCTTGCAATATTTTTATATAAACATAAGTTGAAAACTGTTAGTGGGAATTGGCAGGAGCCAGAAAATAGTTTCATCGGGTTATGATGATTATCAAAGTCAGATATATGCCAGAAGAATTATAGGTTATTATAAAAGCCCATATGAAAATAGAATTGTTATATTAATTCTTTGTATTGGAAGAGCATATGATGATTTTTGGGTATGGAGGGGTTTGTTTGGATGCCACATGGATGTTGGTTCTAACAGGAGATAGACAACGTTTTAATGTCGTCTATCGGGGTTGATAAACGCCGTTGCATTGCAATGGTGTTTATCAGTATTGCAAATACAACTATTGCATCATAGACAAAACTGTACTAAAAAACGAGAAAATAGCGCTATTGTAAAACTTTAACATTTACAATAAAGTAAACACATGGATTCAAACTTAGACGCGATTTTTAGCTCTCTCAAAACGGCGCAGGCAGTTCTTGCGGTACAAAACCGCGCCGAGCGAGACAAGGCTCTCTCTGCCGCCGCAGACGCTATTAACAGAGACAGAGCCGCAATTCTGCAAGCCAATGGGCGCGATGTGGAACAGGCGCGTAAGGGCGGAATGAAAGAAAGCCTTGTTGACCGTCTTCTCCTTAACGACAAGCGAATAGACGGTATTATAGAAGGAATCCAAATTGTGATAAAGCAGGAAAATCCTGTTGGCAGAGTGCAGTCAGGCTGGACTTTGCCTAACGGTCTTAAAATAGAAAAGGTAACCGTACCTTTGGGTGTCGCCGCCATTATTTATGAATCGCGTCCCAACGTTACCGCCGACTGCGCCGCGCTTGCGTACAAAGCGGGCTGTTCTATTTTATTGCGAGGCTCTTCTTCCGCTCTTGAATCAAACAAGGCGCTGGTTAAAGCGATCAAAACGGGACTTGCCGAAGGCGGCGGAATCGCGGACGCTGTCGCTCTGGCGCAATCCGGCAGTAGAGACGAAGTTGACGTAATACTCAATGCGCGCGGTTATATTGACGCGGTTCTGCCACGAGGAGGAAAGGAGTTAATCCGCCGCGTAGTTGAAAATGCTCGTGTTCCCGTAATCGAAACGGGCGAAGGAAACTGTCATATTTATGTTGAACCCAGCGCGGACATTGATAACGCGGTTGAAATAATACTAAACGCAAAATTGCAAAAGCCCGGTGCGTGCAATGCAGTAGAAACTCTGCTTGTTCATAAGGACGCAGTCGCTGTTCTTATGCCCAAATTAGCAGTCGCTTTTGCGGGAAAATGCGAACTGCGTTGCGACAGTACGACAAAAGCCGCTATCGGCGCTCCTCCTTCTACGCTTGTGTTAAAAGACGCAACCGAAGAAGACTGGGAAACGGAATTCCTTGATTATATTCTCGCGGTAAAAGTTGTTGCTTCCTGTGAAGAGGCAATTGCGCATATCAACCGTTACGGGACAAAACATTCAGAGGTGATTCTCACCAATGACTTAAAAACGGCGAAGGAATTTCAATTGCGGGTGGACGCCTCTTGCGTATACGTCAACGCTTCGACACGCTTCACCGATGGCGGCGAGTTTGGCTTTGGCGCGGAACTTGGAATCAGTACCCAGAAGTTTCATACAAGGGGACCCATGGGACTTGAAGCCCTAACAACAATTAAGTACCTCATCAACGGTTGCGGACAAATACGGAGTTAAAATTGACGGCAAAACTTATTGAAGACGCGCGAAAAATAATTATCAAAATCGGCTCTAATACACTTGCTGGAAACGACGGGAAAATCAACGCTGTGTTTCTCGCTGAGTTTGCGGAGCAAGTTTCGGCGTTAATGAAAAAAGGCAAACAGATTGTCGTTGTCTCTTCCGGCGCACAGGTGGCAGGGCTTTCTACAATGGACAAGTGGGCGCGCAAAAAGGATATCCACTACAGGCAGGCGTTATGCGCCGTAGGACAGGTAGAATTAATGGGCGCATGGAGCCGCGCGTTTGAGCAGAAGGGGCTTCACATCGCGCAGATTTTATTAACGCGGGAAGACTTTAACGATACCAACAGAACGCTGAATATGCGGAACACTCTTTTCACTTTGGTAGATGAGGGTATCATTCCGATTATCAACGAGAATGATACTGTCTCTGTTGAAGAAATAAAAATCGGCGACAATGATACTCTTGCGGCGCGCTCTGCGATTTTGTGGAGTGCAGACCTTTTAATTCTTTTCAGTGATATTGACGGAGTATACGATAAAAACCCCAAAGAGTTTGACAACGCCGCCTTAATCGAAGAAGTGAAGGACATTAACTCTGTGAGAAAAAACATTCACATAGGGGAGGCGAATAGTTTTGGGACGGGCGGCATTGCCACCAAACTGGACGCCGCAGAAATGGCTTTATCCTACGGTATTCCTGTAATTCTCGCTAACGGGACAAAGCCCCGCTGTTTGGAAAATCTCGCGGCGGGTAATCAGAAAGGGACGGCGTTTTTCGCTTAGGCGTCTTTCTTTTCGGATTCTTCCTTTTTCGCCTCGGCGCGATCTTTCATATCGGCAAAACCGATAAAAATAGCGATAATGGCAATCAGTATCGCTATGACAGGCGCTCCGCCGCGAAGAAATGTCAGCACATCGTCCCCCCAGCCAAGCCCGAAACCGAGTATCTCCTCAGGCAAAATCGCAAAAACTGCGGCGGCGATAATTATAATTCCAATAATGACAGCTTTCATTTTTCTCCCTCCATATTCTTAATTCTTACGGCTTATTCTGCCGGTATTGTTTGTGAATCATTATCGCAAAAGCGGTAATAAAAAGGCTCATCCGTACTATTGGCAGTATGAATGACAGCAAAGGAATTGAGCCAATCTTTGAAAACTCATCCCCAGCAATGCCAAAAGTGTTCAATATAGAATATACTGTTTCGATATACATAATAATTGTTCCAAAAATAACCAGCATCCATGCCGCATCCCTTATTCTGGGCCAGAGAAAAATAGCCAAAAAAGTGGCTAATGCTCCAAAAACAAGCTGGCTGGAAATATACAGTATCTGCCCTGCATCCATGCTTCAATATAACTTTTTTTTCGGAAAATAACAAGTTTTTATGATAGTTTTTACCGGATTTTTTGATTTTTCTTAAATGCCCCCAATAATTGACATCAAAGTATGATAATATATAATGATAGAATCCTGCTATCTAGTCCCATAGGATTGGGTAAGGAAAAAGGGGAATGAAGACGTTTTTTAAAAAAAAGGACAGCACGGGCGGTAAGCCTGTGCAAAAAATGTCTGAACAGTCCTGCGCCATAGTTAATGCATTAAATACTGCGATTGATATTTTCACATCCCATAGCGAAGAAAAATTCGATGATGTTATGAGCAATGGGCTACAGTCGTTTGCGAAAGCGGCTGGAGTTCAACGTATCGCTATTTACCGGATTTCTCAAGAAAATGGCAGTATAGGGCAGGTCTATGTTTGGGCAAATGGCAAAACAAGTTTTCTGGATGAAGAGTTAATAACAGTACCCGGCAGTCCGCTTGTATCCCGCTGGTTTAATATTTTGACAAAGGGTGAATGTATCAATCTTCGTGTGGATAAAGCGACAAAAGATGAAGCGGACTTTTTAACTTTTTTTAAAGTCAAATCAGTATTTTTTGTCCCTATTTTTACGCGCAATAAATTGTGGGGCGCTGTTACTCTGGAAGATCAAATTAACTACAGGTACTTTGAAGATGACTGTCTTGACCTTCTGCGCTCGGCGGCGCGTCTGTGCGCTAACGCTTATATGCAAATGGAAATGGGGCAAGGTTCGGACAAAGCCTATGATACGCTCAAACGCCGCGAAAAATTAATTAAAGCGTTGAACAATACGGCAACTGTACTCCTCGCTCAAAGCAGTGCGACCTTTGAAGATACGATGACGGCGGGAATAAAATATATCGCCGATATAATTGGTTTGGATAGGGTGTCCATTTGGCGGAATTCTAACAAGTTTGATGGTTTGCATGTATCGCAAATTTACCGCTGGGACAGAGAATCAGGAGGAACTACAAAGCCAACGGCGGGACTGGAAGATATTACATACGAAAAATTTGCGCCGCGCTGGGAAAAATTTTTAGCGGAAGGCGGATCAATCAACAGTCCTGTGAATTTTCTGCCGGAAGCCGCTATGTTACAATCGTTTGGCGTTGTATCAGCCTTTGTTATACCGGTTTTTTCAAAAAAAGCTTTTTGGGGATTTGTGTTATTCGAAGATCGCCGTTACGAGCGTTTTTTTGATGATGATGTCGCCGAAACAATGCGCTCTGCGGTGTACTTATGCGCAAATGCGGTTGTACGCACCGATATGGAGCGAGAAATAATCGAAGCCAATGAATTTAACCGCGCCGTTATTGACGCCGCGCCAATCGGGTTGACAGTTTTGGACAGCAATCTGCATGTGATTGATTGCAATGAAGCTGTCTTAAAAACTTATGGCGGGACAAAGCCCCTTTATATTGAAAACTTTCACGATTTTTCTCCCGAATATCAGCCGGATGGTTTAAAGTCGAAGGATAAGTCAAATGAATTAATAAGACGCGCCTTGGGCGGTGAAAAACTGGTTGTTGAATGGATGCACCGTTCTGCTTCCGGTGAAGATATTCCTTCCGAAGTAACATTAATTCCTTCTCAGCACAAGGGAATGAATATCGCATTTGGGTTTCAATACGATTTGCGTAACATAAAAAAGCTGGAGAAAAGCGTAGCCGAAGCGGAAGAGTTGACTCGCTCCATAATGGAAGCAAACCCAATTTCATACGTACTGTTTGACGAAAACCTTCAGCCGATTGACTGTAACGAAACAATACTGAAACTTTTGGGCTGTAACGACAAGCAGTATTTTCTTGAACATTACTGGGATATTTTTGTGCCGGAAAAGCAGATAGATAAAAAGAGTTCACATGATAAAGCGTCCGTCATGATGGAAAAAATATATGCCGGGGAACAGTCAAATTTTGAATGGAATAACAAAACACTGGACGGAAAGATTATCCCAATGGAAAACACAATGACGCAGTTAATGTACAAAGGAAAAAAAATCTATGTTTCGTTTAAGTACGACTTGAGCAGTACCAAAAAATTGACTGAAGCATTCCAGACGCAAAGTGAACTCTTAAAAATCCGCCTTGAACAACAGGAATTAATATCCGACATTTCACGCGGTTTTATTTCATCAGGCGATTCGGAAATGTATGTAAAAGAAGCCATTGCAAAATTGGGGCATTATCATAAAGTATCGCAGATATGCATTTTTGGAATTGTTGCTAAGGAAAAATCAACGCCTTTGGCATATTATTGGTCTACTAATGGTACGCCGCCGAAGATTGCAGATTTTGATTTATTTAATTTTGTTATATCCGGTTTTCCTGAAAGACTGCCGGATTGCGCGACAGTGCCGGTTATTCCATGTGAGGATATTTCTGCAAATTCATTTAAAATGTTTCATC
Source organism: Treponema sp. (assembly GCA_031254315.1). Lineage (GTDB taxonomy): Bacteria > Spirochaetota > Spirochaetia > Treponematales > Breznakiellaceae > WQXQ01. The sequence continues at coordinate 13,795 of JAIRUQ010000041.1, forward strand.
CGCTTTTATCTGTCGGCATCCATGCTTTTATCTGTGCGCCGCTGTATGTAGATGGTCATATATGGGGGATTTTAAGCGTAGAACAACATTCAAAGCCGCGCAAGTGGACGGAAAATGAAAAAAGTTTTGTCGCAGTAACAGCCAGCACCATTGCAGGCGTTATTATGCGCGACATTTACAACACAAAACTAAAAGACGCAATCAGAAAATTATCTGCGGCAAGCATGGCAAAAAGCGAATTCCTTTCTAATATGAGCCACGAAATGCGAACCCCGATGAATGCAATAATCGGCATGACATCAATAGCCAGAAACACGCCGGACTTGGAGCGCAAAAATTACGCGCTGGAAAAAATAGAAGACGCTTCTTCACACTTGTTAGGTGTAATTAACGACGTGCTTGATATGTCAAAAATTGAGGCAAATAAACTTGAATTATCAAACACCAGCTTTGGCTTTGAAAAAATGCTACAAAAAGCAATCTCGGTAATTAATTTCCGTGTTGAAGAAAAGCATCAAAAGTTAAAGATTCATGTTGACAAACACATCCCGGAAATATTAGTCGGGGACGATCAAAGACTGACGCAGGTAATTACAAATCTTTTGAGTAACGCTGTCAAATTCACTCCCGAAAAAGGGTTAATCAGTCTTGATACTCGCTTTTTAGGCGAAGAAGACGGCATTTGCACAATACAGATTTCGGTAACAGATAACGGAATCGGTATAAGTCCCGATCAGCAGAAACGCTTGTTCCAGTCGTTTCAGCAGGCGGAAAGCAGTACGGTGCGCAAATACGGCGGAACAGGACTTGGACTTTCAATTTCTAAAAATATCGTAGAGATGATGGGCGGGAAAATCTGGATTGAATCTGAATTGAATGAAGGCTCAACATTTGCCTTTACAATAAAAGCAAAACGCGGTGAAGAAAAAACAAAAAATATTTATGACCAGGCTGAAAACTTGGATCAAATCAAAATTCTTGTGGTCGATGATGATTCCGATATTCTTGAATTTTTTACGGATGTCGCGCAAAGGTACAATCTTTCCTGTGATGTTGCCGAAGGCGGCGAAGATGCCCTGCGGCTCATTGAGAAAAACGGCGATTACAATGTCTATTTTGTAGACTGGAAAATGCCCGGTATAGATGGCGTAACGCTGACACGCACAATTAAAAAAATTGGCAATAATTACGACAACGCTATTGTTGTAATGATCTCGGCGGGAGAATGGAGCGAAATTGAAAAGGACGCAAAAGACGCAGGAGTTGACAGGTTTTTGTCCAAACCGCTGTTCCCGTCCGCTATTCCCGATACAATCGGCGAATGTCTTGGCATAGAGAGGCAGAAAAATGAAACTGAGGGCTCCATCAGCGATATAACTTTTGCCGGGCGGCGCGTTTTACTCACCGAAGATGTGGAAATAAACCGCGAAATAGTTTTAACTCTGCTCGAATCGACAGAAGTGCAAATAGACTGCGCCGAAAACGGATTGCAGTCCGTTCAAATGTTTACTGAAAACCCGGGCAAGTACGACATGATTTTGATGGATGTGCAAATGCCGGAAATGGACGGCTATGAAGCGACACGTTGTATACGGGCGCTTGAGAGCGAATTGGAAAAGCAAGAAGGAAAACCGCGTAAAAGAATTCCAATTATTGCTATGACAGCTAACGTATTCCGCGAAGATGTTGAAAAGTGCCTTTCTGCCGGAATGGATGATCACATTGGAAAACCGCTGGATTTCAATGAGGTTCTTAATAAAATGCGTAAATATTTTGGATATGTATGAAAAAGATACATACAATTATACATATAAAGATACATACAATAATATGGCTTATATTCGCCGTAATGATCTTGCCCGTCTTATCTTTGAGTTGTGAAAAATCTTCCGTGAGCAAGAATGACAGAGCGCTCAAATACACCTCATTTCGTGATGTTCCCGGCGTAACGGATGAGGAAACTAAGGCGATTGAGGCTTTTCAAAAACAAGGCTCTTCTTTTGTGTACGGTATGATGCCAAGCAACGAAACCTTTGAAAAAGAGGATGGCGAAATCGGCGGCTACTCCGTACTTTTTTGCGAATGGCTTTCACAGCTGTTTAAGATTCAATTTAAACCCGCGTTTTATGAGTGGGGCGATTTGCTAAAAGGACTGGAGTCCGGAGATGTCGATTTTACCGGCGAAATGACTGACTCTGACGGACGGCAAGAAATTTATTTTATGACCGATGCTATCGCCGAGCGTTCAGTAAAAACTTACAGACTTCATAACAGCAGACCCATTTCGGAAATAATACAGCAACGTCCGCCCATATATGGTTTTTTTGGCGGCAGTATGACGCTTAAAAATATTGCTTCGTATTTACCGGAGCAATATGAAGTTGTTTTGTTCTACGATTACAATGCCGTTTACCGCAGTCTAAAAGACGGTACTATTGACGTTTACGTTAACGAAAACTCTGTGGAAGCCGTCTTTGACACTTACAGCGATATATTATCCGGGGATTTTTTTCCGCTGGTTTACACTCCGGTTTCTCTTACAACGCAAAATGAATCGCTTGTACCGTTTATTACGGTTGTACAGAAAGTGCTGGAAAACGGCGGTATGCGTTATCTGACAGAACTGTATAATCAGGGACACAGGGACTACATAAAATACAAACTGTCATTGCGGCTTACAGGAGAGGAGCGCGCATATTTGCGGGATCATCCTTTTGTACGAATAGGAGCCGAATACGATAATTATCCGGTCAGCTTCTACAATATTCGCGAAAAAGAATGGCAAGGAGTCGCCTTTGATGTGTTAAGAGAAATAAACGCGCTTACAGGACTTTCTTTTAGGATAGCAAACAGTACTTCTACAGAATGGCCTGATTTATTAGAAATGCTTGAAAACGGAGAAACCTCCATGGTCACCGAGTTGATCCGTTCTGAAGATCGAAAAAACCGCTTTCTGTGGTCAGATAACGCAATTATGATAGATCACACCGTACTTGTGTCCAAGCTGGAATACCCTAATATAAACATCAACGAAATACTGTATGTAAAAGTGGGATTGGCTCAGGGAACAGCGCATGCCGAATTGTTCCGAAAATGGTTTCCTAACCACATGAATTCTGTTGAATATGAAGGTATTGATGACGCCTTTGATGCTATGAAGAACGGCGAGATTGACATGGTGTTGTCAAGCCAGCATCAATTTCTTACCCTGACAAATTACCGTGAACTTGCCGGTTACAAAATAAATATCCAGTTTGATATGCCCTTTGACTCTACTTTTGGATTTTACAAAGACGAGGCTGTTTTGTGTTCCATTATAGATAAAGCGCTTGGATTGATAGATACAAACAGCATATCGGGACAGTGGGTGCGCAAAACTTATGATTACCGTATGAGACTTATGAGAGAGCGGGTTCCTTTGATCATGGGTATTGTTACGTTTTTGTTTTTAAGTATTTTACTGCTTATTTTATTCCAAAGAAACCGCCGTGTGGGAAAGCGGCTTGAAAAACTGGTACAAAAACGTACAAACGAACTTTCGCTTGAGACGGCGATGCTTACAGCCGTATTTAATACCATCCCCGATTTAATCTTTTGTAAAGATTTGTCTTTTCATTTTACACGATGCAATAAAAGTTTTTTAGATAGTTATAATGTTCGCGGGGAAGATATTACCGGGAAGGGCGATGCGGATGGGCTAGGTATACCTTCGGAACTGGCTCAGAAGTACATTGAGAATGACTTAAAAGTTATCAACGGAAAACAAACGCTTATAACTGAAGAAAGCGTCCCCTCAGATGACGGCAAGGATCAGCTTTATGAGACAATCAAAGTTCCGCTTGTGCAAGACGACAAAGTAATAGGAATATTGGCTATTTCGCGTAACGTAACTCAACGCAAGGCAATGGAAGAACAGGCGTTAAGCGCGTCCCGTGCAAAATCGGCTTTCCTCGCCAACATGAGCCACGAGATACGAACGCCGATGAACGCCATTATCGGCATGACCACAATCGGAAAAACAGCCGCCGACACCGAACGCAAAGATTATTGCTTCTCCAAAATCCAAGACGCCTCGACGCACCTGCTAGGAGTAATTAACGATATTCTCGATATGTCAAAAATCGAATCCGGAAAGTTTGAACTTTCGCCGGTAGAGTTTAACTTTGAAAAAATACTTCAACGGGCTGTTAATGTCATGGGTTTCCGTGTCGATGAAAAACAGCAAAATTTAACGGTACACATCGACAAGGCTATTCCAAAAAATTTAATCGCCGACGATCAACGTCTAACGCAAGTTATTACCAACCTCTTGAGTAATGCCATTAAATTCACTCCCGAAAAAGGCTCCATTCATCTTGATGCGCGATTTATCGGGGAAGAAGAAGAAAATGTGTGTGTCGTTCAAATGTCGGTAAGCGATACGGGAATCGGTATTAGCTATGATCAGCAGAAACGTTTGTTTTCATCTTTTGAACAGGCGGAGAACAGCACAACTCGTAAATTCGGCGGTACAGGACTTGGGCTTGCTATTTCAAAAAATATTGTAGAAATGATGGGCGGGAAAATATGGATCAAGTCAGAGTCAGGAAATGGCTCTACCTTCACTTTTACTATTAAAGCGGGAAGGGGAACCGGAAAGAAGCAGGGACTTTTAGCGCTCGGTATAAACTGGGACAATCTGCGTGTCTTAGCCGTAGATGATGACCCGGATATTTTGGCGTATTTTAAAGAAATCATGCAGGAGTACGAAGTACACTGCGATACCGCAACTAACGGCGAAGAAGCGATTCAGTTAATAGAAAAGAAAGGACACTACAATATTTATTTTGTGGACTGGAAGATGCCGGGCATGGACGGCATTCAGCTTGCGAGCAAGTTGAAGGAAAAAACACCGGCTACCGGAAACGCAGTTGTAATTATGATTTCTGCCGCTCAGTGGACTGTGATTGAAGAAGAAGCGAAAAAAGCAGGAGTTGACAAATTCCTGTCCAAGCCGCTGTTCCCTTCCATGATCGTCGATATTATAAATGAATGTCTTGGCGTTGAACAAGCGCTGAGTAAAGAAAAGCATACCACAGATGTTTTTGCAGGACAGCGCATACTGCTGGTTGAAGATGTAGAAATTAACCGCGAAATTGTTCTCGCTCTTCTTGAACCGGTACAGTTAAAAATAGACTGCGCGGTAAACGGAATGGAAGCTGTCCGTATGTTCAGCGAAGCTCCGCAGAAATATGATATGATTTTTATGGATTTGCAAATGCCGGAAATGGACGGTTATACAGCGACACGCTATATTCGCTCGCTGGATACTCCCCGCGCAAAAACCATTCCGATTATCGCGATGACCGCTAATGTGTTTCGTGAGGATATCGAAAAATGTCTGGAAGCAGGCATGAACAGTCATGTAGGAAAGCCGGTAGATTTTAATGAGGTTTTAGACAAATTGCGTCTTTATCTTAAATAAGGTACAATATATTATGAAAATAATACATTTTTTTAAAAAAATAATACCAAAAAGACCCCTGCATATACAAGTGCTGTTTACTGCGCTTGCCTTTTTGGCGATGGCTCTTTTAAGCTATGTCTTTATGAACACAATTGTGCGTGGTCATATGGTACGCAATATAGAGGCGGTGCTTACTTTTCAGAGGGCAAGCATCGAGACAAGTCTTAGGGAGTTTAGAACGCCTTTGGAACTTACTTCTATGGAAATACGCAATCTGATTTTGCGCGGCGAAGGAGCTGAAAGCATACAGGCTTTTTTTACTAATCTATCCGGGCAATTTTCTGTCAGCGAAAAGCAAAGAGTGTCCGTTGACGGACTTGCCGGTTATTTTGAAACGCTTCCGAGCGGACCGGCATTTATAACCAGCCTTGAGAATCCACCGGAAAACATTAACCTTGCCGATCACCCTTGGTATGAAGCCGCTATCAGTGCCGGTGGAGATATTGTTGAAACGGTAGTATACGATGATATTTTTTCCGAAGGGTTTATTTTTGTATACTCGCGCTGTATATACGATGATGAAGGCAGAAGGCTGGGCGTTATCGGTCTTCGTATGATAATTAGCGCAATGGGGCAGGAAGTGATTGAAACAGCTTTGACGCAGGGCGGCTACGGTATGCTACTTAGCCGGGATATGATAATGCTCGCCCATCCCCACCCGGATTTTATCGGCAGACAGTTACGGGATTTGGATGTTACTATTGCGAGTTTTGAGGAAGAATTTAGAAGGGGAGGGGAGATTTCAGAACGCCCGGTAGTAACTTTCAGAAACGAAGACGCAGTCGCTTTTTTCCGAAGACTCTCGAACGGCTGGTATTTGGGCATTGTAACGCCAAACGGCACATACTACAAAAGCGTAAGACTTATGATGTATATCCTAAGTACATTGGCTGTAACATTCGCCACGGCGTTGATCGCGGTATTGATCAGCATTGACATGGCAAGGAAAAAATCAGATGCGGAGTCAAAACATAAGAGCGCGTTTTTAGCCAATATGAGTCACGAGATACGCACCCCGATGAATGCGATTATCGGCATGGTTGCTATCGGAAAATCAGCAGAGGACATGGATCGCGTAGGTTACTGCTTCACAAAAATAGAAGACGCTTCAAACCATCTGCTCGGCGTAATAAACGATATTTTGGATATGTCAAAAATAGAAGCCAATAAACTTGAACTTTCGCCGGTTGAATTTAATTTTGAAAAAATGCTCCAGCGGGCAGTAAACGTTATCAACTTCCGCGTAGACGAAAAACAACAGCGGCTCATGGTACATATCGACAGGACAATCCCAAAAACACTAATCGGGGACGATCAGCGGCTGGCTCAAGTAATAACAAACCTGCTTAGTAACGCGGTAAAATTCACTCCCGAAAAAGGTTCCATCAACCTTTACATATCCCTTAAAGAAGAAGACGACGATTATTGCACCATACAGACTTCGGTAACAGATACCGGAATCGGTATAAGCCGCGAACAGCAGGTAAAGCTGTTTCATTCCTTTCAGCAGGCTGAAGCCGGCACAACGCGCAAATTCGGCGGTTCGGGATTGGGACTTACAATTTCCAAAAACATTGTGGAAATGATGGGCGGCAAAATATGGATTGACTCCAAAGAAGGAGAGGGTGCGACATTTACATTTACTGTTCAGTTAAGACGGGGCGCTGAGAATGAACAAGGACTTCTGGACCCCGGTGTAAACTGGAGCAATATCCGTATTATGGCAGTAGACGACGATCGGGATGTTCTGGAGTATTTCAGAGAAATCGCGCATGGGTTCAATATATTCTGTGATATAGCCATGAGCGGAGAGGACGCTCTGCGGCTTGTAGAGATGAACGGTCATTACCACATCTATTTTGTGGATTGGAAAATGCCGAACATGAACGGCGTACAGCTTGCCGCCGAATTGAAAGCAAGGGAATCTTCAAAATCCGTAGTGATTATGATATCTTCTACAGAATGGGTTGAAATCGAAAGCGATGCTAAAAAAGCGGGAGTTGATAAATTCCTAGCCAAGCCTTTGTTCCCGTCCGCCATAGCGGAAGCCATAAACGAATGTCTTGGAGTTGATAAAGAAAAAATAAAAGAAGCGCAGACGGATATTGCCGGGATTTTTGCGGGACATCACATACTGCTGGCTGAAGACGTGGAAATAAACCGCGAGATAGTAATGACTCTTCTTGAACCGACGCTTTTAAAAATAGACTGTGCGGAAAACGGCGAAGAAGCTGTCCGTATGTTTAGCCAGTCGCCCGATAAATACGACATGATTTTTATGGATGTACAGATGCCCAAAATGGACGGCTATGAAGCGACGCGCAGTATAAGGGTAATAGAAGAAAAATTAAGTTCCGCTTCTAAAGATAATATTTTACGCAAGATTCCTATCATCGCTATGACTGCCAATGTGTTCAAAGAAGATGTTGAAGAATGTCTTAGGGCAGGCATGAACAGTCATTTAGGAAAGCCGCTGGATTTTAATGACGTAATAACGGTTTTGCGTGTATATTTAAAGTAAGAGGAAAAAAAAGAAAGTTTATGATAAGTAAACAAGATTTATTAAAAAAAATACTGCCAAAAGCTCCGCTATTCGCAGAAGTGCTGTTTACATTACTCGCGTTTTTAACGATGGCTGTTTTAAGTTTTGTCTTTATGAACACGATCGTACATGGTCATTTGATACGCAATACAGAGACAGTGCTTTCCTTTCAGAGAAGCGGCGTAGAGAACAGGATGTTTGAGTATAGTACGGTGTTAGATATATCTTCATGGAGAATATGCGAAATGATTTTAAACGGCGCTAATGCGAAAGACGTGCAGAATTATTTAGACGGCATATCTACGCAATATTCTTCAAACGAAAAATACAGTATGTTCTTTAACGGCTTTGCCGGCTATTTTGAAACGCTCCCCGGCGGACCGGTTTTTCTATCCGGTCTTAACCGGAATCACCCGAAAACTTTTGATCCTTCAGAACATCCTTGGTATAAAGAGGCTATTTCTGCTCACTGGGGAATAGCTGAAACGCTGGTGTACGAAGATATTGTTACAAAAGAGGCGATCCTCGTATATTCACGCTGTATTTTTGATGATGAAGACAGACGGTTAGGCGTTGTATGCCTTCGTATAAATGTCAGCGCTTTGGGAAGAGAAGTAATTGAAACATCTCTTGCTCAAGGCGGCTATGGTATGATTCTTAGCCGCGATCTTGTGATGATTGCCCATCCCAGCAATGATTTTGTGGGCAAATATATAGACGACATCCACACTCTTCTTTACTTAAAGGAAGATTTTATAAAAGGGCGTGAAGTTTCCGAAAGCCACATGGTCAGTTACAGAGAAGAATCTTCCATCGCTTTTTTTAGAAAACTTTCAAACGGCTGGTATCTTGGACTTGTAACGCCAAAAGGACCCTACTATCAAAGTGTAACAAGCATGACATTAATCCTCAGTGCGTTAGGTGTAATTCTTGCGGTAGTTTTGATTTTTATCCTGATTCGTATTGATTCTGCAAGAAGCAAATCTGATACAGAATCAAGGCACAAAAGCGCGTTTTTGGCGAATATGAGCCACGAGATACGCACGCCAATGAACGCAATAATCGGCATGACGACGATAGGAAAAGCCGCCTCTGAATCCTCACGAAAAGATTATTGCTTCACCAAAATTCAAGATGCATCAAAGCACCTGCTCGGAGTAATCAACGATATTTTGGATATGTCAAAAATCGAAGCGGGAAAACTGGAACTCTCTTCTATAGAGTTTAATTTTAGACACATAGTCCAGCGCGCCGTAGATATAATGAATTTCCGTATTGACGAAAAGCGGCAAAATTTTTACCTGCAAATTGACAACGATATTCCTCAGACAATAATCGCCGATGATCAGCGGTTTACGCAGGTAGTAACAAACCTGCTTGGGAACGCCGTTAAATTCACTCCCGAAGAAGGCTCTATTAGTTTAGACGCAATATCTTTGGGAGAAGAAAACGGTCTGTACAGAATTCAAATATCGGTAAGCGATACGGGAATTGGTATAACAAAAGAGCAGATGGACAAACTGTTTAATTCTTTTCATCAGGCGGAAACAAGTACAACGCGAAAATTCGGCGGTACGGGGCTTGGACTTTCAATTTCTAAGAGCATTATCGATCTGATGGGTGGCGATATAACAGTTTCTTCCGAGCCGGGAAACGGTTCTACTTTTTCTTTTACAATGCTGGTGAAAAAAGGCACGAAAGAAACTCAGGAACTTTATGACGCAAAATTGAGCAGTAAGATGACAAAGCAGGATATCGCGCTTTTTGAAGGAAAGCAAATAATGCTTGCCGAAGACATGGAAATTAACCGCGAAATTGTACTGACAATGTTTGAGCCTTTAAAATTGAAAATAGATTGCGCAGAAAACGGAATGGAAGCCGTCCGTAAATTCTGTTCTGCACCGGATAAATACGAAGTCATTTTTATGGATGTCCACATGCCCGAACTTGACGGCTACGAAGCGACACGCCGCATAAGGTCATTTGAAAAAGGACTGGGAAAACAAAAATGGAAACCGCACAATCGCGTACCTGTAATAGCAATGACCGCTAATGTGTTTAAGGAAGATATTGAAAAGTGCCTTGAATCAGGCATGGACGATCATCTGGGAAAGCCGCTGGATTTTGACGTTGTAATAGAAAAACTGCGTATCCATTTGAGCTGACAAATTTTAAAGGCTCCCGTCTTATGCGGCTAATTGTTTTATCGCGAAAGCCGCCGTTTCCTTTAGGTCGGCAAGATTATTCCGTTTATAAACAACCAGTTGAAAAATAGCCGCTTCAACAAAACTATAAAAAAAGTTATGTACCGTTTTTACATTTATTTTTTTTAGGTCTCCGGCTTTAACTCCTTCTATCACTATTGTTGATAAAATGTGACGGAATTTTACAGTCCTGCGCCGCACCCGCGCTTCCGGGTCGCCATCGCCTTTTGAAAGGTGCAAAAGATAATCATGCACTACGCAAATAAACTGCCGGTTTTGTTCAAAGACTTTAAAGATTGTAAAAAGCACTTTGGTAATTTTATCCGTACTGCGTAAAGATTTATCTGCAATAATCAACTTGATGTTTTCTTCTAAATTTAACAAAAGCTGTTTTATGCTGTAAATAAAAATCTCTCTTTTGTTCTTAAAATAGAGATACAAAATTGTTCGTGTAATTCCGCATTTATCCGCTATTTTTTGAAAAGTGGCGTTCTCAAATCCGTCGTCCATAAAAACCACAAGGGCTTTTTCCAGGATTTTTTTCCGCCTCTTATCATGTTCTACTACGATAGCCATTATAACTTCCTTTTTCTCTGTGAGTAATTATACACCATATTGAAAGAAAAAAGAAGGAATAGCGCCATTACTTATTTCGCGGCATGAATCAGCCTTTTTGCCAAAAAAACTTTCAAACCCGTTATGGTCGGTTATTACGGCAATTTTCCAGCCGGGAAACCGCTCTGTTAGGCTCCCCATTTCCTTGTAGGTCTGTTCAGCTATAGACTGGTCTCCAAGTCTTTTTCCGTAGGGCGGGTTGGTTAAAAGTAAGCCCGGTTCAGAAAATGGTGAAACTGCTTGCGCCATTGGAAGAACTTTCAAATCAATACCTAGTAAACTGCTAGGTGATTTATCGCCCATGTTAGCCGAATTTCCGGGTAAGCTGTCAATTTTGCCCCCCGTTACTCGAATTCCGCGCTGAGGCGCACGTCCTTCGGCGATGTCGTGCAGACGCGCGGCATTGGAACCAGCAATTGACACAGAACGAAGGTCTTCATCGCTTCCGGCAATCCTGACCAAGCGGCTAAAATCAATTTTAGCGCGGAATTCATCGCGTAATTTTTGCTCGATCTTATCGTCTGCAATTAGCATATCCCCAATGGCGAAGCGCCTGCCAAGTCCCGGAGCAATGTCCCAAGCGTACATTGCCGCCTCGATAAGGATAGTGCCTGAGCCGCAGAACGGATCATAAAGAGGAAACTTTCGTTTCCAGCCCGACAACAGCAAAATCCCTGCCGCCGTAGTCTCCCGCAGGGGCGCGACACCGCCCTCGCTCCTGTACCCGCGCTTAAAAAGCGGCTCTCCGCTTAAATCAACCAGCAAAGAAACAACATTCTTTTCTATATATACGCGAATCTCCGCGATTTTTACAGGCGACTCATCCTGCGCACCCTTGTTTTTCGCCAGCATAACCGGCTCCGGCAGGCGGTTCATTTTGTACTTACCGCACAGCCTCTGCGCCGCCGCCTTATGAACAACCGCCTGAATACTGGTTTCCGCTTTTAACTGCGAACGGTTAGTGCGGACTTTTGCGACCTTAACACCCATACCCTTAGGCACGAGTTTTTCCCAAGGCGCGGCGACAGCTCCTTCAAAAAGAGCGTCAAAATCCTCGGCGTTGAAACTTGCAATTTCGAGCAGAACCCTATCTGCGGCGCGAAGACCGATCAACGCTTTATAAAGACCGGCAGTGTCCGCCTTAAAGCGTACCCTCCCGTACAGAGAATCTTCAACCTTGAGATCGAGCTTTCGCAATTCATTTGATACTGCTTTTTCCGCGCCAACAGCGCACAAAGCAACGGCGGTTTCGGTGTTACTCATTTAATTATGCTTCATTATATCGCAGAAGAGGGTGTTTTTCAACAAGGCTGGACTAATGGTATTTTAATGAAAAAAAAGGTAATATCGAAAAAAGATTATTAGTGGTTGATTTTCCCCCAAAAAATGCTATATTTATATTATGGGGAATTTGTCGCCAAATGGTAAATTATCAATAATAGCCAAATTTCAGAGGGTTTAAATATGATACAGAAGGATTTTGAATATTACACTACTCATCAGGAAGAAATCGTTAAAGATCACTTGGGGGAATTTGTTGTTATTAAGGATTCCGCTATAGTTGGGTATTTTAAGGAAGAAGCCAAGGCATTTGAATCCATGAAGGAAAACGAGCTAGGAACTTTCATAGTTAAAAAATGTCAAGCTCTGGGTACTGATGTAGTAACATATTATGGTAACAGAGTTGCTTTTGCATGAAACCGCAGGCTTTTACTTTTAAAGAAGAAAACCTTCTGGACAGTATTATTACCCCTATATCAACAAGGCAATCTGTAGTGCTTTGCAGGGGTTTTAAGCTTGTATGCCAGCAAGCTAATGTCCGTGCGCTCTGGGATACCGGTGCAACAGGCTCGTCTATCAGTCGTGGGCTTGCCCGACATTTGGGGCTTGAAATAATTGATATGTGCCAAGTAAGAGGGGTATCAGGAGTGCAGCCTTCACCTGTTTATCTTGTTGATATTTTATTACCGTCCAATGTTGAAATAAGTAATGTCAGGGTTACCGAATTCTTAGACAATGGAAACTTTGATATACTTATAGGCATGGAAATTATCACACTCGGTGATTTTGCGATTTCGAACAAAGACAAAAAAACCATTGTTTCTTTCAGAACGCCTCCATCAGACAATCCTATTGATTTTTTACAAGAGATAAATGAAAGCAGTAACCAAAATGTATTTTGAAGACCATCTTAACGAAGAAATAAAACCCTCAATCACACTTCCAAATTTCTCTTCAGCGTTTCTATTCTGTTTTTCCGCTCTTTGTTGTCCAGCAGTAATTTGGCAAGCAAAATTATTTGATATGTGTCATCGTACAGAAGTTCAAGGTCGTTTTTGTTCATACCGGCAATAAACGGCTTATAATTTTTATCGTTAGGGTCAATGTTGTTGTGGCGAAGATTCAAATTGTTAAACATAAAAAATAAATCTGATTCAAAGAAGCCGTTTATATGTTTCAAATCTTCCCGCTTAGGTTCAATTTCGTTTGCCAGCGCTAAAAGAATGTCTTTTTTTGTCTCTATGTCTCCTTTGAGCGCGTAATGGTTGTATTGAATTATCCTTTTGGCAATTTCCGGTTCAGATATTTCGGCGGCGGAAATAGCCGCCGGCTCTTTTTCTATAATGATAACCTGTTCGTCATCTTCAAAATAATGTGTTGTATGTCCAAAATGTTCAAGAAAAAGATTGATGTTTTCTTTTAGAATTTTATAATTGGCGGAAGCAAAGTATAAACGATTCTTTAATATAATATCACACCGCTTAATCATGTTTAGGATGAATTCTAAAATGACAAACATTTTACCGGAAGATTTATCCGGCACAACAGACATACGCGCATCAATTCCAAGACGCCCCATCATGTCTTGCGGTGAAGCGCACCGTCCGCGCGATTTCCAGTTCTTAAATGAATATGTATCAACACAATCCAAAATGGACATATTATTGTTGACCCTTACATATATTTTATTTGTGAATAAATCCCAAATTAACTTAATCTCATGAGCGGTGTCGAAATTGCCTGATAATTGTTCAAATATGTTCTTTCTCGCTTTTTCCACAATCAGTTCCCTTCAATAATTTTATCACATTACAGATAAAAAATCGCCAAGAGCATATTTTTCATAAACATTATAAATAAGTTTAAATAT
>JAIRUQ010000093.1 GCA_031254315.1 Treponema sp.
CGCCAGCGCTTGGGTCGGGTGAAAGAGGTCAGTCAGTCCGTTATAAACCGGAACCCCTGAATACTTGGCAAGAGTCTCGACGGTTTCCTGCTTAAAACCACGGAACTGGATCGCGCTGAACATCCTGCCAAGAACACGGGCGGTATCTTCAAGCGATTCCTTTCCACCAAGTTGAATGTCAGAATTGGAGAGAAATACGGGATGTCCGCCTTCCTCTCCAAAAGCGGTTTCAAAGGCGCACCGGGTACGCGTGGAGCGTTTTTCAAAGAGCATGGCAAGGGTCTTGCCCTCGAAACGCCTTGATATTTTGCCCTTTTTAGCCTCTGATTTGACCTTCATGGAAAGGTTTAATAAATACCGGATTTCCTCAGGCGAATAATCCAGCAGGGCAAGCAGTGAACGTCCAAATAATAAAGACACCATAACCTCCAAAACACTTAAAAATCGTCGACATATACTTTTCATTATAATATAATATTGTTAATATAATATAGTAGAGTTGAGGTTGTTCGAGAAGAATATTAAACCACGGAGGACACGAAGAACACGGAGTTTTGATAGGATTTCTTCCTCTTCCTCCGTGAACTCCGTGTACTCTGTGGTGAAATTCTTACTTCTTGGACATCTCCGTGTACTCTGTGGTTTTATATTCGTCTAGGACAGCCCCAATTTTCTTGTAAAACTATCGCCAGTTTACTTCGTAAATTAACGGCGTTTCTAAAACAAGAAGATCAAGCAGGGGAATGTCGAAAGTTGCCCTTCTGCCTGAAAAAGTCCCTCCCCTAATGCCTGTTATAGCGCCGGGAAATTCGATAGAAGAGCGAATTCTTGAAGACGCTATTTCATCGCTTATCCCCCTATTGTAAAATGAAGAAATCAGCTCCAGATATTCGCTTCTGGTAATTTCTTCGCCTGAGGCAATCGGAGCCATGAGAGCGTTCAGATAATCGCTTACATCAGAAGACAAAAGTTCGATCACCGAAGGTCCATTCGCACGGTTAATATTGATCTCCATACGGTATGCTCCGCCCTCATTCTGAAAAGTGATAAATCCCCTCCCGTCCGCCGCAGACAGAAATTCGCTTATTTGGGAAATTCGCACCTGCCCTTCAATTGCCGCCGTGGATGTGTTGCGAAGAGTAACCGAAGCAACGCCGGGCGCGCCGGACATCGACCGCGCTATAGACGGAGCGTCCAGCACAGGAGCGTCAGTCTGCCCCCCCGCGGCGGATAAGGAGCGGATTAAAGCCGCCATCCTCGTTCCAAGCGACATATTAACGGACAAAACCATCGATCTGTCCGCAGAAAGACTGCCGTCAATCCTGGCGGTACAGGAAGGTAAAAAGACAGCAAAAAGCCCAAAAAGGAGGATTGCCGCTTTGCAGAGAAAAAATTGCCTCATATATAGAAAATATACCACTTATAAAAAGGTTTCAAAATAGGGTAATATTTTTTCTTTACATTTCAATAAAATGTGTCATAATTAAAGCAACTTCTACTATATATATTGTGCCAAAACAACAAGGGTAATTTTACCTTTAGTAAAAATGTAATAATTTGGAGGATATCATGTCTATTCCCTATAATGAAAAACCTTGGCAATTTTTGAATGATTTTCGCGGGAAAGCCTTTACCGGTCAATGGCCCACACTGCCTGAGATGTTTAAGATTACCGTTACCCGTTATCCCCAGCGTCCGTGCTTCACCATTTATGAACCGGATAGAATAAGTTTGAACTATACCGAAGCCCTCAAAGTGATTACAGCGGTATCGCGGTGGATTCACAGCAAGGGTATTCGCAGAGGCGACAGGGTCGCAGTATCAGGGAAAAACGCGCCGGAATGGACAGTCGCGTATCTCGCGGTTTTGTTCGCAGGCGGCGTTGTGGTTCCAATCGACTATCAGTTAAAAAACGAAGAAATTGATTTATTGATAAAAACTTCACAGGCTAAAATGCTTTTTATTGATGAAGAAAAATACGAATACTTTACACAAAACAAGGGCGGACTTGAAACAATAATTTCACTTAAAAAGGGAATTGGAACTTATAT
The DNA here is from genome assembly GCA_031254315.1 of Treponema sp. GTDB lineage: Bacteria > Spirochaetota > Spirochaetia > Treponematales > Breznakiellaceae > WQXQ01. The sequence continues at coordinate 2,052 of JAIRUQ010000093.1, forward strand.
TTACGATCTTGACGGGCAAGAGACCGAAATTGAACAGGCTATTGAGACCGACCTTGCGGCGATTCTTTTTACATCGGGAACAATGGGTATTCCAAAAGGGGTTATGCTCACCCACAGAAACCTTGTTTCCGACTGTTACCTAGCGCAGGGAACTCCGCTCATCGTTCTTCATACCGATGTGTTTTACGCGATTCTGCCGATTCATCACGCCTACACAATGCTTGCCGTATTTATTGAAACAATTTCTACGGGCGCGGAAGTTGTTTTTGGAAAGAGGATGGTAACTTCACAAATATTAAAAGACCTAAAAGAGGCGAAGATTACAATGCTTCTTGGAGTACCAATGCTCTTTAATAAAGTTCTTGCCGGAATCCTCCGTGGGTTACGCGCAAAGGGACCTATTGTATACGGGCTTATAACTTTTTTAATGGGGATTTCAGGAATTATAAAAAAAGTTTTTAAGGTTAATCCGGGTAAAAAAATGTTTAAGTTTGTGCTTGATAAAGCGAGTCTTACATCAGTACGCATTTGTATTTGCGGTGGCGGACCTCTCGCGCCAAGCGTCTTTAGAAAATACAACCAGCTTGGGATTGACTTTGTGCAGGGGTACGGTCTTACAGAAACTTCACCTATCATCACGATTAACCCGATAGAACAGTACATAGAAACCAGCGTCGGCAGAACGTGTCCGCAGGTAGATATGAAGATACTAAATCCCGATGAGCGCGGCGTTGGTGAAGTATTGGTAAAAGGCTCGATGGTCATGCTTGGTTATTACAATATGCCAGAAGAAACCGCAGAAGTCTTTACGCCAGACGGATATTTAAAAACAGGCGACTTGGGATATATGGACAGCGAAAATTATTTGTACCTTACAGGACGCGCAAAAAACACGATAGTTACAGAAGGCGGCAAAAATGTTTATCCCGAAGAAATTGAAAATGAATTTCAGTTATATGATGAGATCGATCAGATTCTGATCCGCGGATATATTATGGACGAGAAAATGAAGACCGAAGGAATAGAAGCGCTAATATATCCAAATCCCGAATACAAGGATTCAAAGGGAGAAACTCCTTCCGCTGTATTTATGAAGGGAAAAATTGACTGGATCGTTACCGAAGTGAACCAGAGGCTTCAGCCATATCAAAAGATCAACAAGGTTGAGATTCTGGAAAAACCGATGGAAATGACTACGACAAAGAAGATCAAGCGTAACGCTCTGTAAAAGCGGGTTACGACATTAGGATAAAAATTTGCGAAAATTTATTGTTTGTCTGCTGATAATTTTACTGTCCGCTTGTTCAAACAAGAAAGCTCCGCAGAATGAGGGGAAAGTTACTGATACGGCGGAGACAGAAGAATATTTTTTTTCTGAAGATGAAACAGAACTATACAATTATGTGCATTATAATCCATTGGAAGATTCACGCCGCATTATAGTAGAGGCATCATCGGAACTGCCGAATTATCCTGCCAGTAACCTCGTTAATGGCACATGGCTCTCATGGGCGGAAGGGGCGCAGAGTAACGGAATAGGCGAATCCTTTACCATTACTTGGAGAGAGGTGTACTATTTTGATACCGTTGTCGGTTTTGCCCTGAAAAACGGTTGTGGAGACCTTAACTATTATAGCCAAAACAACCGTGTAAAATCATTCAAAATATATGTAGACGGAGAATACATTGAAACAATCCCCATCAAAGATTCCATCAGTTTTGAACAGTATATTTTTGAAAATCCGATTGTTTTTAGGGAACTGCGCTTTGTCATTGACGATGTGTATTCGGGAACGAGCTTCAACAATACCCATGTTGCGGAAATAGCCTTACTTACAGAGACTGCAAACACTGCGCAATTTTATGAGAATATACTATATTGGATCAAAAGCAGTTATGGCTATTACGAAAGCAACAGCCGACAAATTGTTTCCGTACCCGATACTGACAGATTATTACTCATGGAATATTTACCTTTTAATGTTCTCTATAACTATTTCTTTGAAGGTGTTGAAAGATGGTCACCTAGAATAACAAAAATCGCGTTTCTGAATGGCGGCTCCTCTCTCAAATTGAACGACAATTTACCTCGTCTTGACGGTGCTACCGCCATGTATCCGCTGTATTCTTCTTTTGTCCGTGCGGTGTACCCCCAAATAAACTTTGACTGGGAAGAAAAAGAAGGAAGAAAAAGTTATATTTATGCTTTATATAGATGGACATATTTTCCAAATACAGACCTATTAGAAGAGTATGAATTCTATAACTATCGCCCACATTATGATGAAGAATTTGGAAGTATTGTCCAATGCAATACAACTTCCAGAGCTTTCGAGCGGCTTATTAACGGGGAAACGGATATTATTTTTTGTTATGAGCCATCGACAGCAGAAATAAATGCCGCCGCCGAAAAGGGTAAGAGCTTTAGCCTTACACCCATAGCCTATGACGCCTTTGTTTTTATAGTGAATAACCGTAATATTTTGAACAATATCTCTCAACAGCAGATCAGGGACATTTATTCCGGCAAGGTAACAAACTGGAATTCCATAAGCGGCGTTGACGAACCTGTAATTGCGTATCAGCGCCGGGAAAATTCGGGCAGTCAGACTATCCTTCAATCAATTATGAGGGGAGATCGGCTTATTAGACCGGTTCTTGACGGCGAATTTGTTCCAGGAGGTATGGGCGGCATGATCCGAAAAATTACCTCAGATTTTTATAACTACAACAGCGCGATTGGTTATACATTTTTATTTTACCTTACCCAAATGGCAGACAATTCGGGAGTAAAGGCTTTATCAGTTGACGGTATTGTACCTACACGGCAAACGATACAAAATAAAACTTACCCCTTTGTCCAAACCGTGTATGCGATTACCACAGGCAACAGAAGCGAAAATACCCGAAGATTCATCGAATGGATACTTTCCGCTCAGGGACAGGAGTTAGTTGCAAAAACAGGTTATACGCCGATAAGATAGTTAATTTTTTATGTTAAATAAACATAAAAAATACTAAAATAATATATAAAAAACTTTTAATTTCCCCTTGCCGCCGCGCTTAACGCATGTCCTTCAAGACCCTCGGCTTTTGCCATTATTTGCGCCGCATTACGCACTTTTTCAAAACCGGCTCCACTGGTACAGCGAAGGGTTGTTACAGTTTTTAGAAAGTGGCGGACAGAAAGACCGGCTGTAAAACGCGCACTGCCAGATGTCGGCAGGGTGTGATTTATTCCCGCCGAATAATCGCCAAGAGCCTCGGCGGATAACGCGCCTATGAAAAGAGAGCCGTAATTTTTTAATTGCGGAATCCAAGTGTCAACATTTTCAGTTTGCAGTTCAAGGTGTTCGGGCGCGATTTTATTGGCAATGCGTATAGCTTCTTCTTTGTCTTTGTAAACGATAATAAGACCGCCATTGTCTAATGAAGCGCGGGCATTTTTTGCCGTTGGCAATTCCGCGAGGCGGCGTTCAATAGCAGATGCTATTTTATCCGCAAATTCTTTACTTGCGACTAACGCTCTCGCGCGGGCATCGGGATCATGTTCAGCCTGAGCGAGCATATCGGCGGCGACAAGGTCCGCGGCGTAATCATCGATTCCGTCCGTGATAACCAGCACATCAGAGGGACCTGCGATAAAATCAATCCCTACCTGTCCGTACAGAAGCTTTTTCGCCGCTTGCACAAATTTGTTTCCCGGTCCCGCGATTACATCGACACGGGGGACTGATTCCGTTCCAAAGGCGAAAGCGGCGATTGCCTGCGCGCCGCCAATAGCGAAAAGACGGAAGCTGTTATCTGAAACTCCGCAAACTTTCGCCGCTATGCCTGCGGCGGCAAGTATTTTTTTATCAGGTAAGCCGTCTTTTTTGGGCGGAGTCGAAAAGTTTACTTTTTCGACACCGGCGCAAAAGGCGGGAATTACGCACATGAGTACCGAAGAAAAGAGCGGAAAACGTCCTGCGGGGACATAAACCGCCGCGCTTTCTGCCGGGATTACCCTCTGCCCCGTAAACACCCCCGAATCGTTTTCTGTCTCAAAGTTGGAAAATTGTTTTTTTTGCTTGAGTGAAAAGCGTTTGATGTTTTCTGCGGCAAGTTCGAGTGCGGTTGTCAGGGCAGGGTCGCTAGCGCGTAATTCTTCGTAAGCGCGTTTTACTTCCGGCATGGGTAACTCAAAGCTCTGCGGTAAAGATTTATCAAACTTTAAAGTATATTTTTTTACAGCGGCATCCCCTTTTAAGCGAATTTCTTTTATTATTTTTTTTACCGTTTTTTCGGTTTTTGTATCATCTTCGATTATTGTTATGTCTTTCCAGTATGAGTCAAACTCACTACTTTGTATAATTTTCATCACTTTTTGCTCTTTACTCCTTACTCTCTACTCTTTGCTCTCTGGCTTATTGCTCATTGCTCATTGCTCATTGCTCATTGTTCATTGCGTCCCAAGTATCTCTTTACAGCTTTTAAGGAATTTATCCATGTCTTCATCTGTTCCGATACTGACACGAAGGAAATCCGCGGTTCTGTCCTTGCTAAAATACCGAACCAGTATACCCTTTTCACGCAGGGCGGCAAAAAATTCTTTACCGTTACCGGTAGGCGGCTTTATAAACAAAAAGTTAGCTGACGATGGCAGAACTTGAAAATCAAGACCTCGCAGGACTTGCGCTACCCTCTCCTTTGTGTTTATTACACGGTTATTAATTTCATTGTAATAGCGAGTATCCGCAAGCGCCGCCGAAGCTCCGGCAATCGCAAGTCTGTCGAGAGTGTATGAATTGAATGAATCCCGTATTCGGCACAAACCTTCGATAAGCACTTCATTGCCAATAGCGAAACCTGTGCGCAATCCGGCGAGAGACTCAGATTTAGAAAGCGTATGTACGGTAAGCAGATTTGGAAATTTTTCTATGTGCGAAACAGCCGACTGGTTGGCGGAACCAAAAGCGATATACGCTTCATCAACAATGAGAATTTTCTCTTGCTCTTCGAGGTATTTAGCAAGTTCTAATATACCAGCTAACGGGACAGACATTCCGGTTGGCGCGTTTGGGTTGGGAAATACAACTCCGCCGCAGGGGGCTTTATAATCTTCGCAGTCAATTGAAAAATCCTCGCGTAACGGGATGGTGCGGTACGGAATGTCCCAAAGATTGGCATAAACAGGATAAAAACTGTAAGTAATGTCGGGAAAAAGGATTGGTCGCGCTTGTGTACCGCTCTCAAAGAAGCCTCCAAAAGCGAAGCCGAGAATTTCATCGGAGCCGTTACCTGCAAATACTTGTTCAATTTTAACGCCGTAACGGGCGGCAACAGCTTTGCGGAATTCAATACATTCGGGATCGGGATAAAGGCGCAGACGATCATTGGCGGCTTTTTGTATCGCTTTGATAACTTTTGGCGAAGGAGGATACGGATTCTCATTCGTATTGAGTTTGATAATTTTCCTGTCCTTGGGCTGTTCGCCGGGGATATAAGGAATTGTTTTTTTAGTACGGTTGTTCCAATATTTGCTCATAAGCTCCTACTTTTTGTGCCGTCTGTCAAGTTCGTCAAGAATGTCTTGAACGCTGACTCCGGCGCGTGTCATCAATACTGTTGTAAAATACAAAAGGTCTGCCGCTTCCCAGACAATTTCACTTTTGTCTTTCGCCTCGCACAATTCTTTTGCCTCTTCCATTATTTTATCACGAACAAGTTCATCATCAAGGGTCGCGGTGTAAGAGCCGGGCGCAGGATTGCGAAAACGCTCTTCTATAATATTCTGCAAAAACTCCAGTGAATACTCTTTCTCTGCGGAAAAACATGACCAGTTGCCGGTGTGGCAAACAGGTCCCGCCGGCTCGGCTGTCGCAAGAAGGGCGTCGCAGTCGCAGTCGGCACGAAGACGGACAAGTTTTAACACATTGCCTGAATTTTCCCCTTTCATCCACAGTCTGTTTCTTGTACGGCTGTGGAAACAGACATTGCCACGCTTGAATGTTTCGGCTAACGCTATTCTGTCTGTAAAGCCTGTCATCATTACTTGACCGTCCAACGATTGAACAATGAGAGGGAGCAATGAGGGGGGGAGCGGAGAAACCGAAGGTTTCGTAGCGAGGGGGGAGACTTCCCCCTTCTTCCAGTTAAGCGACACTATAAAGGCATCGGCAAGGTTGATTTTTCCGGTGTATAGAGCCATTCCTAATTGCACATCACAACCGAGGGCGGCGATTTCTTCTATTTCGCTTAATGTTGATACGCCGCCTGCGACAGTGATTTTACAGCTAACGGATTCGCGCAGTTTGCGAACGGGGGCAAGGTCGATGCCTGTCATTGTGCCTTCACGCTCTACGCAGGTGAAGAGCAATTCGGACGCGAATGGTTCAACGGCTTTTGCGGCTGTTGCTAAATCGAGTCCCGTGGGAGTTTTCCAGCCGTCCACTACGATTTCGCCGGCGCGGGCATCTACCGCGACAATCAGCCGCTGTCTTCCGATTTTTTTTGAGAGAGATTCGAGGAAGGGGACGTTTACTTTGAACGCGCCGCCTTCGCGGAAAGCGCTTGAGCCTACGATAATTTTTCGCGCGCCAAAACTGATGAGTTCCTTTGCCTGTTCGGGCGTTCTGATGCCGCCGCCTACTCTGCAGTTGGCTTTTCGCAAAAGGGGTTTGATCATTTCAAGGTTGGAACCTTTTCCCATCGCGGCGTCCAAATCAATGACAGCGATTTCGCCGTAACGGTCGAATTCTTGCGCAAGTTCAAGAGCGTTATCACGCTGTAACATGAGTTCCGCTCCTTGCTTTAATTGGACGACTTTGCCGCCTTGTATATCGATTGATGCTATAACCATGGCTTATCTTATTGAAAATACAAAAAAAAATCAATGTCTTCCAAGAAAATAACATTTGAAAACCCAACCGAGCAGTCTGTCACAACAAAATATTTACGAAAACATTCTTTCGATAAAGACCTCACACAAAGGCACGAAGGCGCAAAGGGGGCGCTTTATTTGTCAATGGCGCGTTTCCTACCATTCTTTTTTTGATTTTTAATGAAGAAAAGCTTGAAGAATACGCTCAGCCTTCCTTTCTTTCCCTTTGTGCCTTCGTGCCTTTGTGTGAGATATTTGGCGAATAATGTAATGTTTTAGATGTTACAGCCTACTAGGTTTTCAGAGGGTCCTCTTTACTCGCATTTGTAAATTTGGTAAGGTGAATTGTTAGGAAATTTACTAATTTGAAAGGAGAAAAATTTGTGAAAAAGAGTATTTGTCTTGTGTTTGCGGTTATTCTTTTTGTCTGCATGGTCTTTTCAACATCGTGCAGTAGCAAAAACGCCGGAAAACTCGTCTGCGGAATTACTGATTTTGAGCCGATGAACTTTAGAGACTCAAGCGGAAAATGGACGGGTTTTGACACCGAGCTTGCGTTGCTTGTCGGGCAGAGACTTGGCATGAAGGTAGCGTTTCAGGAAATAGCGTGGGAGAGCAAATATCAGGAGCTTGAAGCCGGAACTATAAACGCCATTTGGAACGGATTTACCGCCAACGCTTCTGAGAACGGCGTGCCGAGAAGCAACATGGTTGACTTCAGTTACAGCTATTTACGCAATCAACAGTGCATTGTAATTAGAGCGGCGAGAACAGGTGATTTCAGAAATATGGATGATCTGATTGGAAAGTCTTCATCAGCTGAAAGCGGTTCAGCGGGCGAGTCCGTCGCAACGGAAGCTGTCGGCGAGAGCGGCAGGTTCATTGGAGTGCCGGCACAAATCAGCACGTTTCTTGAGGTCAAATCAGGAGCCGTTGATTTCGCGGTAGTTGATATTCTTTTAGCGCAAAGACTCGCAGGTTCAGGCGATTATTCCGATTTGGCAATTGCGAACATCACGCTGGATCATGAAGTGTACGCGGTTGGTTTCAAAAAGGGAAGCGATCTTAGAGACAGAGTAAACGCTGTTCTTAAAGAATTATATGATGAAGGAAAACTGAGGGAACTCGCCGGAAAATACGGACTTGAAGATTCTCTCGTTCTTGATACAAACTTCAGGGGATAATTCTATTCATGGATTTCTGGGCGGTAACAGTAAGGTTATTACAAGGTTTTCAACTAACATTCTTTATTTTTTCGCTGACGCTTTTATTCGCCCTTCCGCTTGGTCTTGTTATCTCTTTTGGCTCAATGTCAAAAATCGCGCCACTAAGATTTATTGTAAAAATATTTGTCTGGTGTATCAGGGGCGTACCCTTGATGCTCCAGGTATTTATTGTATTTTATGTTCCGGGTTTTATCTTTGGCGAGCCAATATCGTCGAGGATAAACGCCGCGATTATAGCGTTTTCAATTAACTATGCCTGTTACTTCAGCGAAATATACCGAGGCGGCATAGAAAGTATTTCTCATAGCCAGTACGAAGCAGGGCAAGTCCTTGGAATGACAAAAACACAGATTTTCTTTCGCATTGTGCTTCTTCAAGTTATAAAGCGCATAACAGCCCCAATGTCAAATGAAGTCATCACGCTGGTTAAAGATACGGCTCTGGCGCGTGTTATCATGGTTGCCGAAATCATCAGGGTCGCGGAAAATTTTGCCGCGACCAGGGCGATTATTTGGCCATTGTTTTATACGGGCGCGTTTTATTTGCTGTTTGTGGGTATTCTTACGCTATTATTTGGCGGCATAGAAAAAAAATTGAGTTATTTTAGGGCGTAAAAAATGGCTATTCTTGAAGTACAATCAATAACAAAAAAATTCGGTACTGCCGAAGTTTTGAATAACATCAGTTTCTCGCTTGAAGAAGGCAATGTGCTTGCCATTATCGGATCATCAGGAAGCGGAAAAACCACTCTTTTGCGTTGTTTGAATTTCCTTGAAAAGATTGATTCTGGGCGCATTATTGTGCGTGGCGAAACATTATTTGATTCCGATGACCGTAACAGTTACGCCATGTCTGTTGTCCGCCAAAAACGCCTGCATTTTGGGCTTGTGTTTCAATCTTTTAATTTGTTTCCCCAATACACGGCGTTTGAAAACGTCGTACTTGCCCGCGAATTAGCCGCGAAAAAATTACCGGATTACAAAAAAAATAAGAAAACCATAATTGAAGAAATACAAAGTGAGGGAGCGCTACTGTTGGAGCAAATCGGTTTATCCGCAAAGCGTAATTTTTATCCGCACCAGTTATCAGGCGGACAACAGCAGAGGGTCGCCATCGCAAGAGCGTTGGCGTTAAAACCTGATATTCTATGCTTTGATGAGCCGACTTCCGCCCTTGATCCCGAATTAACAGGAGAAGTGTTAAAAGTTATCAGAAACCTTGCTGATAAAAACACCACGATGATCATTGTAACGCACGAAATGCAATTCGCCCGCCAAGTAGCGGACACAGTCCTTTTCATTGACGAAGGCGTTACAGTTGAGTATGGACCACCTGAACTGTTGGATAATCCGGCGAGTGAGCGGTTAAAACGGTTTTTGGAGAGGTATTCGTAGAAGAAGATCATCGAATAGCACGAATTAAACGAATTGATACGAATAGATCATCGAATAACACGAATTAAGCGAATTAAACGAAAATCCTTTATCTTTATTCGTCTTAATTCGTTCTATTCGATGATCACTTATTCTTTTTCGTTGTTGATGTATTATCCAAAGCCGCTGTCAATGTCCTAAAACTTTCCAGAGCGGTTTCCAAATTTTCCATGATCTCAGCGGCTAAAACATCAGGCTCCGGCAGATTGTCAAGATCGGTCAGGGACTTGTCCTTGAGCCAGAAAATGTCGAGGCTGGTTTTATCCCGTTCCAGAATTTCCTTGTAAGTAAAACAGCGAAATCTGCCTTCAGGCTTTTTATCGCTCCATGTTTCCTTGCGTTTGTAGCGGTTATCGGGATTGTAACATTTGATAAAATCCTGTAAGTCCTCAAATTGCAGTGGATTTTGCTTTAAAGTAAAATGGATATTGGTACGAAAATCGTATACCCAAACTTCCTTCGTCCAAGGAGTGGGGCTTGCAGGTTTATTGTCGAAAAAAATCACATTTGCTTTTACGCCCTGCTTGTAAAAAACTCCTGTGGGAAGCCGCAAGATGGTGTGTAAATCGGTGGTTTCAAGCAATTTTTTACGGACGATTTCTCCCGCGCCACCTTCAAATAGCACATTATCGGGAACCACCACTGCGGCTTTTCCGTCGGATTTCAATATACTATGAATATGTTGAACAAAGTTAAGCTGTTTATTTGAACAAGTAGCCCAAAAATCCTGGCGGTTATAAACCAAATCTTCTTTTTCCTGTTCGCCTTCATCATTGGTAAAGGTCATACTGCTTTTTTTACCAAATGGAGGATTAGTCAACACATAATCAAACGTTTCTTTCGGTGCGGAAAGGAGAGCGTCATTGCGGATAACGGGAACTGTTCCGTCAATGTCACCGATGTTGTGCAGAAACAGATTCATCAGGCAGAGGCGGTAGGTATTTCTGACAATCTCCCAGCCGTAAAAAGTATTATTCTTCAAAAATTGCAACTGTTTACGGTCGAGTTTGTAATTTTCAGAATTGGTCAGATAATCGTAGGCGGCGAG
>JAIRUQ010000117.1 GCA_031254315.1 Treponema sp.
TGGGCAAGCGCGGCTTCTCCCGCGTCTCCGGCAAGCATCCTCGCGATCTCTTTCCTGCGCCCTTCCGCGCTCAATGGTCCGATGCCGGTGTAGGTTCTGCCGCCTTCTGTTTTCTTTTCCACCTTAAATTGATTATCGGCTCTTACCGCGATACTCGCGAGATGTGTTACACAAAAAATTTGCTTATATTTGGCTATTTTTGTCAAATATTCTCCTACTTTCAGGGCAACCTCGCCGCCAATCCCCGCGTCAATCTCGTCAAAAACAAGGGTTTCAACCCCTGCAGATTCTTCCCGCGAGGATTCGGACAGATTATCCGATAAAAGCGCGGTTTTTATCGCGAGCATTACCCTTGAAAGCTCTCCGCCCGATGCTATTTTCGCCAAATCTTTAAGCGGCTCGCCTGTGTTCGCGGAAATTAAAAACTCTACTTCTTCCGTTCCATAAGGACCAAATGAAATCTGCCCCTCATTCTGTTTTGGATTTATTGCCGCCTTAAAACCCGCGTTCGGCATTCCAAGGTCTTTTAAAATTCCTGTAATTAATTGGCTTAATTTCGCAGAAGCCGCTGTTCTTTTTTCCCTTAAAATTTGAGCTTTTGCCACAATATTTTTTTCTATCACTGAAATCTGCGCCTTTAATTTTGCCCTGTCTTCTTCGGCATTGGAAAGCGCTCCGATTTCAGCTTCTGCGTTTGTCTTGTACAGCAGTATCGCGTCCTCTTCGCCTCCGCTCTGGCAGTCTGCGGCATATTTCTTTTTCAACTTGTGAAGCAAAACCAGCCGTTCATTGACCTCTTCCAGTCTTTTTGGGTCAAAAGTTAAATTGTCTCTGTAAGAGCGAAAATCCCCCGCGATATCTTCCGCTTCATAGTAAAGGTTCTCAAACCTTCTGTTGATCTCGCTAAGAGAAGAATCTACGGCAGACGCACTGTCCAAGGCGTTCTTTGCCTTTCGAGTCATGCTTAAAGCGGACTGCTCGCCGTCAACAAAACAGCCTGCGGCAGTATTTATAAAGCCCGCCAGCTTTTCAAAATCGGAAAGTTTTTGCGCTTCATTTTCAAGTTCTCGAATTTCCCCCGAATGAATCTGCGCCTTTGTAATCTCATCTACAGCATAATTCAGAAGTTCAAGGCGCTCCTCTCTTTCCTTCTCGCTTTTTAGAGAGGCTTCCATAGTTTTGCGCTTTTCGGACAGTTCCAGAAAAATTTGTGAAAAACTTTTCACTTCATTTTCTATTCCGGCAAAATGATCTAAATAGCGGCGGTGGCTTTCTTTGCGCAAGAGCGATTCATGGTTATGCTGTCCGTGAAGATCGAATAACAATCCCATAAATTCCGTTAAATCCTGTCTTGTTACAGGAATGTTTTGAATAAAAATAGAGCCTCTGCCTGAGCTTTTAATATTTCTTCTTACAATAATTGTATCTTCTTCACATTCAATATCTTTTGATTTAAGCCAGTCATTGACATCGGTATTATTTTTTTTAACTGATATTACCGCAGACACGCACGCTTCATCACAGCCGGAGCGTATAACATCGGTTTCGGTCTTTCCGCCAAGTAAAAAACTTAAAGAGCCGACAATGATTGATTTACCTGCTCCTGTCTCTCCTGTAAGAACATTAAGACCTGAGCGGAAAGAAAGAGTAATTGAGTCAATAAGAGCGTAATTTCTAATCGAAAGTTCTTCAAGCATAGACATCACCCGACCAGAATAGTTTATCTCTGAGCGCGGAATAGTAGGCGTTTCTGTCGGCTAATACCAGCAACGCATCATAAGGCGCTTGCTTGACAATAATTTTGTCGGAACATTCAAGATCGAATGTATCTTGCCCGTCAACTGTTAAAAGTACGCCTGATCTTTGCTCCTGCGCAACTGTTATTGCCAGCGTTTGATTTGAAGGAAGAACGAAAGGTCTATTGGACAGCGCGAAAGAACAGATAGGGTTAAGGATGAGCGCTTCCATTTCAGGATCAAGTATTGGACCTCCTGCCGCCATTGAATATGCAGTTGAACCCGTAGGAGTAGAGATAACAAGACCGTCACAGCGATAGGAACCAAGAGCCGTATTTGAATTTATATGCACGTCAAGTTTAATAAGTTTTGCAATTTCTGTATATGAAATAACCGCGTCATTAAGACAGTTGCTTTTCATAATGCTTTTTGAATCGCGTTCTACGGAAATCTCAAACATACAGCGGCGGGAAAGAGTAATTTCACCTTTTTCCCACTTGTTAAAAACATCAAGCCAGTCGCTCTTGTCAACTTCCGCGAGAAATCCCAGTGTCCCAAGATTGACAGGCAGAATCGGCACTCCTAAAGGAGAGAGGCTTCGCGCCGTGTACAAAACAGTTCCGTCCCCGCCAAGAGAAAAAGCAATGTCCCACTTTCCGCTTGGTAATTTTTCCGGCTTCCCTTCAAAGGAAAAAACAGTTGTTTCTATCCCGCGTTTTTCAAGCTCCGCCTGTATTTCGCCTGCTGTAGATGTCGCGTTCTTTTTATGAAGATTTACAAATAAAACCACCTTTTTATTCATAAACATTCCTTCTATGGAAGAGTCATTACGAGGCGTGACACTCGTTCCGCATCCTGAGAGCGAAGCCGAGGATACATCGGAAAGAGAACTGTTCTTAGAACAAGAGAATTGCTCACAGGACAGTCGTCGCAAAATCCCGCGCCTGCGATTGTTTTTTCAAACGCGTTTTCAACTTCAATTTCTTTTTTTCTGGCGTACGCAATTACATCTTTTAGCCCTGTTTCTAAAATAAGTGAAAAAGAATAATTACAATATTCGTTTTCATTAAGAGGGATAAAACGTTTATGCCTTGTCCTAAGACTCGCCTGAAGATAAACTTTAGCGATGTCGCGCCTTCTTTCTATGTTACGGTAAATATCCTTAAATTGAACAACGGCAAGCGCGGCGTTAATGTCGGGAAGACAGTATTCATTCGCTAACCCGGCGAAATTCCGCAGAGCAGTACCGTCTTTCCTGTTCATCGCAAATAGCACCGCCCCTCCGCCCGATGTAAGCATATCCCTCTCTTCAAGTCCGACAATGCAAAAAACACTATCCGCGCCTGCAAGTTTAACGGTAGCTTGCGCTTCTGCCGCCTCTTTTTTTTCTTCACCTTCCTGAAGTCTTTCTTTTTTGGGTAATATCGCACTTCCGTAACTCTGCGAAACATCTTCTATTACAGGAAGTCCAAGCTCGGCAATCGAAGCGGTATCGGGCAAAAACCCAAGTGTATGATTAAGAACGACAGCGCCAACTTCAAGACCTTCCGGTTTTTTTGCAAGCGCATTTTCTATTAATTCCCTGCTCATGCATGGAAAGTCAAAAGTTACGTCACAAAAAAGGGGCGTTAGCTGTAAATCATGCAGAACCTGCAAATAGTAAAGCGGGGAAAGAGCGGAAAGCACAACAGCCTGCCCTTGATGGCAAAGCGCTTTAAGAGATGTATGCAAAGCGACGGCGGGGCTTCTTAAAGCAAGGGCATAATCAAAGCGTAACTGCTCTTTTGCCGTTTGAATTAAAAGACGATTTCGGTCTCCGGGACCGATTTTTTCCTCTACCATTGCGGTCAATACCGCGTCCATTTCTTTTCGTCTTATAGTGGGAGAATAAATTTCGATTTTCATGCGTTACCTAAAAGTTTATCTTCGCAACTCGGCAATTTTTTGAAGTTCTTTCGGATTAAACAGGTCTCTGATATCGAGAATGATAAGATACCCCTCTTCCTGGCGAACCACTCCCTGTATATATTCAGCGCCAATACCTGAAAACATCTGCGGCGGCGGCTGGATATCTCCTTCTTCGACTGTTACTACACGCGAGATTCTGTCAATAATAATTCCAAGCTTCATTCCGTCTATATCAACAATTATAAAACCGGACAACAATTCATCTTCTTCAGATGATACCAATTTTCTTAAATGAAACCTTTTATGCAGATTTATAATGGGAATAATTTCACTTCTAAGGTTGAATATTCCTTCTACATAAGTAGGAGCGTTGGGAATTGCCCTGATTGCCTGTACACGAACAATTTCCTTGACATCCATAATATTGACGCCATACAGCTCCTCTCCGAGCTGGAATGTGACCAATTGCTTTGACTCGGTCTTATTTACTTCTACCCGTACTGCCACTGGAATATCCTCTCTATCTAACTAATGTAACATTATTACGGCATCTGTTCAAGTATAATTTTACTCCCTGACCCAAATTTGACCAAATCCAAGAGAACCCAGCCGAATTGAGGTGGAATATACATCATCTGAGGAGATTCCGACAGCCTGAACCCTGTAAATCGACCCCGAAAATTCAACTTCCGCCCTAAGACCGGCGCTTCTGATAAGGGTCGCCATCCTATCGGCGACATCCTGAGCCGAATACGCCCCTACCTGCAAGCGGTAAATTTTGCCCGAATGTCTCGCCGGTAAGCCCGGAATTATCTGAATTTCTTCCGGTCTGACAGGCACGGGTTGTACTTGGGCTTCCTGCCTTTGGGCAGAAGGCTGATTTCTGACAGATTGAGATTGATTGGAAGAAACCCTGAAATCCTGCGATTCATTCGCCTGAGATAGGGGACCAAGTGAGTTGAGATTTGTCGATTGACCGCTTTGTCTTGGAGGAGGCAGATTAAGCATTGCGCGGTCATTAGGCGCGACTTGTTGATTTGAAGTCTGAACCGGCTGGGCAGGCTGATTTATTACCTGTCCGTTTGTGGGAGTACTTGCCATCATTCTGGTATCACGGGCATCCCGTATCTCACGCGACTCTCTGGCTTCCCTTGCTTCTCTAAGCTCTCTTGCCTCACGCGCTTCTCTGGCTTCCCTTGTTTCCCTTGCCTCTCTAAATTCCCTTGCCTCACGAGCTTCCCGGATTTCTCTGGCTTCCCTTGCCTCTCTTGCATCACGAGCTTCCCTTGCGTCAACAGTCATAGCCATTAGCCATGCGTAAAATTCGTGGTCGTTATTATTGTTATTGGAAGACCCATTTGATTCTCTCATATTATAAGCCCGCAAAAGCGCCTGCATTTCCCGGTCGTTTTCCTGCTGGTAAACATGAATCGTTTGATTGCTTGGCTCTGAAGGCGTTTGGGCTACTTGCTGAGGGGGGGGCTGAACAGCCGGAGCTTGTTCAACAACCGGCTCCGGTTCAACCGGCGCTTGCGCAACTGCAGTTGGTTCCCTTAAATCCACTATTGGCTCATTCTGGCGTGATGATTGAACTACAGGGGGTGGCGGGGCGCTTACAGTAACAACGACCTGTTCTCCCGCATTCATGCCAAGAGCGCTGATAGCGGCAGAAGAGAGATCGATTATTCTGTTCAAAGACGGATCAATACGATTAATGATGGAAACTTCAACTTCCCTGCCATTCCTTGGATTGGTAATTTTTACCTTGGAATTTAAAGGAAGGCTTGGATGCGCTCCAAAAAGCCCTTCATCCGTCATCTCCTGACTAGCCGCTCCGCGCATGGAAAAATCCCCAAGTCTCGCTTGGGCTCCTGCAGACAGCAGGACAAATAATGCGCAAAATAAGGCAAAAAATAGCCGTTTCATAGTATTCCTCTCCTAATTACAATACCCCTCTATGTCTATTTTAAGTAAAAATAATCATTTTTGCAAGGATAGAAATATATTTTTTTAACATTATTCAAATAAGCAAAAAAAAGCCCTTCTTGAGAAGGGTTTGAAAAAAAGAAAAAGCCCGGCGACGACCTACTTTCCCGCACCTTAGAGATGCAGTATCATCGGCGCGGGAGGGCTTAACTTCCGTGTTCGGAAAGGGAACGGGTGTGCCACCTCCGCAATAATCACCG
>JAIRUQ010000119.1 GCA_031254315.1 Treponema sp.
ACCAAATGGCCTGGTGTTACTTTACTCAAAGCCCAAATGAACGCTGACCTTATGACAGCCGACCTAAAAAAGAAAAGTAGTAGCAGTCAAAGTTTCTGGCTAATCGGTCAGCCCGATGTAGAACTTATCAAAATTGAAAAAGGCAAATACAAAGTCGAAGTTAAAGGTTTCGATTATTACAATGTTAGTAATGGAAGTGTAGAATCCGGCGGCAAAAATAGAATAGCTATGTGGATGCTTGATACCGATTATGACGGAATGTCCATAGAACCCAGACAGGTTTTTTTTCCAATTGAAGGGAAAAACGAAGGTTGGGATAAATTGGCAAAAACTCTCAAAGTTGAAATTAATCAAGACCTAATCGAAAAATATCGAGGCACAGAATCCCTTCCGTTCAAAGTAAAAGAAAACACCAATATTGCGGTAAAAATCATTGACGACCGTGGAATTGAATGTATGAAGATAATCTCCATCGGCGGCGAAAATGCCTAAAGAAATTGACAAACTAATCATCAATTCCCCTTATGCAGAACCAAAAGAACACTGGAAATACGACCAGAACACTCAATCCTTTGACCGTGTTCCCTTCCGCCGTTCAGCAGGTTACATAATTGCCAATCCGGGAAGCAACCAATACAACGATTTAGGCAAATTTATAGAACTTCCTTTAGTCAATGAAATACGGGCAAGAGTTAAAACATGGCGAAATAACGATTACCTTGGCATTACAAGTGTTACCCGAAAACTAATAGAACATTGGTATTCAAAAACTTTTCTCCCTTTTTTCTTCTGTCAATTAGACGCAATCGAAACAATCATCTGGCTTGCCGAAGCCCCCGAAACGGAAAAAACCGGAATTGACATAAAAGGAGACGGCGGCGAATTCAAACGCATCTGCACAAAACTCTGCACAGGCGGAGGAAAAACAATCGTAATGGCTATGCTTATCGCATGGCAAGTGTGTAACAAGGTATCATATCCGCAGGACAAACGCTTTTCTAAATATATTTTTATTGTAGCCCCCGGAATTACCGTTCGTGAACGTTTACAGGTTTTACAAACAGGTAGCGGACATAACAATTATTACACCGAATTTGATATAGTCCCTCCTTCATTGATTGATAAGCTTTATCAAGGAAAAATAGAAATAATAAACTGGCAGGCTCTTTCATGGGATAGTGTAGAAGACCTGTTAAAAAAGAAATCAGTTGACAAAAGAGGTCCAAAAAGTGATGAAGCCTATACAAGAGAAGTGTTGGGCAAAATCTCAAATTATAAAAATATTCTGGTTATCAATGACGAAGCCCACCACGCATGGCGAAAAAATCCTGAAATAAAAGAAAAAATGTCAAAAGAGGATAAAGAGGCTGAACAGGAAGCTACAATATGGATAAACGGTCTGGACCGTATTCATGCCTCAAGAAATATTTTAACCTGTTATGATTTTTCGGCAACTCCTTTCGCCCCTTCCGGTAAGAAGAACGAATCAGAAGCTCTTTTTACATGGGTTGTAAGCGACTTCGGATTATATGACGGAATTGAATCAGGCCTGGTAAAAACCCCCCGAATTGTAGTCCGTGATGACGGTACTTATGACGCAAAAACATTCCGTTCTAAACTGTATCACTTATACATGGACGAAAAAGTAAAAACCAATGTAAATCGACCTGTACCGCCAGAAACCCCGCTACCTGACTTGGTTATACAGGCATACAGTCTTTTAGGAGCTGATTGGCTGGAAACATACAAATCATGGAAATCCAAAGGGGATGATGAAGTCCCGCCTGTTATGATAACCGTCGCCAACCGTACCGAAACAGCCTCAAGAATACAATATGCTTTCCAAAGCAAGCAAATAGACATCGACAAATTATGCGATTTAAAATACCTAATTCAAATAGACTCAAAAATACTTGAAAAAGCAGAACTGGAAAACCTTACAATAAAAGATACTTTGACAAGTGATGATGAAACCGAAGGAGAGCAAAAACAATCAAAAAAAGAACAAGCCGCAATATTAAGAGATATAGTAAATACTGTCGGTCAAAAAGGTAAACGTGGCGAACAAATTCGCAATGTAATTTCTGTCGGAATGTTAACCGAAGGCTGGGACGCAAAAACAGTAACTCATATTATGGGCTTGCGGGCATTTTCCAGTCAGTTATTATGTGAACAGGTAGTAGGCAGAGGCTTACGCCGTTCTTCGTATGAAATTGGCGAAGACGGTTTATATGCCCCTGAGTATGTGAACATTTTCGGCATACCCTTTTCATTTCTCCCGCATGAAGGAGATGGCGGTGGAGGCCCACCCCCGAAGCAAAAATTTACAATACAGGTAGACCACAGTAACGCACAATATGAAATCTCCTGGCCTAACATCATACGCATAGACCTTGAATTAAACCCCAAACTTCATGTCGATATCAACAAAATCGACCGCTTAGAGCTAAAAGATACAAGATTAAGCGCAGACCTTGCGCCGCTCGTTGACGGTAAGCCTGACCTGACAAAATGCACAACAATCGACCTTGAAAAACTAGAAAAACATCTGCGAATGCAGGAAATAATTTTTAAGACCACCTCTCGTGTTTATGGCTCACTGAAATCGAAATGGAAAGATGAAGTAACCCCTTATGCCATGCTCGGACAAATATTCCGTTGGGTAGAAATATATCTTTCTTCCGGAAAAATAGAAATGGAATCACCATTATTTAATAATGACCCGCTAAGAAGAAAAATAATGTATATGCTCAACATGAACACAATAGTTGAGCATTTATGTAACTTCCTTGAATTTGAAATGACTACAAGCATCGTACCGTTTTTTAATCCCAACAGCAAAACCCGCTCTACAGGCGATATGCCCATGTGGTTTACAACCAAACACTGTGAACCGTTTAATAAAACTCACATCAACCTATGCGTTTTTGACAGTGCAATGGAAGCGACAGAAGCCAATAAAATAAGTAAAAATCCCAATGTTTTCGCCTTTGCAAAAAATGACCACTTAGGCTTTGCCATTCAGTATACCTTTAATGGCATTTCCCATTCTTATTATCCTGATTATTTAATTAAACTAAACAATGGAAAAACTCTTGTACTTGAAACAAAAGGCAAAGAAACCGATGAAGTACAGGAAAAACGCCGAGCATTGGAAAAATGGATAACCGCCGTCAACTCCCTCAAAGAATACGGCGAATGGTGCAG
>JAIRUQ010000058.1 GCA_031254315.1 Treponema sp.
TTTGAACGGCTGGGTTCACCGCAAGAGAAACCACGGCGGAATATTTTTTATAAACTTGAGAGACCGTTACGGCGTTACGCAGGTTACGGTTGACACCGAAAAGAACGCAAACCTTGCGGAAGTCTGCGATGAACTGCGAAACGAATACTGTATCTCTGCGGAAGGAACTGTAAGTTCTCGTCCGGACGATATGGTTAACCCTTCAATGGAGACGGGAGAAATTGAGATTTTAGCGTCCAAAATTGTGGTTTTGAACAAGAGTGAAGTTCTGCCTTTTCAGATTGATGAGGAAAGCAAGGCAAACGAAGACCTTCGCCTGAAGTACCGTTATCTTGACCTCCGCTGTTCCGCTATGCAGGAGCGGATCAAACTCAGGAGCAGGACAACTTTCGCTGTTCGTGAATGGATGACATCTAACGGATTCTATGAAATTGAAACTCCCACTTTTATCAAATCCACGCCTGAGGGAGCGAGGGATTATCTTGTTCCTTCAAGACTTTATCCGGGCAAATTTTACGCTCTGCCTCAGTCGCCGCAACTTTACAAACAGATTTTAATGGTTGGCGGTTTTGACAAATATTTTCAGATTGCTCGCTGTTACAGAGATGAAGATTCTCGCGGCGACAGACAGCCTGAGTTCACGCAAATTGACATCGAAATGTCGTTTGTTGGAAGGGACGATGTTCTGTCCATGACAGAGGGTTTGATGTGCCATGTGTTTAATAAGGTAATGAATGTCAATTTGCCTCAAAAGTTCCGTCGTCTGACATGGGAAGAGGCTCTGGAGCTTTATGGTAGCGACAAGCCTGACTTGCGTTTCGATATGCGGTTGCAGGATTTCAGCCCCTTTGTGGAGGCGAGTTCTTTTCAGGCGTTTAAGGACGCTCTTTCCGCAGGTGGAGCGGTAAAGGCTCTTTTGGTGAAAGGCAAAGCTGACTATTCACGCAAACAAATCGAGGAGCTTGAAGCGCACGCGAAGATTTACAAGGCAAAAGGAATGGCATGGATGAAGGTTACAGGCGGCGCTCTTGAGGGCGGAGCTTCCAAATTTTTTGCAGATAACGCAAGGCAAATAATAGACAAACTTGGCGCATCTGACGGAGACCTCATCCTTATGATCGCGGATGCTTCCCGAAAAACGACAAATATCGCCCTAGGAGCTGTGCGTTCAAAACTTGGACGCGACTTGGCTCTTTGCGATTCTAACTGTTTTGAATTTGTGTGGATAGTTGACTTCCCGATGTTTGAGTACAACGAAGACGAAAAAAAGTGGGAGGCGGCT
The DNA here is from genome assembly GCA_031254315.1 of Treponema sp. Taxonomy (GTDB): domain Bacteria; phylum Spirochaetota; class Spirochaetia; order Treponematales; family Breznakiellaceae; genus WQXQ01. Next base: position 1,283 of record JAIRUQ010000058.1, read on the forward strand.
CATCATTTATTTACATATCCGCAGGAAAAATATCACGAGACAATGGAGAGCGATCCCGGCTCTGTAAAAGGCGATCTCTACGACCTTGTATTAAACGGTTATGAATTAGCGTCCGGCTCCATTCGTATTCACGATTCTTCGATGCAGAACCGTGTTTTTAAAATAGCGGGAATTGATCCTGCGGACGCGCAAAAAAAGTTCGGCTTTTTAACTGAGGCTTTTAAATACGGAGCGCCGCCGCACGGCGGAATTGCCCCCGGTCTTGACCGTCTTGTAATGATCATGGCTGGCGTCTCATCACTAAAAGACGTGATTGCCTTCCCCAAAAACTCATTCGCCGTAAGCCCGATGGACGACTGTCCCTCAGAAGTTGACCAGAAACAGCTTGATGAACTTGGAATTACGATTAAAAGGGAAGATGTATGAAAAAGTATATACTGTATTTCGCCATCTTATTGACTGGAATTTGGAATTGATGTAATATTTATCAGAGGTTTGTTATGCAGGCGTATGAATTTAGTTCTATTATTAACAATGATGGGGTTGTACATATTCCCAAACAGTATCTGGAGAAAATTTCTTCTCCCGTAAAAATTATTCTTCTTTCAGAAGATGGTGTACAAAATAACAGAAAGAAAAAATTCTCTGCAATTAAATTAAAGACAAAAGGATTTCAATTTAACAGAGAAGAAGCAAATGAAAGATAAAGCGTTCATTGATACAAATATATTCATATATCTATATTCTGAAGACGAATTACAGAAGAAAAATATTTCACAAAAGGCTGTCGAGAAATATGACTGTTTTATAAGTACGCAGGTTTTAAATGAATTTTGTAATGTGTGTATTGGAAAATTACATCAATCAACCGATGAAGTTGAATTAGCAATTACTGAAATAACTGAACAATGTAATGTTTTACTAATGGAAAACCATATTATTAAACAGGCGATTGAGATTCACAAACGTTATGGATATAAATATTTTGACTGTTTAATGCTTGCCTCAGCGCTTAGTTCTGATTGTAAATTTTTCATAACAGAGGATATGGCTGATGGTCAAATTATAAACAATAAGATAACGATAGTAAATATTTTTTCTCAGAAAAATATAAAAAAGTATTTGGATTAAAATTTATAATAGAGTTAGTTGTCTCTAAAATCATTAAAACAAAAACTACTAAACAATTAACATAAAATACACTAAAATTAATCTATTGGACTTCCCTCTTTGTGCCTCCGTGTGAATATTTTCAGAAGAATGTTTTGCCAATATTTTTAACTACATTAAATGTTCTTCCAGCAGTTTTCTCTTATCTTCGGGGAGCGGCGTTGAAATCTGAGCGGTAAAATCATAATGAACAATAACAGCGTCTCCTTTGACGCACAGGCGGTTTTCCTGCCACGCTTCATGGTGGACAGTGAATGATTTTGTCCCTATTTTGGAAATCCATGTTTTGATTTGTAGTTCGCCTTTTAGATACATTTGAGAGACAAAATCGTAATCACTGTGAACAAGAATAAGCGAAAAAGTTTCTTTGGACAGGGTAAGTTCGGGATCAAAGATTTGCATGACAGGAGTTCTGGCAAGTTCAAACCATATTGAGGGGACGGTGTTGTTAATGTGACCAAGAGCGTCAATGTCTCCAAAGCGAGGGCTAACGGTTATGCTAAACATCAGTATTCCAGCTTTAAAGTGATTGTCGGCTGATCGCAGACTTCAGGCGGTCCAAAATACTGAATCGCGCCCGGAAAAAGGAAACAGGTTTTTTCAGCCCACAAATCCCGCTTTTCTACAAAAGTTTTAAAAGGTTTATCATTAAGTTCAACTAACGCTTTTTTTATAACGGGTTTTTTTGAACCGTGCCTCTGTTCAAGATTCATCATCATTGTTAAGGGAACGCCGCCCGCGATCCATTTGTCCGCCGGAGCTATGAGGTTTCTTACGCTGGAAAGATAACCCGTTAATCCTGCCATTATAAGAACAAACGCGCTGAAGCCGAGACTGTAACAATAATCCGAGTCAAAGTTTGACGGGAAAGCGCAACGTCCTTCATAACCAAAAAAGTGACTAAGCGCGCTGAATTTTCCGCTGTACTTATTTTCACCTTTCATGACAGCTAACCTTTTCTCTACCATGCCGACAAGCAATTTTTCAGTCTCGATCCTTGAAACCTGAACGTTGCCGTGCGGGTCCCTATCCATCAAAAACTGTTGCGCGATGTCAGGCGGAAGAGACTGCATGACTCTGTATGAAGGCTCGGATATTCTGCTGGACAGCCAATAAAGCTGATCGATAAAATTGGTAACTTCCGCGAAAGATTTCTCTTCGGCGGCAATCGCGTCGTTAAGCTCATCTATAAGTTTTTTTATTTCAGGGATAAATTCAACCAGTCCTTCGGGAACAAGCACAACGCCGAAGTTATCGCCGTTTTTGGCGCGCAAAGCTATTGACGCGCAAATCTGATCTACAATTTGATTGAGGGAATGCGCTTGCGCTTCAACCTCTTCTGAAATAAGACAAATATTCGGCTGTGTTTGAAAAGCGCATTCAAGGGCGATATGGCTCGCGGCGCGTCCCATGAGTTTTATAAAGTGCCAGTATTTTTTCGCGCTGTTTGTGTCTCTGCAGAGGTTGCCGATAAGCTCGCTGTAAGTTTTGCAGGCGGTGTCAAAGCCAAATGAAGTTTCGATATGCTCATTTTTAAGATCGCCGTCTATGGTTTTTGGACAGCCAATCACCTGAGTAGTCGAGCCGTTGGCGAGAAAATATTCAGCCAGAAGAGCGGCGTTCGTGTTGGAGTCATCGCCGCCGATTACGACAACAGCGTCAAGCGACAATTTTTTCGCAGTTTCAAGAGAGGATGCGAACTGCTGAGGAGTTTCGATTTTTGTCCGCCCTGAGCCGATTATGTCAAAGCCGCCTGTGTTGCGGTATTCATCGATTTTTTCCTGTGTAAGGACGACAGTTTTGTTGTCGATAAGTCCGCTTGGTCCGGCTTTGAAACCGTATAGGGTAGAGTTGGGGTTGCCCTTTTTCATTCCGTCAAACAAGCCGGCGATTACATTGTGTCCGCCTGGAGCTTGTCCGCCTGAAAGAATTACTCCCACTTTAAGCTCACGCTTAATTTGATCGTGCTTGCCTTTTACAAATGTGGCAAAAGGCTTTCCGTAGGTGTTTTTGAAGATGTCTCGAAGTTCTTCCCTGTCCGAGATCGCTTCGGTAGGATCGCCGAATTCAACGGTAATATCTTCGATTGAGCCTGACAAAATCGCAGGCAGTTTGGGCTTATAATTATAACGAGCCTTTTGTAAAGCAGATACATCCATGATTTACTCCCAAGTGTGGATATTCATATTTTAAGTAAAAATTGACAGCTTATTGAGCCGCTTGCAAAACTCGGTTAGTTTTGCAATTCTATTTACTCTTGTGTCTGTTTTTCCGCAATTTTTTCTTGCGTTTGTGAGTTGCGATTTTTCGCAGTTTGCGTTTTCTTCCGCAGGGCACTTAAACTCTCCTGTTCTTGGAATAATGGCGGCTCAAGCCGCTGATACATCTCCTAGGGGAATCGAACCCCTGTTGCCGGGATGAAAACCCGGTGTCCTAACCGCTGGACGAAGGAGACTTTTTTAACTTAAGCCGAATATATGAAATTTGAAGAAAAATGTCAACCCTTCAAGGTAAAAGGGGATTTCATGTGGAAATGATGTTTTTGAAGAAAGAACATAGAAAAGAGAAGAGGGATCAACCACGGAGGACACGGAGTTCACGGAGGATGAAGAGAGAAGAGGGAAGAGAGGAGATCAACGAATTGCGCGAATGAAGACGAATAAGACGAATGTTTCGTGGGGAGTTGGGAGTGTCTCGAAGTTAGCGCACACTTTCATAGGGAGTTTTCATCTTTCTCCGTGAAACTCCGTGGTTATTTTCTTATTTTTTTCATTTTTAGGCAAGCAAGATGACGGCTTCGCGGCGCGCCACTCAGGCTAAAGCCTTCGCGCATTATTCATCTTAATTACCTTCATTTTGCGCCACGCCGTGCTGACTTATTCATCTGCACAGCTAAAACGCTGTGCATGTTTGGGCGTATATATAGGTGGAGGTAAAAATGCACGACAACAATGAAATTAAGAACAGTGACTTTACCGGGACTAACTATGAAAAAGACAAAAAGGCGTTGAAAGATTTCATAGAAGAAACACTAAAAAACAGAAAAGCGCCTTATAAGTGGATTCGGATAGGAACTGTTAGAAATGAGGCACAAGGGAGAATTGAACAAAAATGCGGGGCTAAAGTAACAGGGATTCATATTGATAACAGCTCAGTTATTCACGCAATGATACAGGCGCATCACCATCTTGAACCTGATGCGTTACTCCATGCTGTTGATGTTATAAATACAACGAATGATATCAGCATTTCAGAAAAAAAACATAAATCCAATGATGTTTTGATTTTTAAACAGGACATTAACGGGTATATTACTTTTTTGACGGAAGTCCATGTGAAAAACGGTTATCTTTTGGTATTTGACGCATGGAGGCAAAAAAAGGCTCGGAGAGACCCCGATGCTGCCAAAAGGCTCCCCGGGGCTTACGTCCAAAACGAATCTCCGTCTGCCGACACATAAAATATACATCATAGGAGAAATAAAGTCAAGTTTTCGATTTTACTTTTTTCCTCTTTCTCCGTGAAACTCCGTGGTTAAATTTCTTCGCTCTTTTCTGGGCGCGCTACTCGGGCTAAAGCCCTCGCGCCTTTTTCATCTTAGTCACGTTTTTTGTGCGCCACGCCGTGTGGCATAATTCATCCGCATAGCTTACGCTATGCTTTATTGGGCGTCAAAAGAAAAAGCGCCCAAAGTCGCGCTCCCTGTGCCTTTGTAAACAAAGTACAATGCCTGTTTTCCGTCGGGGATAGCGATGTTGGCGGAAAACTCTTTCCAGATGTTGCTTGACTCAATTTTGATTACGCCTAATGGCTCGCCGTCCCATGAAGTTCTTACTTCAAAAAAACCTCTGTTGTAGCCGCGTGTTTTTATGGTTACTTTTTTCAGAGCCTTACATTCAAAGTATTTGAAACCAATGCCGCAGTTGTTGTTTATGTTTGTTACAAACCCTGTCTCTTCATCGCCGTCTTTTCCGTCCTGCGAAACATAGGGAATACGCTGATTTCTGCGAGGAAATTTTCCTTTGGGGTTCTCGTCCCACACCTCCGGCTCTTCTTCCATGCAAAAGAAGTTACACGCTATATACGCAGGATATTCTCCGTGGGCGGAAAGAGGAGAGCCGTTAGCGCCGAAGGAAGTCATCTCTACCTGTTGAATAGAAGTATCTTCTTTTATTTCGATTGGTTCCATGCAAGCCTGACGGCAGAAATCTTTGCCGTTTGTGTGCCTATGGTAGAAAATGTACCACTTACCGTTTATCTCAATTATGCTTCCGTGGTTGTTACCGTTGTTGTTCATGGGCTTTGTCGCGCTCTTGTAGGAGTCGATGTTCATGTCGGTATTGCTGATAATGACTCCGCCGTAAACAAAATCTTTTAGCGGATGTTTGCTTGTCGCGTAACATAATTCGTTTAATTTAACGGAAGAATAAATAAAATAATATGTATCGTCTTTTTTTCTGATTGAGGATGCTTCAAAAAATTCATGCCCTTCAAAGCCCGTGCCTTCACTGTAACAGTCTCCCGCGGCGATAAAAAAAGGTCCTTCAAGAATTGTCAGCATATCTGAAGACAACGTAACCGCTATAGAGCCTTTTTTTGATTTATCGCCGAGCCAGCATTGCCCTGAGTAGAGATATGTCTTTTCACCTTCGGTTAAAACGGCAGGATCGAACTGGGGAAGGTCGCCTTCTTTTTTCGCTAACAATGTCCCGTCGCTGTAATGGACGTTCCCAAGAAATTCATATTTTCCGGCAGGCGAATTACAGACGGCGACGGAGACAATGTCTGTTTTATCGAGGACATAGTACAAATAATATTTTCCGTCCGCGCCTCGTGTTACATCGGGTGCGTAGAGGTTCATACTTCCGTCTTTGTTGCAGGGGTCATCGGTCTTTTTATAAATTATTCCCTCGTATTTCCAGTCGCTTAAATCATTCGGCGAGGCAGACCAGCAGACATAATCGTTCATACAGTAAACATAGCCGTTGAATTTATCGTGAGAGCCGTACAGATAAATTCTGCCGTCAAAAATATGAGGTTCACCGTCGGGGATGTATTCCCATGACGGCAGAAAGGGATTAAATCCTTGTTTTTTCATCTTGCCCCCAAGTCAAATATGCTGTAGAATTATACATAATTCAAGGTGGTATTTTATTAAAGTAGAACTTTTTACATTTTGTGATTTTGCTCAGGAAAACGGCGGAAAGCTTACAATCGTGGGAACTTTCGACTCGATTATTTCCCGCAATTTTCCGTGCGTTCATCCTCACCTTTCTGTCGTGATACGTCTGCGCTTTGATCTTTGGGAATTCGGCAACCATGCTTTCAAAATTGAGACGCGCGATCTTGATGGAGAGACGAGCATGGAAGCGATTAACGGCAACATCGAAGTTAGGGGAGTGGGAAACTCGTCCGCTGTTTCTCATCTTGTTTTCAGTATTTCAAACCTTCATTTTAAAGACGCGGGTCTTGTCAATTTTGTCCTGATTATCGATGACAAAGAAGTTGATTCAATACCGTTGTATATTAGAAAGGGGTAGAGAGCAGTGAGGGGCGGCGTGGTGGACAATGTGCGGTGTGATTAGTCAATGAGCGATGAGCAAAGAATTTAATGTGATTGATTATTTGGGGGTAAAATGGTAATCAGAGGCAGTTACATAATAACAGGTGTTAGAAACGAAAATCTATGGCATATTATTAGAACCTTGAACTTGGCAAAAGAATTAAAAATGAACGAGCCAGATTTTCTGGATATTATGAGAATATCGAGAAAACAGGACAATCCGGTAACCGAGGTAAAACACACATCAGGGTATCGTGATAAATTGCCATTTGCCCATGGTGTTGACCGGACATTTCCCCTTGAAACAGTGGAGCTAAAAAGTTTTAACCAGAAGCATGACAAAGATATAGAAAATGCCATAATTCATATAGGGTCAGACGCAGATTATTACGCACGCAGGATGAACCTTTTAGCTTTTGTACTTAATGATCATATATATTTCCGTAGCAATAAATTCAATACGACAACAGATGAAGGTCGCAAACTTGTCGCCCACGAATTAACCCATGTGGCGCAAAACAAGGAAAGAAGGTTTGAGGGGAAAGATGAATTGGAGCGTGAGGCGGAACAGACGGAATATGCCGAGGTAGAAGAAACCGATCCTAAAGAAACATTTACGGTAAATGGGAAATTTTACCAATTGAGAAAATCTGAACAAAAGAAATTTGTCCACATAACGGCTGATAATATTACTAAATGGCTGGAAGAACGTAAAATAATCCTTGATGAGGTTAAATACTTAGAACTTCTAGTAGCATATAAAGAATTTATTACCGGTATAGAGCCATTAGGAGAGCCGATAACACAGGCGGATCGTCGGCTGGATGAGGAACTAAAAATAGAATTAAAATTCAGGGCTGGTATATTATGACAGATAATGAGATACGAAAAACTCTTGACAATATTATAAGGGAATGTATAGAAAAGGAGATTGGGTCACTGCAAAAAGACGAAGTCAAGCAGAGTTACGCTGAAAGAGCTTTTAATGAAGTAATACAGAGTAGAAATTTACCAATCCAAATAGACACCGATGAAGATATTGTGAAAATTACCTACTCTGATCTGGAAAGGGAAGTTAAACGAGCATACATAAGGAAGTACGGCGACAAGTTAGATCGTGAAATTGCCGAGCTTAAAAGGAGACTTGATGTATGACAAGAAATAACGCCCCATAAAAAGGCTAATTTTGTCTGTCCAGCATGGCTACGGTTGCCTCATCTTCAGCCGCCTTTTGCAGGTAATGCAACGCCTGCACTTGATTATTGGTAGACAAACTTGCAAGATACTTGTATGCAACAGAGCGGTTGAAATACGCATTGCGATATCTGGGATTTATCCTTATAACTTCAGTAAAGTCCAGCACCGCTTCATTGTACCTTCCAAGTAATATGTTTGCAAAGCCTCTATCAAAATAGCCCAGAAAATTATTGCTATCTAACCGCACTGCGGTATCAAAGTCTTCCATTGCTTCCTCGTGTCTTTCCATACGAAAAAGCGTAGCCCCTCTACTGGTAAAATTTTTTACATCTTTGCTGTTTAGGTTTATTGCTTCATTAAAATCATTCAGCGCTTGCTCATAAAGCCCCTGATATGCGTAACACACGCCTCGTTGCTGAAAATTTTCATAGTTCAATGGATTTATTTCTATTGCCCTGTTGTAACCGGTAAGCGCCTGTGTGAAATCTTCAAGAACTGTATAAAGAAAGTAAGCCCTATTTATAAGATGTCTATCGTTTCCCGGCTCCAAATATACTGCCATATCGTGATCTCTGAGAGCTTTTGCGTGATCATTCATCGTTTCTTCATAAATAACAGCACGCCATGCATATGCCTCGGCTAACGAGTTGTCAAGATCAATCGCACGGGAAAGATAATCCAATGCTAAGATGCCGTCATTCAAATGATAGCAAATGACACCTAAATGGAAATATGCCCGTGCGTAATTCGGGTTTAGTCGTATCGCTGACTCAACGGCTGTACGTGCCTCATGAAACCGTCCTTCGGAAAAATACCTCTCTCCAATATTTAGGTACTCGTCAACTGTTTCAGAAAATATAGTAGTTGTAGCTAGTATTAGGGCAAAAAACAGGAAAAAATGTTTCATCATAAGCATAACCTAAGGAAGTCGAGCCTTAAACAAAAGACTCATTGAAGGCGTACCATTTCCAAGAATAGGCACCCTATAATTAGTATTCATGTTGAAACGTTCGTTTAATCTAAGTGACACAAAAAAATCCGCAGTTATGCTATTAGTATTATTAGCATTGTTAAAAGAGGCTTCCGCCCCAAGAGCAAAGGCTCCTCCTCCTCTTCTATTATAGGTTACCCCAACCGATGTTTCGGAGTTATTGCAATCTGAATTTTCGGAGTTATAAGACGGGGTTACTGAACCCCTTATATCTAGGTTGGAGTATCTGTCCAAGTACAGAACCGTATTTAAATTAAATGTAACTTTAAAGCCGTTGCTGATTTGCTCAACATTGCTTTCTAAGGTAAATTGGCTTAGCCATCGTATATCTGATGCCCGGTAGGTTACGCTTGCGCCCCCCTGATACCTCTCGTCATGTATATTATACGCAAAAAACAGCGACAGTTCCGAATTATCCAACACATACCGTTTTAGGGTAAGACCTAAAAGAAATGAGGGTATTTCGAATTTTACTTCGATGGCAGTGTCACCGCTATCCCAACCCCAGCTAATCCCAGAGATGTCGGCATTAAAACCTATTCGTTTGAGCCATTGTCCAGCAATACTAAGCCAGTGTCCAGCAACGCCGAACCAGTGAAAAAAAATGCGGAAAATGTTTTGTCTTCCAGAACTGTCCTCTGTTATGGTTCCTACACCCCTTGACAATTCTCTGATAGACCTTGTCATATAGTATGCAAACTCAATGTACTGGTGATGTGCAACATCACCAGCAATCTCTGCTCTAGCATAAAAGGTATCAGTATTTGCAACTGTTACAAGGAATTCATCAATTCTTGTCCGGATGTGCTCGTTATCGAAAAGCGGTAGCAGTGCTTTAAGAAACTCAAATGTCTCAGCGGCAGACCTTACTGCGCCTTCTATTTGAGGAATTATCCTGCCTCTGTCATCAGTACCAATACCATTTACCCCTTTTACAATCTCTTCAAAAAGGCTAGCTGTCTCATTCAATCTGGAACGAAACTCATTCAACTGATGCCGAAACCAGACATTTACATTATCGAAGCCTTGCGCATAACTCATATCAGGCTCAATATATCTTATTGGGCTGTTGTCCGGTATAGATTCAGGCATATCTTTAAAAATCTGAAGGTTGTACAATTCGCTTATATCCCTGCACAGGCTTAACAGTTTAGATGTTTGTAAATTATCTAATTCTACCCTTATTGCTCTAGTTACTTCTAGATACAATTTTCTTACACTAGATGAAAAGCCATAAAATTTTTCACGCAAACTTACTACATTACTATGCGTTGTCCTGTCATATAAATGGATATTCTCATTCAGTGGCATCATAACATCACGGTGAAATTCAAATACCGTCATCCTAATGAGATTTAGAGCATTTTCTTTTGTCATAGAACACCCCCTTATCTAATTATCATAGTGTAATATCATATCTTCATTTTGTCAATATCCTGTTTTATTAACCACTTCCAAAAAATATTCGTGTTCATTCGTGCAATTCGTTGCTCTCTTTTCCTTGCTCTTTGCTCCCGAAACTATCCGTTACTTTACCGTAATGCTAAAATTATCCACATAGTATGTTGTGCTTTCGCTGTTGTTCTGGTAGGTATTCAGGTATATGGACGGATCATTGCTCAGGGTTCCTGTCCATGTCCCGTTCATGGTGTGCCAAGTCCCTGCTGTTGCATTTGATATTGAATTTACTGAAGGATAATCACTATTGTTTATCTGCCAGTTTAAGGTTCCTTCTGCGCCTACACGTTTGACCTCGGCTGAAAAAGTAACGGTAACCGATGTATCTTTGTAAGCAGAGAGGCTATAAAGAGCCGCCGCCCATTCGCCGGGATTAACAACTTTCATGACATTAGTCCGGCTTTCGCCCGGCAGATTTACAATTTGGTAAGCAACCGAACTGGAAAGAGATGTATACGAATTGGGGGCATAAGCAGTGAATGAACCGACCAGCGTTTCTCCGGCAACACCAGTTATAAGTGAGTTGAACGCCGATTTTGGCTTGTATTGACGGTCAAAAAGTAAGGGGTGATTCGTTCTGCCTGATACGGGAAAATCGTTCAGCCAGCTATGACCATCAGCAAGACCCCACACAAGAACCCCGTCAAATTTTCCCGCGCTGTGTTTTTCGGCAAACATATCAAACAGATTACGGTACATAGTTGCCTGTTTTTGCAAACCGGTGTTTAGTTCACTGGTGGGAAGTGTCAGTCTTGAATCGCTCCATACAAAAAGCGATATGTCCAGTTCGCATACCTGCACGGTCATATTTTTTCCGCTTACCGGATTTATCCTTGTCGCTATTTTGTCAATAACACTGCTAAGACTGCTTACATAACCACCATCACCTGCATTTATGTCGGTATGACCTTGAATACCTACGCCGTCAATGGGAGCGCCGTTGGCAATAAGATAATCCACCAGCCGCAGAAACCCATTCTGCTTAGCTCCGCTTCCTTCAATACCGTATTCGGTAAGGAAGAGTTTTACATTCTGTCCGCCGTTTTCATCGGCATATTTGCGGGCGTATTTAAAAGCGTTTGCTATCCATTCATAACAGGCATCACCTGTAACCCCCGCCGCAGTCATGACTGCGGTAAAGCCGGATTTACCGTCGCTGTTTCCGACATTGGCTCCGCCTTCAACTCTTGGATTGCCCTGATCATTCACACATTCGTTGGCTACGTCCCACCAGAGTATTTTTCCTTTGTATTTCTGAAAAACAGTTTTTACATGCTGTTCCATGCGGGTATACAGAACTTCTTTTGATACATAGGCGCTTGTCAAATTGCCAGTTCTAAAGAAGGCTTCAGGAATTTGTTCATGCCAGAAAAGAACATGACCGCGTATCTTTGTGTTATTTGCCTGCGCGTAATTGACTAATTTATCCGCTTCTGTCCAGCGGTAGGCGTTTGAAGCGTTGTAAACGGGGGATGATTGCCAATTTTGCCACTGGCTGGGCATTATGCTTTCAGGTTTCATGTCATTTTCCGCAACCAGTACATTAAAATGCCCCAGCAAAGAATACTGTCCGTTGCTCGAATTAAAAGCGCTACCGGGAGCCGCCGCTCCTACAAAGAAAGGCCATTTTGAATGTAATGGATTTGTAACAGGAACCCCGACAGTCCCTTCCTCCGACTCCTTGCCATTTTTGTTGTTGTTGTTTGGACACCCCGTCAAAGCAATTACCGCCGCAATGGCGATAAAACCAAAAAGTTTAAATACGTTCTTCATAAAACACTTCTTAAAAAATAATTCTCTTCAATTCGTGCAATTCGTTGATCTCTTCTTATAAATACTTCTTCGGCTCATCGTCCCGTACTTTAGCGTATAACTCAATAAACTGCGTAGCGGTGCTTTGAGCGATTTTATGCAGAAGAACTTCTTCAACCTGAAACAAACCTACTTCGTTTGACATGTTTACGTCTATGCGAATGGGTTTTTCCTTTCCCGCTTGAATAGTTACACCTTCTATTGAGTTAGCTGAATATTGATGAATGTGTCCGAGCCTGTGGCTGGAAGCAAGAGCGATAGGAATACGCGCCCTGCCTTTTGTCATGTCACAACCGTCGGCAATTTGAATAATACCGGCTTCAATCGATGAGATGTTTATCGTTCCCATGTGCCCGGCAATTCCTTCCAAAGCGGTGGCGCGGATCATCACCCTCTTGCGTATGTTGTCTTGGTAGAGCTGTTCTAAAATTTTGTCGATGAGCGGAAGGGCTAGAATTGTACTGTGCAGTTCGTGATTTTGCCGTCCCATGCCCATGCCGAGATCGTGAAACATTGAGGCAATCATAACGGCGATAAGACTGTCCTCATAATCGCCGCAACCGTCCTGTTCAAGACTTGTTTTTATTCCCGCTTTTTTTAACAGTTCAAGCATTAACACAGAGTTATAAGTTACCGTACGCATGTGAACAGGTCCGTGATCGTTGTAGCCGAGCCTTACAATGGAGACGGTATTAGCGTACTCCTGAGACGCTTGAATCTCTTCGTTAGCGAGCATTATTTTTAAACACTTCATCGCGTTTACGGAAAGATTAAGAGCGTCCACCTTGTCGATAAGTTTAATATCAATGTCCAATTCTCTTGATGATTTCATATTTCCCCCTTTTATTGTCTAAGAAAAATATATCTGGTCTCCGCGCCGTTTAAGTTGTCAAAGTATACATTGGTAAAATCCCAACGGTTATTTATAGCGAAAAAACTTCTTGGGCGCATTAAATAAATCATCGGGCATTGTTCAATAAGTATAGATTGAAACTCGTCCCAGATTTCCTGCGCCAAATTTTTGTCAAGGGTGAATTTTCCCTCATTGTAAAGATAATCCACTCTCGCTTCCCAGTCCGTAGCCGGAGTTTCCTGATTTGGATGCCACATGTGAAGGTTGCCCGACGAAGGCCAGACATTGCTACCCTGACTTGGGAAAACATTCGAACCTGAAAGCCCCATCAACATTGAATCCCAGTCAAAAGAAGAAAACAACTGCTGTACCTGTTTTTGAAAATCTAAAATACGGATATTAACTTTTATACCAACCTGTGAAAGTTCATCCCTTATTATTAACGCGGTATCCTGGTTCATAGAACTTTCCGACCTTATGGTAAGATCAAATTCAATGCGGCGGTTTCTGCTGTCACGCATTATTCCCCTTCTGTCCCTGTTAATATTTATTGATGATAAAAGCTCAAGCGCGCGCTGGGTATCGTAGAGGTACCGGTTTGTGATTGACGGATTGTAATAGGCGTTTGGCTCAGAAAAGAGAGTTAGTTTTGGCTCTGCAAGCCCCCGATACACTGATGAGTTAATTCTGTCACGGTTCAAAAGACAGCTCATCGCCTGACGGAATTCTTTTTTTGTGAACCATTCATATTGAGGTTTTCGTCTGTTTACGGGATTTTGATTAAAGACCCAAAAATTTGCGCTTAACGCGCCTTCGCTGTTAAAGACCGTGTAGCTATCATCTCCTTTGAAAATAAGATCGTCAAGGTCTTCAGTACGCAGATTGTAAGTTTCAGTTTCTCCGTTTTTGAAAAGAAGGAGTTGTGTGTTCTCTTCCGGGATGATGCGAACAATCATTTCTTCAATATAAGGATATGAAACTCTGTTTGAATCCTTGTCCCAATAATCGGGATTGCGTTTGTATACAAGTCTTTGACTGGGTGTGTATTCAACTAAAAACCATCCGCCCATAGAAGGGATTGTCTTTGGGTCTACGGCGACAGTGAAAAGATGATTTCTTACAGCGTCCGCTCCGCCCCGGCTTTTCGCGGGTTCATAAATATAACGGGGACCGAAATCCATATTAGTTGTTAAAAGAGGTTCCGCGATAATTCTGGGAAAGTGAAAAGAAAAACTGCGGTCGTCAATTTTGCTTATGGTTATTCGCTCTTCACTGCCGTCAGGCATTATTAAAAATTGTCCTGTATAGCTGGAACTTTGACAGGCAGGATCGCCTTCTATTTCATCGTACCAAAAAATAACGTCATCGCTTGTTACTTTAACTTTTTCATTTGAATTATAAACGCTCCAGAAAATATCATCACGAAGGGTATATACAACCTGCATTGTATTGTTAGCTTCATCAACAATTAATTGAGGGGAAGCGATTTGGGGGACCCATTCACGTTTTATTACATCGTAATCAAGCAAAGAATCGGTTAAGCGTCTTACTACGGCGGAAGTATTGCTGTCCTGCTCCGCGATTAGGTGATTGAAACTTTTGGGCTCAACAGTCATTACGTCGTGCCAAGTTCCGCCAAGCCTTCCCGGACGAAAAGCCTCGCCCCTCCAGCTTTTGCTTACGGTTTTGGCGAGAAGTTCTTCAAGTCCCTCGGCGTTAAAGCCTTCGAGTTCTTCAAGAGACTTTTCTTCGTTCTTTACGCATGAAAGACAAAAAAGGAAAAAAATAGCCAATAATAGCGATTTTTGTTTCATGGGTTTATAGTAGAACGAAATGGGGATTGAGTCAATGAGCAGGGAACAATGACCAAAGACACGATTTAAGCTGTTATGTTTATAATTGGATGTTGCGATGTTCGATCACTGCAAAGTTAAAAAGGTTACAAGGGGGTTGAGAGGAACCAATATCCTTAACAAAAAGCCGCCCCACCCACAAAAAAAGAGACATGTAAATATGCCAACCAATTCAGAAATGTATGCTCATTAAGTACTTGAGGGGTGGCAGAGGTAAGCGCACCGTGGCTCCGCCACGGTGCGCTTACCTCTGACGAGCCCCCAAAGAAACTTAACAAGCATACATTTCTAAAGAGCCGAGACATTGAAAGTTTACAATTTTTCATGTATATTTACCCCATGGAAGCCAAACCCGATCGCAGTTTCAAACTAAGCGAGTTTGAAGGTCCCCTCGATCTCTTGCTATACATGATCCGCAAGAACGAGATCAACATCTATGACATCCCCATTGCCCAGATAACCAAGCAGTACATCGAATACCTGTGTTCTGCGGAAACCATGGATTTGGAAGACCTTACCGCTTTTCATGCCATGGCGGCTACATTGCTTTACATCAAGAGCCGAACACTTCTGCCCGTAGAAATTGACGAGGACTACGGCGAGGATCCACGGGCGGAGCTTGTCGAGCGCCTGATTGAGTACCAAAAATTTAAAAAACTATCCGAGCTTATGGAAGAAAAGGAAAGGGAAAATGAGTGGGTGATAGAACGGAAAAGACTCCAGCATAACCTGCCCTTTACTGATAATGATATGTGGGAAAAAGTCGATATTTGGGACCTCTTAAAAACTTTTTCATCTTTGACCATCAATCTGCCCGCCGAGCGGATCATCGACCTTTATGAAGAAGTTTCGGTGAACGAAAAAACCACCCTGCTTTTTGAATTTTTGGAGAACAAGGGCGAGTGCAGATTTACAGACCTTATCGTCCACTCAGGAGCGCTGGATATCGTCTGCGCGTTCCTCGCTGTTCTGGAAGCCGCTAAAATGCGCATGATCATCCTCTTTCAAAACCAGCTCTTTGGTGATATTCTAATTAGACCAAGTACAAGTTCTTGATACATTTTCAAAATACGGTTAGTTTTGAAAAAGCAACATTTTTTCGGAGTTTTTTGTGACAGAAAATATTGAAAAAGAAACAGCCCTAATCGAGGCGATTCTCTACATGGAAGGCGATCCGCTTGATGAGGGGGCTATTGCCCGTATCTCAGGGCTTTCCAAAGAGACTGTTAAGTCTGCTCTTGATAATTTAAGCGAACGCTATAACGACGTGGATTGCGCCCTTGAGCTTACCCGTATCGGCGGCGGCATAGTAATTTCCGTAAAACGCGAATATTGGGATAACTTAAAAGAACGCTATGGTAAAAAAAGCGAAGGAAAAATCTCCCGCGCCGCGATGGAAACGCTCGCTATTGTCGCCTATTCACAGCCAATCACAAGACCGGAAATTGAAAAAATTCGCGGCGTTCCCGCGGACAATATGATCCGTCTCCTTTTGGAAAAATCCCTTGTCCGCGAAGTCGGAAAAAAAGACATCCCCGGACGCCCCGTTATGTACGGCACTACAAAGGAATTCCTCAAAATCTACCGTCTTAATTCAATAGCCGAGTTACCCAAACTTGGCGAAAGCGATATTGAAAAATTTGAACTGGAAGGTGAGAAGTATTAGACTGCAAGTTTACCTTTCACATGCCGGAATCGCGTCAAGAAGGACGGCTGAAGATATTATAGCGCAGGGCAGAGTTTCTGTAAATGGCGTTACAGTTACAGCTCAGGGCAGTAAAGTAGAAGAGGGCGACATTGTCATCCTAGACGGCAAAGAGATTCATCTTGAAAACAGAATGATCCGCCTTGCCCTGAATAAGCCGTCCGGCTATATTTGCACTTCAAATGATCCGCAGGGCAGACCTCTCGCGCTCAGCCTTCTGCCCTCTATGAAAGAGCGGCTTTACAATGTGGGGCGGCTTGACTATCTATCCTGCGGCTTGATTTTTTTTACCAATGACGGTACTTTCGCCAACCGTCTTGGACACCCAAGCTCCGAGATCGAAAAGGAATACATTGTTGAGGCGACAGGCATTTTGCCGGACTCTGTTATAGAAGCCTTTAATTCGGGTATAACGATTGAAGGGGAGAACTATAAGGCAAAGAGCGCCGAAAAGACAGGGCGTAAAAGCCTGCGTATAATTTTGGTTGAGGGGAAAAACCGCGAAATCCGCAAAGTTTTTTCCCACTTCCACCTGCACCCGTCGTTGCTTCGCAGGGTACGAATAGGACCGGTACTATTGGGCAATCTAGCCGAAGGCTCTTCCCGCCCATTAACCGATAAAGAAATTGGAGAATTATATGGTAATAGCGATTGACGGACCAGCGGGTTCAGGGAAAAGCACCATTGCCAAATTGCTGGCGGAAAAGTTTACAGGACGTGGTGGGCAGGAATTCACCTATATCAATTCGGGGAATTTGTACAGGGCGATAACTTTGGCTTGCATTAGAGCGAAAATTGATCTCCGGGACAGCGAAAAAGTCCTCGAATTCGCCAAAAAATTGAACATTTCCTACAAAAAAACGGAAGTTTTCCTTGATGGCGAGGATGTAACGCCCCTTCTCCATACGGACGAAATCGACAGGCACGCGGCTCCGCTTTCGGCAATTGTCCCGGTCAGGCATATTGTCAACGATCTGATCCGCCGCCTGGCGCAAGGGCGCGACATAGTGGTGGAGGGCAGGGACATGACTACGGTTGTTTTCCCCGATACCCCCTACCGTTTCTACCTTGACGCGTCCGCCGATTCAAGGGCTAAAAGACGCTTTGAGCAGGGGGTCTCAAACCTGTCTCTCCAAGAGATAAAAACAACGATTTTACAACGGGACGAGATTGACAAAAACAAAGCCGAAGGGAGCCTAAAAATAGCGGACGGAGTGCGCTATTTGGACACATCGGACTTGACCATTATTCAAGTTTATGACAAATTAAAAGTAGAGATAGACTTATAAACAAGGAAAGAAAGAACATGGTGCAGAAGGAAGTGGGTCCGGACACTAGTCCGGCAAAAGACGGAGAAAACATTCAAACACAGTTACAGGAAGAATACCTGAAAACACTTGAACAGCTGGAAGAAGGTCAGCTTGTCGAGGGCAAAGTAATACAGGTTACTGCCGATCAGGTATTTATTGATGTAGGCTGTAAATCGGAAGGGAAAATCCCGGTAGGGGAATTTTCTACAATCCCAAGTATCGGCGATTCGGTATCTGTTATCCTTATTATGAAGGAAAACAAATACGGCGAAGTTATTGTTTCTAAACAAAAAGCGGACGCGAAAATTTTCTGGAAAAATCTTCGTCAGGCGTTTACAGACAAAAAGCCTGTTGAAGGTGTAGTAGAAAAACAGGTGAAGGGCGGCTTTGATGTAAACCTTGGAGCCGGTGTTCACGCGTTCCTTCCCGTAAGTCAGGCGGATGTACAAAAACTCGATAAGCCTGAAAAAATATTAAATATAAAAACTCTCTTTCTTGTTGAACGTCTCTATTCAGACGGAAAGATAAATATCGTTGTAAACAGACGCAAGTTCATGGAAGACGATCTTGATCGCAAGCGCAACGATTTCTTTGAAAACACTCCCATCGGCACTGACGTAACGGGTGTTGTAAAAAGTTTCACCTCATTTGGGGCGTTTATAGACCTTGGCGGTTTTGACGGACTCCTTCACATTAACGATATGAGCTGGGGGCACGTTACACGCCCTAAAGACTTTGTAAAAAAAGGTCAGGAAATTAAATTAAAAGTAATTCGCATAGACCGTCAGGAAAAAAGAATTAACCTCTCGCTCAAACATTATTCAGACGATCCGTGGGTTCACTTTGAAGAAAAATACCATGTTAATGATGTTGTTAAAGGTAAAGTTACCAAACTTACCGATTTTGGCGCGTTCATAGAACTGGAAGAAGGAATTGAAGGTCTCGCTCACATTTCAGAATTCTCATGGTTAAAGAAAGTTCAAAAACCTCAAGACCTCTTAAAAACAGGCGATGTCGTTGAATGTATGATCTTAGGCTACGATCTTCAGGCGGGCAGGGTGTCCCTCGGATTAAAACAGGTTAAAGATAATCCCTGGGAAACAATCGAAGAAAAGTATCCTGCCGGAAAAAGAATTAACAGAAAAGTTGTTAAAGTAACAAACGCAGGGGCTTTTATCGAACTTGAAGAAGGCATAGACGGATTTTTGCACGCCGATGACATATCGTGGACAAGGAAGACAAAAAACTTCGGTCTTACAGCAGGTCAGGAAGTTGAAGTTATGGTAATCGCCGTAGATAAAGAAAGCCGTAACATCAAACTTGGGATTAAACAGCTTTCAGAAGACCCGTGGAAAGAATTCTGCGAAAGTTACAAAGAAGGCTCTTCTGTAGAAGGAGAAGTTGCCTCTGTTACCGATTTTGGAGTATTTTTGCGTGTTCCCGGCGGCATTGAAGGGCTTATCCATAAAACAAATCTTGTTGAAAACCGCGAAGAGTCTCCCGATGAGGCTCTTAAAAAGTACAAAGCAGGCGATAAGTTAAAAGCGATAGTTCTTGAAATACAGAGCGATAAACAGAAGGTTTCTTTTTCTCTTCGTGATTATCAGAAGAAGGCGCAGAAGGAAGATATGTCGCGTTACATGACAGGCGAAGAAACTTCCGACTCAACCTATACTTTAGGCTCTGTTTTAAAATCGAAAAATACTTAAATCCTTGCGGGGCTCTTTAAGGATTAGGGACGGCGATGCTGTCAAAGATCGATGTAAACAAATTTCACACTCTCATAGAAATTAACGCCCTTATAAATTCAAATTATAAGGACATTCACGCTCTTTTATCACAAATTATGGAGTCCGCGACACGTCTTTCGGGCGCGGAAGCATCAAGCCTTTTATTAATGGACAAGGAAAAGAACGAACTTTATTTTGAAGTAGCGCTTGGCTCAAAGGGCAAGGAAGTCCAAAAATATACAGTCAAAATGGGGGAGGGCATTGCCGGCTGGGTTGCGGCTAACAACAAATCCCTAATCGTAAACGATGTAGAAAATGACAAACGCCATTTAAGCGTTATAGGAGAGCAGATCAACTACAAAGCAAAAACAATTATCGCCGTCCCAATGAGGGTGAAAGATGATTGCATTGGCGTATTGGAAGTAATAAACAAAAAAGGCGAAAACGGTTTTTCTCAGGAAGATATTGAATGGCTTGAGATTTTTGCCAATCAGGCGGCTCTCGCGATTGTAAACGCGAAAAGCATTGAAGATGCGCACAGTGAAATTAAACAATTACAGGAGCAGATACAAAGCGATCAGTATCACACGATAATAACAAAAAGCCCGGCTATCATGGAAAAGATGGAGATCGTTGACAGGGTAGCGAAGACCGACTCATCCGTCCTTCTTTTTGGAGAGAGCGGGGTAGGCAAGGAACTGTTCGCGGAGCAGATACACCTTCGCAGTAATCGCAGTAAAGCCCCGTTTATAAGGATAAATTGCGCCGCGCTTCCCGAAGGTTTACTGGAAAGTGAATTGTTCGGTCATGTAAAAGGAGCGTTTACAAGCGCTATCGCGACAAGGCGAGGGCGTTTTGAAATGGCGGACAGGGGCACTATTTTTCTTGATGAAATCGGGGATTTGCCTCTGTCATTACAGGCGAAAATACTGCGCGTTATTCAGGAGAGAAAGTTTGAAAAAGTAGGCTCCGATGTTACAGTTACCGTAAATGTACGCATTATCGCCGCGACAAACAAAGACCTTGAAGAGCAGGTGCAGAATCGCAAATTCCGCCAAGATTTGTACTACCGCCTGAATGTTCTGCCCATTTACATTCCGCCCCTTAGGGAGCGCCCGGAAGACATCCCCGAATTGGCGCGTTTTTTCCTTAAAAACTTTATGAAGGAGAACAACAAACAGTTTGACGGCTTTTCACGGGACGCTCAAGACGCGCTTTTTTCGTACTCCTGGCCCGGCAATGTCCGGGAGCTTCAAAACTGCGTTGAACGCGCCTGCGTAATTGGCAAGGGTAAGTGGATAGAGAAGGAAGACCTTTTCCTAAAAACGGGGCAGATTGACAGCGGGGAAACGGAAATTACGGAGCGTAACTTAAAAAAAGCCCTTTTTGATTTTAAGTCCGGCTTTATCCGCAAGGTTTTGGAAGAAAACAACTGGAATCAGACGGGGACGGCAAAAGCGCTTGTTATCCAGCGTACTTACTTGTCAAGATTGATAAAAGAGCTTAAAATAACTAATCCCAAGGAGTAGAAATGCAGAGTAGCGAAAAAGTAAGTATTGGAGATAAGATTAACGATTTTGTCCAAAAAAACAGGACGGTAATATTCGTCACTTTTGGCGTGATAATTTTCGTTTTTGTAGGAACTATCGTTTACCTTTCAATAAGCAATAATGTGAATAAAAAGGCAATCGCCGGGATAGAAGAGTTAAACAAAAGGTATGAAGTATTCATTCCCGAAATTGACAATGGAATATACGGCGAACAATTAGAACAGCTTACCGCCGACTTGGAAAAATTCGCGCATAAAACAGGCGGCTATGCCGGAAGCAAGGCATGGTCAATAATCGCCCAAATACATTCAAGAAAGGAAGAATGGCAACAAGCTGAAGAAACTTGGCTAAAAGCCGCCCATAAAGGAGC
>JAIRUQ010000112.1 GCA_031254315.1 Treponema sp.
AAACTGAATGGAGTTTTACAGCCGCCGAATCACCTCCATCTGAAAAGCCAATACCGCCTCCCAGATAGGCAAATCTTCCGGCTACAGTAAACTTGTCAAATATTTGCCGTTCATATTGCGCCCCAATGCCGAAACCGGAAGAGCTCATGCCTTCTTCACCGTCGGATATCATCTTTCCCGCCGCTTTGATACCAAAGCCGATAATGGTCGGTCCGATGTCAACAGTGATGGTGTTCTTAGGCGTTTTAACGCTTGCCACATCGTTTTGCGGCGTTGTTCCGGTTGTCGTTTCTGCTTCTTGCGCAAAAGCCCCACCAGCGATAAATATTAGCGCCAACGCCAATATTCCCAACTTAACTTTTTTGTTTGTCATTTTTTCCTCCTTCATGACTAACGTTTTGACCATACAATATCGGAGAAATGAATAATAGTCAAGGTAAAAACCTGAAATTCATAAAAACATCCAAAACAGAATCATCTTTCATTTGAAAGCGCTAACGCCAACCCTTCCTAAAAAAACAAGAAGGGCTTCCTAAAAATTGAGGAAGGGTTGGTTGTTTAACGGGGAACAAAAACACCCGCTTTTTTTCTCCATAAAATAAGCCTTAGAAATAGCCACTAAGTTCAACCCCTAAATATTCACTCGCCTCTTCAGGATCGGTAAACGTTTTGGACAATTTTTTATCGTTGTTATTATCATAAACATCAAGGGTAAACTTATAGGTGACATAATCGAGGTAAGAAGCATCATTTTGCCCATAAGTAAAAACTGGAACGGATGACTAGCCTTTTTTACGAACTGCGCCCGGAGTTTCAGGAATTTGTCCTGCGGCAAATAGACGAACTTATCAAATTGCAAAATACGGGGCATGAAAAGTAGAGTAGCCCGCTATCAGTTTACAACTCCTGAATAGTCTCTGCCGGGATATCAGTAAATTCGGTTATCTCGCTGAATGGTCGTCCCGCTTTTTTCATCTTACGGGCAATTTCGAGTGCTTTTTCAGCATGTCCCTCAGCATGTCCTTCGGCATGTCCCTCAGCCTGGGCTTTTGCACACGCTTCCTCAAGGTCAAGGCGAATTTGCTCCTTCTGCCCCCACAGGGCCATCTTCTGGTTCTGGTAGTCCGCCAAGGCCCAGCGCCACCGCTGGCCAAGGGATATCTTCTTGACGCGTGACACGACTTCTTTCAGTTCAGGGTGTTTTCTCGCCAGCATTTCAAATTCCTCCTGCTTCTTGCACGTAAAAAATTTTAGCCAGGGCCATACCGCCTCGTCTTCTTTTTCTGGCAGTTTCGGCAGTTCCAGTATAACCACTTTCAGCAAATCAGTAAAGCAACGGCCTTCCTCGTTCAGCATTTTGTACTTATTGACGTAAGCTTCCTCCTCGTCAAGCAGAACATGACTGCATATACAGATGCTGATAACCTGGTGCAGTTCGTCGTATTTGTCTCCCCATCTGAGCTGGTCCGCCAGATTCCTTGTCGCGTAGTACATTATCCTGTTTCTCATGCAGGCTTCTTTTACGCCTTCACTTGCAACCAAAAGCTTTCGAATCAGTGACTGTCACCTTTACGGGTTGAATCACCCCCCCTCATTCTGCTATTATCAACCTAGTATGGCAATTGACATTCAAAACACGGTGAAAAATCTGCATCCTCTGGAAATACGGATACTTCTCTCGTATAAAAAGGGTGATGAGCTGACCATTGAAAAGGTCGAGAAAGAGCTTGGCTTTAAACCCGGTAACGGCAATCAGGCGCTGTCTTGGCTGGCAGGTAAGGGTCTGGTCGAGGAACTCAGGCGGGAAACGGCTGTTTTTTACGAGCTGACCGTTTTGGGTAGTGAATGGAAAGATAAGGGTAGTCCTGAAGAGCGAATCCTTGAGTTGGTGCGGCTCAGGCTGGAGAAAGCTAAAAGCGGCAAGGGGCCGTCTAGCGGTCCACAACTGCCGGAAATAGCCCAGGCGCTGGGCATGGAAAACAAGGACATTGGCAGTGCGTTTGGCAGTCTTTCCAAACTCGGCGTTTTAAAAATGGACGAGCAAAAAAATGTCACGCTGACCTTCCCGCTGGACTTGATTCAAGACCCAACATTCAATCCGGCGTTTAGGCGTTTTGCCCTTATCCGGGGGCTGTTGCACAAAATTGCGGAAACCGGCGGCCTGCTTGCCGAGGCGTCGCTGAATGACGAAGAAAAAGCCATTATTGCGAACCATGCCAAAAAACGCGGAGCCGCCGATGCGCCGTTCCGCCAGATAGACCGCGAAACGGTAGTGTACGGTTTTACCATGCAGGAAGACGGTGCTGTTCCCGCCGAATTGACCGCCGCCGCGCTCAAAGCCGCCGGAATCACCGGTGACGAAATTGGAACCATTACGCCGGAAATGCTCGAAAGCGGAAGCTGGAAAGACAAGGCGTTTAGATCGTATAACGTTAAAACTCCGCCGACGCGGTTAACGCCAGGCAGAAGTAATCCCTATGCGAAGTTTCTTGAAAATGTAAAAGATAAACTCGTTTCTCTCGGCTTTGAGGAATTTGATGGCCCCTTGGTCGAAACCGAATTCTGGAATTCCGACGCCTTGTTCATGCCGCAGTTTCATGCGGCCCGCGACATTCACGACGTGTACCGCCTCGCCGCTCCTGAATTGGCAAAGGCTATCGAAGAACCCTGGCTTTCCAATATTGCAACCGCTCACGAGGATGGCGGCAAAACCGGCAGTCGGGGCTGGAATTATGCCTTTGACCGCGAGTTTACGCGGCGGCTTATTCTCCGCTCTCAGGGGACGGTGCTTTCCGCGAAAACTTTGCCGGTGGCAAAAATTCCCGGCAAGTATTTTGGCATTGTCCGCTGTTTCCGCTATGACCGGGTAGACGCAACCCACCTGCCGGATTTTTATCAGACCGAGGGCATTGTGTTAGGTGAAGATGTCAACCTCCGTACCCTGCTGGGAATGTTGGAAATGTTTGCCCGCGAAGTTGCCGGCGCGAAAGAAGTTAAATATGTGCCCGGTTATTTCCCCTTTACCGAACCATCGATAGAAGTGCATATAAAGCATCCGGTGTTGGGTTGGTTTGAACTGGGTGGCTCCGGCATTTTCCGGCCCGAAGTGACCGAAAGCCTGGGGGTGAACGTGCCCGTTGCCGCATGGGGCATAGGCATAGACCGCATGGCGCTAATGGCGCTGGGACTTAATGATCTGCGTGAGTTGTTCAGCCCCGATATTGAAAACGTGCGGCTCAGACGTGCGAGTGCTTAGTTCCAAAAGAAAATAGAACCACGGAGTACACGGAGGAAGAAAAATATTAAATCTCCGTGTCCTCCGTGCTCTCCGTGGTTTCTTCTTTCTATCCTTTTAGGCTTAAATTTTTCCAGTCCAGCTTGCGGGTGATGAACATTACCACGGCGCAGATCAGGAATGCCACAATGGAACCGATAAGGAGTGCCCAGTCCTCGGCGTTAAGGGTCAGGTATAGAATAAGGTACAATAACGCCATGACAAGGCCCATATACGCGCTACCCGTCCAGCTTCCCAGCAATGAACGCGCGTACAGCGACATCATGGTGGTAAGGGCAACCGAGGCGATAAGGTAGGAGACGGAGAAAGAGAGATGTTCGGAAATGGACAGCAGTAAAAGGTAGAAAATAATATTGGCAAGACCGGAAATTAAATACTGCGCGGGATGAATTGACATTTTTGAAAATATTTCTAGGAAAAATAAAGTCAAAAACGGAATTATCAAAAATAAAACCGCGTATTTTACCGCACGTTCATTAAGCGCGTAATGGTCAAGAGGTTTGAAAAAATCCACGCCAAAAAGTTCTCCCTTAAAATACATCCTGCCGTCATATTCGCCCTTCTCTCCGGTAATCCAAAACAGCGGAATGGATCTGCTTAAATAACTGATTTCCCATTCGGCGTCGAACCCGCTTTCCGAGAGCGTGTAGTTAATGGGCAATGATCCCCCCTGAAACGACGGCGCCGGCCAATCGGACCGAACGCGGGTACGGGTAAGTTCCCCAATGGGCAGGGCACGCAGTGATTTTCCGCCCTGTATGGAAATTTGTATGTCGAATGTGTTTGTACCCGTCGTGTTAAAGGGGCTTGAAGCATTAATGCCGTTATTGCCCGACATGTCAAACGAAAAATTAAGATTGCCGGGCTTAAAGAAAAGTTCATCTCCGTTCCAATCGGCTTTTGCAATTTTACGTATGCCTTTCTGGTTTGACAATCCTATGATAATTTCCGCTTGTTGGGGGAATAATTCCTGATTTTCTTTAAGCTCATCCCGCGCCCGCTCCAAAGAGAAGGAACCGGTCAGCGAAACATCGCCGGAAAAAAGCGCCACGGAAAAAATGCCCCGCCGTTTTTTTTCTGCTGAAAAATCCGCCTGTATATTGAGATCCTTGGGTGTAATCCAAACCGCTTTGTTATAGGTCCTAACTTCAACTTTTTCGCCCTCTTTTTCTGTTTTGTAACGAAATTCTTCACGCTCAACAAGGGGTATACGAATAACAGGCCCGTACAGCACAAACTGACTGCCCCAGGCTTCCATGATGGACCATTCCGCATCGCTGGCGCGGTGACTCCGTTCATTCACCAACGAACGTATCATATTAATAGGAATAAGCAACAGCAAAATAAGAATGATAAGCATGGCAATCTTAAATCCGCCACTTGAAGTTATACTTTGGAATTTTCTCGGTCTTGGTTGTTCCTGATCGGACATATAGGCCTCCATTGGGAATTATATCGCAGATGGGGGGGGAAAACAAGGAAATGGGGATGGATTATTAAGCTAACAAAACCTTTATTTTTTCGGAGCGGCAGTTACTAAGAAATCCTTAGTAACTGAAAATTCGTCTTGCTTCCCATCGGCGGTAGTTACCGAGTAATCCTCGGCAACTGAAATTTTGTCCAGTTCCCAAGCATAAGGAGTTTGACTAATGCGCCAAATCCAAAAAAGCTTGACATTACGTATTTTACGTAATAATATCATTTTATGGAATATGTCTATCCCGCAATTTTTCACAAAAACAAAGATACACGCTATACGGTAATTTACCCCGATTTCCCCGGCTGTATTAGTGAGGGAAAAAATCTCGGAAATGCCATGTATATGGCGCAGTCGGCTTTAACCCAATGGATCGGTTATCTGACGGACAAAAAACAAGAAATTCCTCAAGCCTCTCCTGTGGGGAAAGTAAAAACGTCTAAAGCCGAGTTTGTGAATCTGATTTGTGCCGAAGTGAAAAATGCCAAGGCGATCAAGCGGACGGTTAGTATTCCCAAGTGGATGGACGATAAGGTAGTCCAGTCCGGATTAAGCTTGTCGAGAGTTTTGCAGGATGCTTTGAGTGAGAGGCTGGCGTGATTGCGGGATTTAGAGCCTTAGAATCTTCCAGTATATCCTATTCTTTTTAAGGCTACTTGACTTATTAAATTTATCTTTCCGTTCCCTTCAAATACATTTTGATAATCAATGGAACGACCACCGAAAACTACTGATACAAGCGAGGTAGGGATTGTTACAACAGTTAATTCAGTACATCCATAAAAAGCATATTCATCTATCCTTTCTATTGTTAAAGGTAATCTTACAGAAGTTAATGCTACACATGAATCAAATGCTTGCCTTCCGATTTTTGTTATTCCTTCAGGAATGATAATGGAAGTAAGATTCTTGCAACCATAAAATACACCTTCCTCAATACTTTTTAAATTCTCTGGTAAAATAATAGAGGTAAAAATAACATTGTTACCCCTGCCAAATATTCCGTCTGCATTTCCAAATGCCCATTCACCAAGATGTTTTAATGTACTGGGTAAGCTTACTTTTGCAAGGGAACGGCAACTGGCAAAGGCATTTTTTCCAATTTCAGTAACGCCTTCAGGAATTATTGCTTCGCGCAGGGAAAAACAGCCGCCAAATGCAAATCCGCCGATTTTTTTTAAAGTTGAAGGAAAGGTTATAGATACAAGTTTATCACAATTGAAAAATGCCCCTCCTTCATAAGGATTATTCCCGCCTCTAATTTCAGTAACGCCATCAGGAATAACCACACTTGTAATAGTTGAATTTCTGGAAAATGCGGTGATACTAATTTCCCTAACAGGCATACCCTGTATTGTGCCAGGTATTCTCACTGTAGCTACATTACCTGTGTATTTAGTAATTACAGCACCAGTATTATCATCAGTCAAGCCAACATTAAAATCGGCTTCTGTTTGGGCAGATGCGATTGATCCGATTAATAAAAAACCAACTACAAACCATTTTTCAGTACCCATAAATTACTCCTATTAGGCGAAGTGACTTTTTTCCTATAAACTTATTACTTCATTAAATATGTCAGAACAATAATTCAACAGCAACTTCTCTCTGTCGTTATCAGAGAGGATGCTGGGATCAAATTTAAAGAAATAATATTCATCATCAAGAATATATGGATATTTTGTAAATGTTTCAATCTTTTTATTCACAATATCTTTGTGAAAGGATAAATTTAAAACATAGCCGTTTTCTTCGCTTGTGTCTGAATCCAGCCAAGAAAATGAATAGCCTATATATGCCGATCCTTTACAAAAAGAAAGTCCAAATGTATCTTTATCACAGCATATTTCCGGCTCCTTGAGTCCGAATTTGAGATCAAGGTTTTCCTTGAGTTTCCAGATTACATTGGAAAATAATTCCAATTCTTTGGCCATAGTGTTGATTTCCGACCGAACATTTTCCACATTGTTCATAATCATTAAATCCTCCATTGTAAAGTTTGTTTTAGGGATAGATTTTAATAATTAATAAAAAAATATTATAGCTTCTCCCATTAATTCAGAACATCTATATTTATTGTAGTTTTTTAAATTTTCAATTAAATCTTCCCAATATAATTTTGAAACAAAATTGTACCTCACTTTTAGTT
>JAIRUQ010000020.1 GCA_031254315.1 Treponema sp.
TTCACCAACTGCGGCCTTACCGAAGACGGCGATGTCTGGTGGGAAATGATAGGTCACGGCGCGCCGGGCAAAGAGATCATCGACTGGAAAGGCCAGAAAAAACCGGCCCCGCAAACAGACAAAAGTCCCAAAGGCGAAGAAATCGCCCATCCCAACGCCCGTTTTACCGCCCCGGCAAAACAGTGTCCGTGTATCGCCGCCGGATGGGAAGACCCGAAAGGCGTGCCCATCAGTGCGTTCCTTTGCGGCGGCCGGCGGCCCCACGCCATCCCCCTGATCAACCAGAGCAAAAGCTGGATACACGGCGTGTTTATGGGTTCGATCACCGGCTCTGAAATAACCGCCGCCGCGTTGGATCTGAAGGCCGGCACAATCCGCCGCGACCCCTTTGCCATGATACCCTTCTGCGGCTACCACATGGGTGACTATTTCGGCCACTGGATCAAGCTGGGTCAAAAAGCCGAAGCCGAAGGCAAAGGCGACAAGCTGCCTAAAATCTTTTTCTGCAACTGGTTCCGCAAAGACGCGAACGACAAGTTCATGTGGCCCGGTTACGGCGAAAACAGCCGCGCCCTTGCATGGGTGTTCGACCGCTGCGACGGCAAGGACAACTGCGTTGAAACCGCCATCGGTTTCCTGCCCAAACCCGGCGCCATTGAGACGCCCGCCGGCGTAAGCGCCGAAGCCATGGCGGAACTCTGCTCGGTAGACATTGAAGGCTGGAAAAACGAAATCGCCGACGTGCGGAAAGAACACTATCCCAAATTCGGCGACAGGCTGCCCAAAGAGCTGTATGCGGAATTGGACGCGATTGAGAAGAGGCTGAACGGGTAAAACCGAGCAACCGCTAACAAAAACAGAACCGGCAGGGCAAAGCGTATTGCGGCTTTCCCTGCCGGTTTTGTTTCTTAAAGCGAAAACAAAGAAAGGTCGATATTAAATTCATGTGTTGGGGATTTGAAAAAGTTGAAGAAATGGCTATGTACATTTTTTTATACTTATAGTATAGTTTGAGCTGGGTATAAACCAATAATTTTTGACATATTTAAGGAGGTTTTTATGTCAAAGAAGAGGGGGAAAAATGACGAATGAAGAAAGAATGCCCATGATAGGGGCTATTCGGGGGAGTACTACTAGGCCAATACTTGAGGATATGTTTAAGAAATTTGGCGTGGTAGAAACTCAGGATAAAGTGGAAGCTTTAAAAGAAGCAATGGACAACCCAGAAGTATTCTTTTCGTCAGGTGAATTGGACACAGAGCAACAGTATGAAACTCTTGCAGGGGCATTCCTATCAGGAGTCTGGAAAAGAGGAGGGTTCAATTAACCGTGGCTGACTTCAAAATTACAGAAGACAAATTGCCTACCATCGCTAGCGAGCTAGGGGCAGATCCAGATTCAGTTACAGCTCTTTTGCCTAAATTCAATGAATTCTATGAGGAAGTCCGTAATCAGCATTTGGCTTCTGTAATGAGAGCATTGGAGTTGTATGTGAGAAGAAAACATAAGAAAGCCTCTTTTACAGTTGATTGGGTTCAAAGTGCTACAGATTCATCGGTCACTGTTGGTTTACATTGGCCTTGGGGATATTTTATAGTTATCCCCCGAGGTTTGACCGACATACAACAAATTCGCAACATCGTTGCCCATGAGCTGGGACACTTATTTTATGCTACCGAATACCCCGGAAATATCAATGATAAGACTTTGAACCAAATAATGGCAAATGTTTTTGGAGCATTCACTATGCTTAAACGAAGTGAGTTTTATACAGATAAAGCACCTAAAATGGCTAGGACTGTTTGGATGCAGGTGGTTAAGGATTTTAAGAATCAGCCTTTTCCATAATTTAACAACTTTTGTATTGAATGAATGTAATCAGCGGGGATATAGCTCAGTTGGTAGAGCGATAGGTTCGCAATCTATAGGCCTGGGGTTCGAATCCCCATATCTCCAAAAAGAGTAACACACTGCCGCAAATCTGACACGGTCCGATGACAGTAACAAAAAGCCGGCAAACGGGGGGATTCGAACCGGAGCAATTTTGAGATAAAATCCAAGGCGAGAGCCTTGCTAGAACATGGCACCGCAGGGATGACGCCGCACCGCCGAATGGCGGTGCAGTATATCTTTCCTATCGGCATAGGCCGAAGGCCGTATGCGGCGGAATTGCGGAGGCGGCCTGGAGGGAGCAAACAGGATGACACCGCACCGCCGAATGGCGGTGCAATGAATCCTTCTTATCGGCATAGGCCGAAGGCCGTATGCGACGGAATTGCGTAGGCGGGCCGGAGGGAGCAAACAGGATGCTTGCGACTGGAGGGAGAAACCCCGCAGCCGCAAAGCTAACACATTTTGATAACAGTAACAAAAAGCCAACAAAAGGAGGATTCGAACCGGAGCAATTCTAAGATAAAATCCAAGGCAAGAGCCTTGTGAAATTACCGAAAATATTATTATAATATATGTTTTTTAAGCCCTATGTTAAATTATCCAAGTTGAATTATAATAAAAAGTTCTTGAACTATAAGTTTTATCTGATACATCTCCTACCGCACGAACCCTTGCCCCTTTTAACACTAAGACTGATTTTTCAGTTTCATTGGGAATTATAACATATAAGTCTGCTACAAGATACAGACCTGTATAAATTCTTATTGATTCCCCTGTATTATTTGTAACATATACAGAAACATATTCATTATCTTCATCAAAAACATTTATGCAAGAATTTAGCATATATAATGACAGAATTAGCACAAAAATTACTATAAGTTTCTTCATATGTTTGTTCCTCCAGAATACATATATTCATTATATCCCAATAATCATATTTTATCAATTATTTTCGATAGATTTACCAATATTTTAAAACATATATTGCCCTAAAATATATAACAAAAAAGGGCGTTCCAGCACCCAGTGCACGCCCAGCTGGTGGTTTGTGTAGTCCGAGCCCCGAAGGGGCGAAGCGTATACCGTGTGTTAGGCGAAGTGTACCCGTACTTCATTATACAAATTTTTTCAACCAGTACCAATAAGAACCAGCAAGTCTTCTTCGTGTAAATTCTGCTTTTTCAAGAACAAAATTTTCTTTACTTATATTTTTTATATGTTCTGGATTTATTTTTACATTATCCGCAAAAGATTTTTTAAGCGACCAAATCAGCAATGTTCCATTGGGTTTTAATACACGATGAGCTTCAATGATATATTTTTTCTCATCATTTCCGTCCAAAGAATGAAAACAGCCTATATCCAAAATACAATCATATTGATTATCGTCAAATTGTAAATTAGTTACATCACCCTCAAGAAGAATTGGTTTGTTTGTATTTTTATCAAGACGCTTTTTAGCCTTTTCAATTGCAACAGAGGAAAAATCTATACCAGTTGCTTTTACACCATTATTTTCCACAAATTCCAAAAAATATCCCAACCCACAACCAAATTCTAATAAGTTAGAAGGATGTACAGTTTCCAGTAATGTATTAATTTGTTTTGGAATACGTTTGTCTGTCCAAAGAAAATGAAAAAGCCCTTTATACGCATTGTTAAATTCCAACTTACCATCTTTTTTATCGTCTGACATCAGTTACTCCTTCATAAACTTATATTTTCATATAATTTTTTATTTGTCAAGTATTTTTTTTAGATAATTTATTATACTAATATTTTTCCTACCAACTTAGGGTACATTTCGCATAACGTTTCGGTGGTAAATGACGGTTTGCCAGCCCGTATAAGGGCTTGCGTAGCAAGACCAGGGCTGGCAAACTGTGGGCGTAGGCTTGCGTGGGAATGGAGCACAGCGAAATGACCTAGCAAGCCGAAGCCCTAGCCGCCCAACGGGCGGCGTACATTTAACATCCTGTTATGCGAT
>JAIRUQ010000031.1 GCA_031254315.1 Treponema sp.
GTATGCTGAAATAGACAACATTACACTGTCGGGGAACTTTTCTTACACATCGGACGGAAGAATCCATCTGGGCGGAATTGCCGGAACAATCAACCAAACGGGAACGGTCGTTAAAAACAGCACAAGCTCTTTGACCATGAACATTAATCCCGCAGGTAGCGGTACTCCTGCTCCGGTTAATGGCGGAACAGGGCAACACTGGATCGGCGGCTTCGTGGGCTTATTTCATAACGGAGCCGGTATCGAAAAATGCCATAACTCCGGCAATATTACCGTGGACAATGTTGCAAGAAGCGGCGGACAGGTTTATGCGGGTGGCATTTCGGGCGGCAGTTATTATGGTATGAGTAGCAGTAACTACAGTGGGTATATACAAGATTCTTCGTACACCGGAAACATTACCGTTAGCAATACGGGTAATTGGACTTTTGCGGCCGGTATCGCGGGAACTATTGTCGGCGGTTCCAGCGCTACTGTAAACTCCACGAGAATTGAGCGTTGCTTCGTAACCGGAACCGTTTCCTGTGAAAATACAAGCGCCGGATTTCCCTATGTTGGCGGCATCGTGGCGTATAACTACTACGGCGCATTGGTATCCCAGTGTTACTTCACCGGAACAGTCATTCAAAAAGGTCGTGCTCTCGGTCAGTACACCGGGTGTATTGCGGGTTACAATTCACAAGCGGCGGCACCCACTAATTCCCGTATAGAAGACTGCTGGTCGAGCGGTAAGATATCGGTAACTACCTACGACATCAATAACCTTTCGGGACCACAACTCGCCGGAGCTACTTCTTCGAGATGCTATGTAATTCAAATCTTCTCCGACGGTTCTTATAGGGGCGCAACCGGCGGCGACAGTTCTTGTTTTACAATTGACCCCACCGCAAAGCCCACCCAAAGTGAATACACTTCTCTTAGCTGGAATTTCACCACCGTCTGGAAATGGGACAGCGTCAGTGGCTATCCCAAACTGCAGTGGCAGAATTGAATAATTAATAATGAGCGATGAGAAAGATTAACCTCTTCTCATTGTTCATTAAATAAGGAGGCTTTATGATCATCAGAAAAAAAATCGCTATTTTGTTATTCGCCATAGGTTTTCTGCTCTGGTCGTGCGATTATGGGAAACTTGGCGGCGCAGATGAAACAGATACCTACTATCCGGGGGACGAAGTCTTTGAAGAACGCATGACATTCCTGAGCGGTATCTGGTATTCTCATTACGCCGGAATAGGGTTACTCGACAGCTACCGTATTCGCAAGTGGAGCGAGTTAACCAACGCTGACAAAACAAAGACATCCGCCCTGTTCTCTGCTCCTTTTAACATCAGTAGTCCAAAAACTTACATAACAAAGGACAACCCCAAAAACAGCGACTTTGTTCTTCTGTATGATGACACAGTTTACGGACAGGATAATGTCGGCTCAGGAAATAATGAAAATTGGGGGTTCTGCTACATGGGCATAGTCAGGGCAATCAATATTTTTAATTATGATAAAAACCGAGGAGCGATTATCATTGAGTATTTTGAAGGAGCCGATCCTGCATGGCTTTCCGAGCAGGGGCTGTCACCGGGCGGCATGCCATTCTTTGGTATCTACTACCGGGTGCTTCAGCCTGATATTATCCAGATGGCAAACCCCGTAGACCTTACCGCACTGTTTGCGGGCGAACTTTACTACACCGAGAGAGAAACTCTTCAGGGAGCCATAGAATTTTTCAATGTGGAGAACGAAGCGGAATTTATCATTTGGGGTGGAGTTGACCCTCAAAATAGACAGAAATGAAAAAAAAGCCACCCAAAAGAACATGTAAAAAACAAAGAACAGTTTTTTCATTGCTAATTATTCATTGCTCATTGCTCATTGCTCTTCCCCCTCTTTCCGCTCAGGAAACCGAAAACTACGATGATTTTCGTGATTTAGGCTCCGCCCCCAGAGAAATTACCGTTACCGGAACTCCTGAAACAACTCAGCAGATAACGGTTATCGACAAAGAAACAATCGAAAGAAGCGGGGCGCGTGATTTGGCTTCGCTTCTTGAAGAAGAAATCAACATGAGCGTTACGCGCCACGGGGGGTACGGCAATCAGACTGAAATGAATTTGCGCGGCTTCGATACTGAGCGCATCGCTATTTTGATTGACGGAGTACCTGCAAACTCTCCCCGTTCCGGTGAATTTGACATTAACCAAATTGACCTCAACAATGTTGAGCGTATCGAAATAGTATACGGCGGCTCAGACACAAAATACAATGTATCGGGGGCTTTGGGCGGAGTCATCAACATAATTACAATTAAAAAACAAAAAACCGGCTGGAATTTTGGCTTTACCCTCTCCAACACAGGATATATGCCCGGAGAGTACAATATGCGCCATGCGCAGGGAGAAATCGGCGAGCCTGAATTTATCGATCTTGTCGATATGCAGTCTGTCAGTCTTTTTGCCGGGTACGGAGCTGAGCGGTTTTCATGGAGAGCGTCTCTCTTTGGCAATAGAGCCGGCAATCATTATCTGTACGAAGACGATTACGGCTTTGCTCGGCGCAAAATCAGCAACGAAGTGCTTGACGGCGGCGGAAACGTGAACCTTCTTTTTGCTCTGCCAAAAGATGCAAGCATACTTTCCGACACCAGAGCATACTACGCTCACAGGAATTTTCCTGTAACGATGAATTCCGTTGGTACTGTCCTTGCCACAGATTTAATAATAACAGAAAATATTATATTTGCCGCTCCTGTCATTTTTCGTGATGATCTTGCAACGGAAGCGTCCATCAGCTATCAAACTTCGATAACAAATTACGGCGTTAACATTTCAAGTAACGATCACTACCTTACAGCTATTAACCGCTGGAACTGGTATACAACGGAAAAACTCACTGTCCTTTCCGGTTTTGATTGGCGTTTTTTGTATATTAACGTGGATAGCCCTACCGAATTACAACCTGTCAAAACGGGCAATCAGGGCGGAGTGTATCTTACCGGAGAGTTTAAAATTGTTAAAAATCTTTTGCTGGTAGGCTCGGTAAAACTTGTTACAGATACAAACCAAGCGGGGGCGATTCCCAAACTTGGATTACGCTGGCAAATAACTCCACTCTTTACTCTTAAAAATAATTACTTCCGAAGTTTTAAATTTCCTGATTTTGATGATCTGTACTATCGCAGTATGGACAGTACATTTGTCGGCAACCCTAACCTCAAACCCGAAGACGGCTGGGGAGCGGACATTATCGGAGAGCTTAGGCTTGAAAAATATTTTTCGTTTACATCCACGGTGTTCGGGCAGTGGACAACGGACTCAATTCATTGGGTGAAAAGTCAGGGAGGACGCTGGAGTCCTGAAAATGTTGGAACCGCGTGTTTTACAGGCGCGGATTTTCGTCCGGTATTTACATTTCCATTTGAAAAAGGGATTTTCACTTCAATTAAAATAGGGGTTAATTATCAATTCCAGTTTAGTTGGCTTTTATCAGGCGATCTTGATTTTGAAAACAGTTTTCGTATTCCATATATGCCAACGCATATAATTGGCGGCTCTATTGATCTGGCATGGGAAACAGGCTCCCTTTTTATTTCGGCGCATTATGAGTCTACACGTTACGCCGATACAACTAACAAACTTGTTCTCGATCCGTACTGTATAGTTCACGCGACGCTTAATCAGAATATCGGTAGTAATTTTACATTTTTTGCTTCTTTGCGGAACATCCTTAACGCCAAGTACGAATCCTTTGCCAGTTATTATATGCCGGGAATATCTTTGGTATGCGGAGTAAGGGCAAGGTTTAATATAAGCAAAGAACAAGACGATTGACAAAACATAGAATATAGTTTATACCATAAACAGGTAGTTATTAACAGAGGTAAACAAATTGAGTATAAAAAAGTTAAAAGTAATTATACTAACATTAACAGTAATTCTGTTAATGTCAAATTGTAACGCTAACAAAGACAGAGAAATAACCGACCGTTCAGGAAGGACAGTAACGGTTAAAACACAAATAAACCGTATTGTTTCTACCGCTCCGTCCAACACAGAAATAATTACCGATCTTGGCATGGCGCATAAACTTGTAGCAATAGACGTTCATTCGGCAAATATCGCGGGGATTCCAAGCGGATTGCCGCTACTTGACTTTTTTAACCCGGACGCGGAAGTGTTAATTAACTTAAACCCAGATATTATTATCGCAAGCGGACATAATACGACAGGAAGCGGCGAAGACCCGTTTCGTTTGTTACGAGAAATGGGTATTTCTGTGGTGTATATTTCCATGAGCAAAAGTATAGAAGATATTTATCTTGATATTGCGTTCGTTGCGGATTTACTGCAAGCGCAGAAAGAGGGGGAAAATCTTATCAATTTGATGAGGACGCAAATTAATCAAATAGCGCAGAGAACGGTGAATACAGAGAACAAAAAAACGGTATATTTTGAAATTTCAGCGGCTCCGTATATGATGAGTTTTGGAAAAGAAAGTTTTATCAATGATATGATTTCTGTTATTGGAGCACGTAACATTTTTGAAAATGAAAATTGGTTTGTAACGCCCGGAGCAGAGGCAATTATCGCTCTTAATCCTGATGTAATTATTACCAATGTAAATTATATTGATGACCCAATCGCGGAGATAAAAGCTAGAGCCGGTTTTAATCATATAAACGCGTGTATTAATGACCGTGTTTATCAAATTGACAACGATTCGTCTTCGCGCCCTTCATCTCGTGTCATTTTAGCTTTACAGCAAATGTCGGGGGCGGTATACCCTGACAGCGATGATTAAAGGTAAGGGCGCAAAAGGAAAAAAATGAAAAACGGCAAACGAATTATCATAGGTGCGATTATCTCTTTTTTAATAATTATCGCAGGCGCATCTTTTGGCAGTTCCAACATCAGCTTTGGGGACACTGTAATGATAACTCTGCACAAAATTTTTCGCATCCCTCTTTCGCCGGAAATTGACGCGAGAAATGTTTCAATCGTTTGGTTATTGCGCCTGCCCCGTGTACTCCTTGCCTTTCTTGTCGGCGGATGTTTAGCGATGAGCGGCGCGGTTTGCCAGTCCATTTTGCGAAATCCGCTTGCATCTCCCTACATTTTGGGCGTTTCATCTGGCGCGTCTTTAGGAGCCGGAATAATCATCATAAGCGGAATTACCCTTCCGCTACTTGGCGGTTTTTCCCTTCCATTAACGGGATTTATCTTTGGACTTGCGACAGTTTTTTTTGTCGCCTCTTTTTCTTCACGCATCGATAAATCAATGTCAAATAACACAATAATTCTCTGCGGCATGGTTCTCTCGCTCTTCTTAAACGCGCTCCTTACAACATTAAGCGCGGTTTTTTCCGATGACCTAAGACGCATAATGCTCTGGCAGATGGGAAGTTTCGCTATGCGCGGCTGGACATACATCGTGCTGTTTTTACCCTTCTTGGTCATCGGAACTGTAGGTATTTTGCTCTACACAAAAGAAATGGATATCTTGAGCTTTGGCGACGATCAGGCAAAATCCGCCGGCGTAGAAACAGGTTTACTACGGAAAAAACTTCTCGCTCTCTGCGCCGTGCTGACAGGAGCCGCTGTCGCTCTCAGCGGCGTTATCGGCTTTGTAGACCTTATTGCACCTCACGCCGCGCGCCGGCTAACAGGCTCCCGCCACAAGTATTTGATACCCATGTCATTCATCCTCGGCGGCTCATTGATGGTGTGCGCCGACCTTGCCGCGAGAACAATTATTTCGCCATCGGAACTGCCCGTTGGAGCGATCACCGCACTTATTGGCGCACCGTTCTTCGCATGGGTTTATTTCAGCAGGCGCAGGCAGGGAGGCGTAAATGCTTGAAATTAAAAACCTGTCTGCAGGGTACTGTAAAGGAGCGGACGTTATCTGCAATATTAACTTTGGGGCGGAAAGGGGAGAAAGTCTTTGCATACTTGGTCCAAACGGGTGCGGAAAAAGCACTTTGTTAAAATCAATTGCCCGTATCATCGATTACCGTGGCGTTGTTATGGTAAACAGCGAAGATATTTCCGCTGTCCCCCGCAAAGAACTGGCGAAAAAAATCGCCCTGTTAAGCCAGAGCGCTCCGGTCTTTTTTCCCTACACTGTACATGAAACAGTTTCTATGGGGCGTTATGCGTATTCGCAGGGTTTTTTGAAAAGTCTTTCCGCAAAAGACAGCGAAATTATTGAAGATATTTTAAAAAAACTGGACATTTGGGACATAAAAGAGCGCATGATCGATGAGCTTTCAGGCGGCACTTTACAGCGTGTTCTTTTGGCAAAAACTCTGGCGCAAACCCCGGATTTGATTTTGCTTGATGAACCGGCAAACCACCTCGATCTAAAACATCAAATTGATCTGTTAAAATTTTTAAAAACGTGGGTTGAAGAAAACAACAAAACACTGATTAGCGTATTTCACGATCTTAACCTTGCTCGTCAATTCGGCGATAAAGCGCTTGTTTTAAATAACGGAACAATAGCCGCCTGCGGAAATATTGATGAAATCCTTAATAGCGAAGTTTTGAGTAACGTTTATGGTATTGATATCCGTACTTTCATGAAAGAATCGCTTGAAAAGTGGAACTGAATTTCCCATAGATTTTTATTCTTTTTGTTTATATCATTTATAATTCTCTAGCAACCAATGCGCTACACCGTCATTATCATTTGACATTATTATTCCTGTCGCGGCTTTTTTCACTTCATCAACGGCATTTTCAACAGCGTAACTTTCATCGGATATTTCAAACATCGGAATATCATTTATCGCGTCCCCAAATGATACAACTTTATCACATTTTAATTTTTCCTTTAACGTCATTATCGCGTTTCCCTTACTTGCCATCTTCGGCATTATTTCACACCAATATTCCTCTCGATAAATTTCCTGCTGAAAAGTACAATTAAATTGATTGGAACTTTTGAAAAAATCATAAACTTCTGTCAATTCTTCCCTTTCTCCGATACATGTAAAATAAAAAAGTTCACCACAGTACAAATCATCTTTTGTTTCGACCGCTCTTAATCGCCTGTCTCCTTTCCTTGAATTAAGGTAGTTTTTCACTCCGTCATTTTCTTTATCCGTTATCCAAGAAACTTTCTCTTCGCCATTTATATAGCTATAAACCAATGGGAAAATCGCCCCCTTATCAAAAATATTTATCGCAGTTTCCTTTTCTTTTTCAGAAAAATGTAAAGAAAATAATTTTTCTTTTGTATATGCATTTATAATAAATGTCCCGTTATTGGTAATAACGGGTATATTTGTCGTCAAACCATTTGCAACAACTGTTGCTGACGACAACGATCTTGCCGTAGCGTATGAAAAACACATTCCGCTGTTTATCAGTTCATTTAATGTCTTTACAGTATATTCTGATATTTTTGCCTTGCTGTTGAGTAATGTTCCGTCCAGATCAGATACATATAATATTTTCATGGGGTACCTATTTCTAAGTATACCATACATCAATTATTTTTCAATATTATTTATACTGACATATCGCGTTATCAATTCTTTATTAATTGGTGAAATTAAAATAAATTTATATCTTTTCATTTGCAGGTATTCATTTTATCCATACAAATGTTTTTATTATTTCATCAAATGTTTCATAATAACTATCCGCTACTTCACTGGGAACGCCAGCGGTAACCACCAGTTTTTTATCACCTTTGCCGGGGAAAAAATAAAATATTAGTCTAATATTCCGGTTATTCTGAAATACCCCTATTTCAACTCTTTCACCTTTCAGGTTATTTAGCGTTACAAATTCACCTCTCTGAACTAATGTAAAACCATGTATATTGCTTACCGCCTCAAGACTTGCATCAATATATCCATCTAATTGTCCGGCAAAATTCTCATCAACAAAGTTTATACTAAGCCTAAAGTCGTTCTCAACAGGTCCCACTATGACCTTATACTTTAATCCGGGAAATTCCACTACACTCCATGTTTCCGGCAAACGTATAGAATATCCCCCGGTTCTTTCATAATAACGTCCATCAACATTGTTTGTGGCACAGCTAAAAAACAAGAGGACAATAACCAGTCCCGTTATTAAGCGCGTTAATTTGTTCATATTATCCTCCAAAAATAGTGATTCTTTTTACTCTCTTACAGGAAAATATTAGCTTTTTTTTAACATTTTGTCAATATCTTCAGACATTTCCGCTATGCGGAGTATTCGCCCCGCTGTGGGTATTATACAGGCTCTATAAACCTCCGTTCAGGGACGTTCTTTGAAATATACCTTTCCCTTTTAATTTAACCTAAAATATTTATATACAAAACGTTTATTATCTATTATTCTTATAAAATCTGTCTTAGAAAAATAGGAGAATATATGTTTGTAATATTTTGCAGGATATTCCAATTTATTTTTAACTTTGTGGTAAAGTTTCTTCCATGGAGGAAGGCGGCTCTTGTGGAAGGAGCGGGTTGTATCGGGAAGATTCCTGAATTACTTCATAAGCACAAATTAAAAATGCCTATGCTGGTGACAGATGAAGGTTTGGTAAAAGCAGGTATAGCACAGCGTATTATTGATGTGCTTGCTAAGGCGCATTTTCCCTATCTGGTGTTTACGGGTGTTGAGCCAAATCCGTCGGTGAATACGGTAAATAAAATTCAGGAGCTTTATATTGAACAAAAGTGCGATTGCTTTATCGCTCTTGGCGGCGGTTCGGCGATGGACGCGGCGAAGGGAGCGGCGGCTTGTGTTGTAAGACCGAAGAAGAGCGTAGAACAGCTTAGCGGTCTCCTTAAAGTTCTGAAAAAACTTCCGCCCTTTATCGCAGTGCCCACCACCGCCGGAACAGGCAGTGAAACTACTATTGCCGCCTTAATTACCGATACAGAAACGCACCATAAGCACGCTATTATGGATATCTGCCTTATTCCCCGTTATGCGATACTTGATCCCGAATTGACAATGGGACTTCCTCCGTCTATCACCGCAATTACAGGAATAGACGCGCTAACTCACGCGATAGAAGCCTATCTATGCTGGACTTACGGCACGCGTGAGAGTATACGGTTCGCCCTTGATGCGGTTAAAATAATTTTCGCTAATCTTGAAAAAGTTTATAATGACGGAAACAATATCGAAGCGCGTCAGGCAATGCAAATCGCTTCGTACAAAGCAGGTTTTGCTTTTACACGCGCCGGGGTTGGGAATATTCACGCTATCGCCCATGCCCTTGGCGGACTGTACAAGACTCCCCACGGACTTGCGGTCGCTGTTGTTCTTCCCAAAGTACTGGAAGATTACGGGAAAAAAGTGCATAAAAAATTGGCGATTCTGGCGGAAACGGCAGGATTAGTTGCTAAGACAGAAAAAAAAACCAACGCTGAAAAAGCCCGTATGTTTATCGATACGATTTATTCCATGAATGAGCGCATGGGGATTCCCAAAGGGCTTGACTGCATAAAAGACGATGATATTCCAAAGATGATTGAATGGGCGGGAAAGGAAAGTAATCCGCTTTATCCTGTGCCGGTAATTTATAACAAAGAGCGTTTCGGCAAGATGATCAAAAAGATTAGAATTGGGAATTAAGAGGCTGTAGAATATTAGTTATGTGCAATATCTAATGGTTTATTTTTGACGGAAATAATATTAGAGTTGTTCGAGAATCCGGTTGGTTCTATTACAAGTCATGCATTTTTTTTCAGGCTATAAGCCTTCGGACTAAAGTCCGGCAAAAATGCGATTTTTATTCGAAAGTCTGGTTTAATGCCTCCCTGCGGTCGGCGAGTGTAAGGAAGATGATTGTACAACGCCGCCAAAGGCGGCTTGTACTTACACCGTCGGACTTTCAGTCCGCGCTCTGCTCCGGTTGAAACAAATCAAAATATTTGAAGGTTTGGTATTAAACCAGACGGTATAATAAATTTCCTCTCGAACGAGCCTCCGCTTGATACAACTCAACGCTGAAGATACCGCATCAGACTTTCAGTCTGCGCTCTGCTCTGCGGAGGCTCATTAGGAATAGGTATGAGTTATTACATAGCAATAATAAAAAATAATAATGTAAAATGGTATAAATAATAAATGTCATTACGTTGTCTCAACAGGATTGCAAACATAGGGAAGCCATTTATGCGGCAATTCAAGGAGCATTCGGGGGTGGGCACGAAAAACCACGGTTGGCTTGCCTTGTGTGATTTCCCTTTTGCCACATTCAAAAACTTTTCCGTTACCGCTTGTAAAAAATAATAAAAGTATGTACTATATAATTGATATGGAATTGCGTTTCCAAAGAAAAGCGTTGTTTCTCACTCTGGCGGTCTGCATAGTCTTTTCGGTTGTTTTTGCTGAAGTCTTGATCGCCGGGGAACATGAGCATGACTGTATTGGGGAAGGCTGTCCCTTCTGCCTGCTAATCGAAACCGCCAATAATTTTCTTAAAAGCCTTAAACTGACCGCCTTGACTGTATTTTTATCCTTCTCATTCCTTTATGGCTCCCTGCTCATTGCTCATTGCTCATTGTTCACTACTCATTCACCTGTTACTCTCAAAGTTCGTTTTAATACCTGAAAACCTCTGTTTCTCAAAATCCAAAACATACTTATTTTTAGGAGGTTATTATGAAAAAAGTTATTTTATTACTGATGACGCTTGCAATATTATTCAGCATTGCTACCTGCAAGCAAAACAAAAGTTCTGTTACGCGAAATTTGGGCGGAAGGATCGATGTAACTGTAACAAATTTCCCCCCCTATGATTTTGTCCGGCAAATAGCGGGGGACAGGGTAAACCTGACCATGCTGTTACCGCCCGGATCGGAAAGCCACTCCTTTGAGCCTTCGCCGAGGGACATAATCATTATTCAGAACAGCGATATTTTTATTTATACTGGCGGCGAATCAGATGATTGGATAGAGCGCATTCTCGAATCCATGAATACTGACAACATGAAAATCCTCGCAATGATCGATACGGTAGACGCGGTCGAAGAAGAAGTTGTCGAAGGAATGGAAGAAGATGACGATGAAGGAGAAGAAGTCGCTTATGACGAGCATGTCTGGACTTCTCCCGGAAACGTAATATTGATAGTAGAGGCAATTACCGCCTTGTTATGTGAAGCCGATTCCGCTAACGCCGGTTTTTACAGGCAGAACGCCGCTACCTTTACTGAAGAACTGGTACTGCTTGATGCCTCTTTTGCCGAGGTAGTTTCCGGCGCGAAACGGAACACCATTGTTTTTGCCGACCGCTTTCCTTTCCGTTATTTCGCCGATGCCTACGGGCTTTCCTACTTTGCCGCTTTTCCCGGCTGTTCAACAGAGACCGAGCCAAGCGCGGCAACCGTTGCTTTTTTAATCGACAAAGTCAGAGCCGATAAAATACCCGTTGTGTTCCATATAGAACTTTCAAATGAACGAATGGCAAATACCATTAGCGGCGAAACAGGTGCGAAAAAACTTCTTCTGCACTCATGCCACAATATCACCAAACGGGATTTTGATTCCGGCAGGAACTATCTTGAGATCATGCAAGGTAATGTTGCAAATCTAAGGGAGGCGTTATACTAAATTATGTTGGTAGCCTGCCAAAACCTTTCATTCGGGTATGACGGACACATCGTGGTTAACGGACTCAATTTCTCCGTGCAAGCAGGAGATTTTCTCCTCATTGCCGGAGAAAACGGCTCGGGAAAATCTACACTCGTCAAAGGCTTACTGAGACTCATTAATCCAATGGAAGGGAAAATTAATTTCAGCTCAGATTTTGAACAGTCCCGGACAGGCTACCTTTCACAACAGACCGCCCCCAAGCAGGATTTCCCCGCCGGAGTTTTTGAAATTGTACTCTCAGGCAATTTAGGAAAAAAACGATTATTGCCGTTTTACCGGCAGGCGG
This sequence comes from Treponema sp., assembly GCA_031254315.1. Lineage (GTDB taxonomy): Bacteria > Spirochaetota > Spirochaetia > Treponematales > Breznakiellaceae > WQXQ01. The sequence goes on from JAIRUQ010000031.1 coordinate 11,890, forward strand.
AAAAACGTATGGCGGAAGGAAAACTGCGCCTGCTCGGTATTGAAAATTTACAGCACAAATGTTTTCGGGAACTTTCCGGCGGTCAGCAGAGGCGCGTCTTACTCGCGCGTTCGTTATGCGCCGCCGAGAAGCTTCTCGTTCTGGACGAACCATTTGCCGGTCTTGATCCTCTGATAAGCGCGGAACTGTACCGCCTGCTTGAAAAAATAAACCGGGAAACGGGCATGACTGTCATCATGGTTTCACATGAGATCTCAGCCGCCGCCTGCGCCACAAAGGTACTGCACTTGCAGAAGTAGCAGCTTTTTTTTGGAAGCATGGAAGACTATCGTCAATCTGAAACAGGAAAAAAGTTTTGGGAGAAATCATGAAATATAGTTTCATGTTCGATTTAATTGCGCGGCAGCTACCGCGCTAATAATAGAGGTTAAATGATGTTTGAAATAATTAATGAAATGTTTGGTTATGCGTTTTTGGTCAGAGCCTTTGTAGTCGGCGCGCTTGTTTCAATCTGCGCCGCATTGCTAGGCGTAAGCCTCGTTTTGAAACGCTACTCCATGATTGGGGACGGACTCTCTCATGTCGGCTTCGGTTCTCTCGCGCTTGCCACCGCGCTCAACGCCGCCCCATTGAGCGTCGCCATTCCGGTAGTAATAGGCGCCGCGTTTTTACTTTTGCGCCTGAGCGAAAACAGCAAAATCAAAGGCGACGCCGCAGTCGCCCTCATCTCGACAGGCGCTCTTGCCGTTGGCGTTATAATTATATCCCAAACAACAGGCATGAATACTGATGTTTGCAATTACCTTTTCGGCAGTATTCTCGCGATGGCAAAAACGGACGTGTATTTGAGCATCGCCCTTTCATTTATCGTACTGGTTCTCTTTATCCTGTTTTACCATAAATTATTTCTCATAACATTTGATGAAACTTTCGCAAAAGCGGCGGGAGTAAAAACCGGTATATACAATATGCTCATTGCCTTTTTAACAGCTCTTACCATCGTGCTTGGTATGCGTATGATGGGAGCCTTACTAATTTCAAGCCTGATAATTTTTCCCGCCCTCAGCTCAATGCGCCTTTTCAAAAAATTCAAAAGCGTTACTCTTTGTTCCGCCGGTATTTCAATAATTTGTTTTTTCATCGGAGTAGTTATTTCGTATATATATGCTACACCGACCGGGGCGAGCGTTGTGTTAATCAACATAATTGTTTTTATTTTGTTTTGGCTTATTGAAAATTTGCGTAATTCAAGTATAATTAATAAATACATGAGGAAAAACCATGCGTAAAATTAAACTATCACGAAACAGTTTTATTACGGTTTTATTCATATTGGCGATAGCCGCCTTCACCGGCGGTTGCGCCAAAGTTAATAAAGATATTGTTGAAATAAAAGAAAAAATGTTTATTTCCCAAGTCAACGATGTCTACCTGAACTTCGAGGACTATCTGGGAAGAACAATAAAACTTGAGGGAATTTTCAAGAGCGAGCAATTTTATAACGATGTAGAGCCTTACCGTTTTGTTATCCGCTATGGTCCGGGTTGTTGCGGCACTGACGGCAATGCCGGTTTTGAAGTGAAATGGAATAAAGACCGCGAACAGCAGTACCCCGCCGCCGAATCATGGGTTGAAGCGACCGGCATACTAAAAATAGATAAAGACGGTAGCGCTCAATATCTGTATCTTGATCTGTCTTCGCTTGATGTATTAAGCAAACGCGGAGCGGAAGTTGTATTGCAGTAAAAAAACCCGGCGCCTATTAATTTAGATGCCGGGCAAGCCCTACAGATTCGGCAATAATCATCGGAAACAATTCTGGTATAAACTGCACCGCCACCGCCAGAATGATAACGAGTTGACCTCGTTTTCAAAGCCGGTCTTCACAGGTTTTTCGTTGACGTTTTTCGCCATCTCGCCAAAAACAGTGTCGTCACCCACAGCCACAACTACGCCGGTCGCGCTTCCTGATATAACGCCGGAACCCATGAACGCGAGGTTGGGGGTATCGGTCATACGGTAATGCACTTTTTGATTCGCAAACGGGATTTTTTCTACCGCCGCGCTTTCGCCGGTCGACTGGCTGACAAAAAAATCTTTCGCCTCGATGATGCGCATATCGGCGGGGATTATGTTGCCTGCGGACAAATGCACAATGTCGCCGACTACCACTTCGCTGATGGGGATTTCTTTGTTTCCCGTTTCCTGCCGCCGGACATTGACGGTGGTCTTTATCAGATTTTCGGCGGCGTGTCCGCTTCTTGTTTCTTGAACAAAGCGCAGTATGCCGGAAATAAGCGCCATTGCGGAGAGGATGATTACCGGCATTGGCTCGGCGTATCCTGGCTTCGCGAAGATGATTTCGGTAAAAGCTGAAAGTACCGCCAGCACAAAAAGGATTGAGGTAAAGGGATTGTTAAACGCTTTGGCGAGGCGTTTGAGCAGTATTACCTTTTTACCGTGAGTAAAATTGTTGTTACCGTATTCATCACGGTAGTCTATTACAAAGGCTTCATATACTCCGTCAGCTCCTGTTGCCAGTTTTTTGAACAGGTCTTCGGTTTCGGCTGCCGCGGCAAAGTTCATTCTTG
>JAIRUQ010000053.1 GCA_031254315.1 Treponema sp.
TGTACATCCCTATTTCAGGTTGCACTGTGAGCTATTTGTTCCCGTACAAGACTGCCGATAATTTCTTCCGGTTTTTTGTGGGTTGTTTTTGCTTCTTCAGCCAGGTATTCGGCGGTAGTATTGTCTATACGTACCATTGGAATACGTATACGGGCCTTTGCGGGATCAACTTTCGGCGGATTTTTGGTATAGTATTCGTCAAGAGCAAAGGCTTCTTCTTCAGTCATCGTTCCCATAATTACCTCCAAAATCCTCCAGCAAATGAAAGAAAATACTCCTGCATCTCATGGCATGAAATATACAAACATGATCTTCATATTCATTATCTTTTACGAGACCTATACAGAAGCGGCTATCTGCTCCTGCACCAGTTCGCTGATGAGTTCCGTTGGGGACTTATGAGTCGCAATCGCTTTGGTAAAAAGATAATCTTCCGAAAGACGATCAATCGCAACCATTCTGAATGATTTTTTCGCAAAGCCGCCGTTTTTGCTTGGGTCTACTTTGGGCGGATTTTTGGTATAGTATTCATCCAGTGCTTCGGCTTCTTCATCAGTCATTTCTTTCATTCATTCCTCCATTGCTTTAACAAGGGATAAAAAATGGCCCGGCAGGGCATGGCGTGAAACACATTTATCCTGCCGTCATCCAACTCATTATACATTATTTCAAGCGGGTTTCCCGCACTACTAAAACCAATGAGCAAGCGTTTTTCCGCATCGTTTTCATCAGGAAGATCGTATCGGGCGGTAGTAAACGCCCAATGAATATCGGCTTCTGTTACACCATGGTTAAAAGCCGACGGCTTACATACAATGTCCGGTTCCATAATACCAGTTTATCTTCCTTAATGTTTTTATGGGAAACAAGCCTTTTGTCCAATTTTCCCTCAATAAAAACAAGAATAACCGTTTTTGGACGGAAAAGCAATGTCCGTTCTGAACGATGCAAACGTTCACTGCTCATTGCCGCCGTAAGGCGGTGAAGCACATACCGTCTTGTTGAGGCTGTCGGAAAAGTATTTTAACTCAGTTTTCCACGATTTTTTTGCATTTATTAATCGCTTCTTTAAATAAAATTACAAATCCGACAGCCTCGTTAAATGCCGTTTGTTTTTAAACCTTATTGTTTTCTTTTCCAACTTCCATTCCAATCGTCTTCAGACCTGACAGTTTCCGTTTCCATGGATCTACCTACTTTGCTTCCATCAGGTCTTGTTTCAATAACCATATAGGTTACATTATTGCTGTTGTCCTCAGGTTCAACAATAAAGAGATTGCCATTTTCATCAAGGTTGATTTTAATCTTATGTACGTAAACTGCGCGACCATTGACTATATTATGTATCACATATTCACCATATCTACCTGCATGACCATAATAAAGTTTCCAATGAGAATTTTGGTTGCTTGCCTGTAAGGTTGTTGAAGTAAAGGTCAGCGTACTCGTGTACCGTGAATTATAATTCCTTTCCCATGTTCCAATAAATTCTTCAGGAAATGTTTCTGTTTCACTTGCACGCCATTCTTCAATGTCTGGTCGCAAAAACAACGCACACCCTGCAATTGTGAAAATTACCGTTATAATAACGGCAAAACCGAGAAACAATTTTTGTTTCGTTTTCATACAATCCTCCTTAAATTGAAGCTTCTCCTGAATTTCCCCCCAATAAATGAAAGGAAAAACAAGAATACTATCTAATATAGCATAAAACTACATATTATATAGTTTGTCAAGCATGCAAGGGAAAATATAATTACCCAACAGGTAGATAAACTGGTTGTACAAATGGCTAATATTAAGGAAATTCTGGCTCAGAATTTAAAAAAGAACAGGCGGAGGCTCGGTATCACACAGCCCGAATTAGCGGAACGGGCTGGTTTGTCTACCCATTATCTTGGCATGATTGAAATAGCTCGTAATTTCCCGACTGCTGATGTGCTTGAACGTCTGGCGGCGGCATTGGGCATAAAATCCAATGAGTTATTTTCCGTAGCGGATTCTCCCGAAATAGCTATGGAGCAGTTGCAACATGCTTTTTTAGGTAATTTAGACCAAAAGTTGAATAATTTAGATCAAGTAATTGAATACGCTTTAGATAAAGCTATAGAAAAACGTTTCAAAGATGCCTCTTTGCCAATTCGGAAATAAGCGGTAAATAGGGGTAGCTTTGAAAATGTCTCCAATTATCAGGGATTTTCTCAAAACTTCAGTTTTTAAAGGTTCCCATCAATCTTTACGCTTTCCTTGAAAAGGTTCCACAATAATTATTTTACCACTCTTTCGGTTTACCGATTGGCGAAGTAATGTAAAAATTTTCCCCGGCATATTCAATGAAATAAAAACCTTGACTTAATGCATAGTCTCTTACTTCGTCAGTTACCACAATGCATGCAACCGCCCCTAAAAATGTACGTTTGTCGCCGTGTAAATTGGCATATTTACGCATTTTTTCGAGCTTTTCTATATTTTTATTTACACGTTCGGTTGTAAGCTTGGTTTTTACTTCAACCAGCATGGCTTTATCGCCGTTTTCCAGCATAATGTCAATTTCAAAAGAGATTTTATTAACTCTGTCATTAACCCTGACGTTTGGATTTGCTCTAGGGAAATTCAATCCAAATTCTTCAAATTTTTCACAGATTTTAGGTGCGATCATAGCTTCGGTAACATCTCCGAAAAGATTGGTTAAATGTCCCAGTTTTTCGTAGAATTCATCATTTTTTTTCTCTTGCCGTATAGCGCTTTCTTTCAAAATTCGATCTGTTTCCTGCAATGCCGCCCAAACCGACTCAAAAGTGGGGGGATTGGCTGTTTGTGCTGCCGACATAATTTACTCCTGACTATAATATATCGCTTTTCAAGATTTTTTGCTACTTTATCTTAAAATACTGTCAAGAGTTTTGGACACTCAGGACGTTTTTGAAAATGTCTCCAATTATCAGGAAACTTCTCAAAACTTCAGTTTTTAAAGGTTCCCATCAATCTTTACGCTTTCCTTGAAAATTTGTATACTGATGTATGAGCACAACAAGCAATTATTCTGCGCAAAATATCACTGTTTTGAAGGGTCTGGAGGCTGTCCGCAAGCGTCCCGGCATGTATATTGGGACAACCAGCATTGACGGTCTGCATCATCTGGTTTTTGAGGTTGTCGATAACTCCGTTGACGAAGCGATGCAGGGCTTCTGTACCGAAATTCTCGTGGTTCTGGAAGGGAACGATGTAGTCAGGGTAGAGGACAACGGCAGGGGCATTCCTGTAGACATCCACCCAACCGAGAAAGTCAGCGCCTTAGAGCTGGTTATGACACGGCTTCACGCAGGCGGTAAATTTGACAAAAAGTCTTACAAAGTTTCGGGCGGCTTACACGGTGTCGGCGTTTCGGTAACGAACGCTCTTTCCGAGTGGTGCGAGGCTTTTGTTCATATTGACGGGAAAATCCATACTCAGCGTTACAAAATCGGCATCCCCGAAAGTCCCGCCCATGAAATTAACGCCGACGGTCTTCCCTACGCTTACAAGCCGGATCGCCGAGGCACGGTTGTCCGCTGGAAAGCCGACGCTTCTGTTTTTGAGACGACTACCCACAATTTTGACGCGCTTTCTAACCGCCTGCGAGAGCTTGCCTTTTTGAACAAAGGACTGAAAATTACGATTCGTGATGAGCGGCTTTCCTCGCCCAAAGTTCACGATTTTAAGTTTGAAGGCGGAGTGAAAAGTTTTGTCGATTATCTTAATGAAAATAAAACCGTATTGTACAAAGAGCCCGTTTATATTGAAGGTGTGCGTGAGGACGGCATGGGCGGCGAGGTCGAGATAGAGTGCGCCGTTCAGTACAACGACGGTTTCAATGAGATAATGTTTTCGTTTGTGAACGATATTAACACTCGTGAAGGCGGCACGCACTTGGTGGGCTTTAAGTCCGCGCTTACCCGCACTTTGAACGAGTTTTTGAAAAAGTCAAAACATTCAAAAAAGCTCGATGAAAGTTTGTCAGGTGACGATGTGCGCGAGGGACTGACTGCGGTCCTTTCGGTGAAGGTCCCTAACCCGCAGTTTGAAGGTCAAACCAAGGGCAAGCTGGGCAATTCCGAAGTAAAGGGTATTGTTGAGTCATTTGTGAACGAGCAATTGGAACTGTTTTTTGACAAGCACCCCGATGTTATCAACAACATTCTCGAAAAATCCGTGTTAGCCGCAAAGGCTCGTATTGCCGCTCGCCAAGCGCGGGACGCGACACGCAGAAAAAACGCAATGGACAGCGCGGGACTTCCCGGCAAACTTGCCGACTGTTCCGAAAAAGACCCCGTAAAGTGCGAACTTTTTATCGTTGAGGGCGACTCCGCAGGCGGCTCCGCCAAAGGAGGGAGAGACCGCCGTACTCAGGCGATTCTTTCGTTGTGGGGCAAGATGCTAAATGTAGAAAAACAGCGGATTGAAAAAGTTATCACTAACGAAAAACTCCAGCCGATTATCGCCAGCATAGGCGCAGGTTGCGGCAACGAATTTGATATTTCTAAAATACGCTATCACAAAATTATCATCATGGCGGATGCCGATGTTGACGGCTCGCACATTCGCACATTGCTCTTAACGTTCTTCTACCGTTACATGACACCGCTTATTGAGCAGGGTCATGTTTACCTTGCCATGCCGCCGTTGTACAAAGTCAGCTACGACAAAAAATCTTTCTACGCCTACGACGAATCTGAAAAAGACCGCCTCCTTTCTCAATCCGGCAAAGACGTCGAAAAAGTTTTAGTCCAGCGTTACAAAGGCTTGGGCGAAATGAACCCCGACCAGTTATGCGACACGACGATGGATCCCGGCAAGCGCAACATAATTCAGGTACACCTTGACGACACCGTTGAAGCCGAGCGAATTTTCACCACGCTAATGGGTGAAGTTGTCGGTCCGCGGCGAGAGTTTATCGAGGAGAACGCGCTTTTGGTTAGCAATTTGGATGTTTGAGGGGGGGGATAATAGGGCTATTCATGTGTATAGTAAAATATTGACATTTGGTGTTTTTTATGATATAATCGCACATGGATCAAAATGACCGCCTTGATCAATTAAAATCCCTCGTTTCTCTCTTTTCCGACAACATTGCCCAATACAATAGCAGTCAATATGACGAATCAAATACCCGAACCGATTTTATAGATAAGTTTTTTACCTTGCTGGATTGGGACGTAGCGAATAATCAGGGCTTTTCCGAAACATACCGTGATGTTGTGCGAGAGGACAAAGTAAAAATAGACGGATCGCAAAAAGCGCCGGATTACAGTTTCCGTATTGGCGGTTTGCGGAAATTCTTTGTTGAGGCAAAAAAGCCTTCAGTAAACATACATGACGCCGCCGAGCCTGCGTATCAGGTACGCCGTTATGCTTACACCGCCAAATTGCCCCTTTCGATTTTGACGAATTTCAAAGAATTCGCAGTTTACGATACTCGTATCAAGCCTAGTAAAGATGACAAAGCAAGTACAGCTCGTTATTTTTATTGTTCCTT
>JAIRUQ010000056.1 GCA_031254315.1 Treponema sp.
AACGGCTCTCCTGTTTGTTTTTGCTAGGTAACAAAACCTTACAGGTTAAAACCGTTTTCATGTAGGGGGTTAACCCCCTACATGCTCTTGTTTATTGCTCTTCTGCTTTGAACTCGGGGCTTTTGGAATACAGCTACTGGTAAATTAGATTTCGTACTTACAGCTGATTTGTTTATGAGTGTAAATTCCCTAGCATTCAGCCCTGATAGTAGATATATAGCATCTGGCTCAACTAGCAAGGGAATAACAATCTGGGATACAAGTTTTGTCCGTAGATAAAATAAAGACGGAATTATTTGTCTGCTAAAAAAAGCAACACAGATACAATATGTTCATCAACTTTCATAACAATTTTTCTTGACAGCTACTTGCATTTTTCAATCTATTCTGATAACCTCATAACAACAATATATGTTTGCAGGGGAACTCTGCCCTAAAGGGCAATGAGTTGAGAAGGTAGAACCTGACCCTTTGAACCTGTTGGTTAATACCAGCGTAGGAAGCAAATGAAGAACGTTCAACTTGAATATTCTGATAACGGCGCTTTCCTGCTTGGAGAGCGCCTTTTTTTTGTAATTAAGGAGGAAAATTTGAAAAAAGCACTAAGTATCGCAGGCTCTGATTGCTCAGGCGGAGCAGGTATGCAAGCCGACATCAAGGCGTTTTCAGCTCACGGCGTATTTGGCATGACAGTTGTTACATCGGTTGTGGCGGAAAATACGGTTCGGGTCATCGAGTATCAGGATATTCGCCCCGATATAATAGAAAAGCAGATTGACGCTGTGTTCGAGGACATTCCGCCCGATGCGGTAAAAATCGGTATGCTTTCATGCCGCGAAACCATGATGGCAGTTGCTGGAAAACTCAGGCAGTGGAAGCCGCAAAATGTGGTTATTGACCCTGTTATGTACGCGAAAAACGGGTGCGCCCTTATGGAGCCATCCGCTATTAGCACGCTAATTGCGGAAGTTGTTCCGTTAGCTGATGTGATAACGCCGAATATTCCCGAAGCCGAGAAAATGGCACAGATGGAGATTAAAACCGCTGAAGATATGCGGCAGGCGGCGCACAGTATTTTTGCGATGGGTTGCCGTCATGTTGTTGTTAAAGGCGGACACATTGAAGGAGACGCAACCGATATTTTGTTTGACGGCGATAACTTTTTTGAGTTTCCTGCTGTGCGTGTTGACACCAAACACACCCACGGTACGGGCTGTACTTTTTCTTCGGCAATCGCCGCAAACCTCGCGCGAGGATTTCCTGTGTATAAAGCGGTCGAACGCGCGAAAGAATACATAAATACGGCGATTATTCACGCGCCTGAACTTGGAAGGGGAAACGGACCAACACATCATTTTTATGATATGTATAAAAATTATTTTATGGAGGAAGAGAATGTCTAAAATCTATGTTGACCTGTTAAATAAGGTACGGGAAAACAAACCGCTGGTTCATCACATCACCAACTATGTTACGGTGAATGAATGCGCCAACATTACGCTCGCCATCGGAGCGTCTCCTGTCATGGCTGACGCTATCGAAGAAGCGGCGGATATTTCCGCTATTGCGCAAGCACTGGTGCTGAATATGGGAACGCTTAACGCGCGTACCGTAGCTTCAATGCTTGCCGCCGGAAAATCGGCAAACAAAAAGGGAATTCCCGTTGTGTTTGACCCTGTCGGAGCAGGTGCGTCGTCATTCCGTAATGAAATTGCCGCGCTTATAATGAACGAAATAACGTTAAGCGTCATAAGGGGAAATATCTCCGAGATCAAGTTTGTCGCAGGGTTTGGTTCGCAAACAAAAGGCGTTGACGCTTCTGAAAGCGATCTCGCGGGGGCAGACAGCGCGGGACAGACAGCAAAGGAACTCGCGCGAAAACTTGGCTGTGTTGTAGTGGTCAGCGGCGCGGTTGATACTATTTCGGACGGCAAAAAAATCATTCATGTCGAGAACGGACATCCTATGCTTGGCAATTTAACCGGCACGGGCTGTATGTGCTCATCGCTTATCGGCTCTTTCTGCGGCGCGGCTCCAAACGAGCTTTTGTCTGCGTCTACTGCGGCTATGATGAGCATGGGCATTGCCGGGGAATTGGCTTATGAAAACGCCGGACAGAAGGGGAACGGAAGTTTCCGCGCGGCTCTGCATGACGCGATAAGCAAAATGGACGCCCAGACGTTTGAAAAACGGGCGAGATACAATGAAGCCTGAAATAGACTACACGCTGTACTTGGTTACAGACCGCGAACTTATGTCCGCAGACACTATCGAAGAATGTGTAGAACAGGCGGTTGCCGGCGGCTGTACGGTAGTACAGCTTAGGGAAAAAACCGCGTCTTCGCGCGAGTTTTACCAAATGGCGGTGAAAGTACGCGAACTTACGACACGTCTGAAAACGCCGCTCGTTATCAACGATCGCGCGGACATTGCGTTAGCTGTAAACGCCGATGGTGTGCATATCGGGCAGGAAGACTTGCCTTATAACGAAGTGCGGCGCGTAATCGGAGCGGATAAAATTATCGGCGTTTCAGTCAGCAATTTGCCGGAGGCTCAAACAGCGGCGGATATGGGTGCGGATTATCTTGGCGTGGGCGCGATGTTCCCGACAGGCACAAAAACTGAAGCAAATTTAACGAGCATGGAAGAGTTACAGCGTATACGGGAGAAAATTGATATTCCCATTGTGGTAATCGGCGGTATAAATAAAAACACAATACCGCTTTTTAAGGGGACGGGAATTGATGGGATTGCCGTAGTAAGCGCCGTAGTTTCGCAAAAAGACCCTGCAAGTGCGGCGCGTGAGTTGAAATTGCTGTTTCAGGATGTATAATACAATATGCAAGCGTTTATTTTCGATTTGGACGGGACATTACTTGATTCAATGGATGTGTGGGGAAAAGTCGATGCTGACTTTCTCCAAAAGCGCGGAATTACTGTCCCGTCCGATTACATGGACGCGATCAGCTCAATGAGTTTTACCGAATGCGCCGTCTATACCATCGAGCGTTTTAACTTGAGCGACAGCGTTGAAAGTTTAATGCGTGAATGGACTGACATGGCGGCGTATGCTTACGGACATACGGTACTGATGAAGCAGAACGCGAAGGAGTATCTTTCAACGTTGAGGGAACGCGGAGCAAAGCTGGCTATTGCGACAAGTCTCTCTGCGGAACTGTATGAACCAGCGCTACGCGGTCAGGGTATTTATGACTGGTTTCACGCTATATGCAACTCAGACGAAGTGGGGTGCGGAAAATCGCGCCCTGACGTTTTTCTGCTTGCCGCGAAAAAACTTGATGTCCCCCCCTGCGACTGTATTGTATTTGAGGATATTCTCGCGGCGGTTAAAACAGCGAAAAACGCCGGAATGAAAGTGTGTGGCGTATACGACAAAGCGGCAGAAAACGATTGGGAACAAATAAAAGAGATCGCGGATTACGCTATTACCGACTGGAAGGAATGTAATAAACTAATTTCAATATAATTATATTTACGCATATTTCACACAAAGGCACAAAGATATAATAGGTGCTCAGAGGTTGATCGTACCCCTCATGTTTTTTTACATTAAAATCAAAGAGAAATCATGGTAGAAAACGCGCTTTTGACAAATTAAGCGCAATCCTTTGTGCCTTCGTGCCTTTGTGTGAGGTATTTTGAAAAAATGTTTTATAAATATTTGCGTTACAGGCTACTATAATAAATCAATATAATGTATTAACATATTATAATATGAAAGCAAAAGTTGCCATTGAACGTTGCGGCGAATATGACGCGGAAAAATTATACCGTACGTTGAAATCCGCGGCGCAGGCGGCAGATTTTCCCAACGCTAAGGGCAAGACAGTTCTCCTAAAACCCAACATCGTTATGGACGCTACTCCCGAAAAGGCAATTACAACTCATCCGCTCTTTTTAGAAGCGGCTATTCGTATTGTGCGAGAGTGGGGCGTGTCCCGTATTCTTGTGGGCGACAGCCCCGGTCTTCAAGGACCGAATTTTACCGCTCGTAATTCCCGTCTTGGAGAGACAGCTAAAAGGTGCGGAGCCGAATGGGTCGATTTTGCCCGCAGTTCTATGGAGCTTAACTGCCCCGAAGGAAAAGTACAGCGTCGTTTTACCGTAAGCAAAGTTCTGCAAAGCGTAGACTGGGTGATCAGTCTTCCCAAACTTAAAACTCATCAGCTAATGTACTATACAGGAGCGATGAAAAATATTTTTGGCTTTATTCTCTCCGCGGCAAAGAGTTCTTATCATGTGCGTTATCCGTCACGGGAAGATTTCGCCGCCATGATTGTTGATTTGAATGTCGCGGTAAAACCTGTTTTTGCCTTTATGGACGCTGTTATCGCAATGGAAGGACCCGGTCCTTCGGCAGGCTATCCAAAACAGGTAGGGCTAGTTATGGCTTCCTCAAATTTGCTTGCGATGGATATTGCCGCCAGTAGCATTATAGGCTATCCGCCACAGATGATTCCTGTAATACGGGACGCGCTGTCGCGTGGAATATGGCTGAAAGATTTGCCGGAAATTGAATATCCGCTCCTTAAACCGGGCGAAGTTATGATTAAAGATTTTATCAAAATTCCTTTTAAGAAATCGGAAAATCAGCTTTTGGACTTTGTTATCCCTCGCCCCCTTAAAAAACTGGTAAAAAATCAAAGCCCCCTTCCTGTGATAGACGACAAGGTTTGTGTCCGCTGTGGAGACTGCGTAAAAATCTGCGCGTCCTCAGCCATGCGTCTTGAGGGGGAAGGAACGGCGCGTCAGGTAAAAATCGATAAAAGCAGATGTATACGCTGTTACTGCTGTCATGAAATATGCCCCCTCAAAGCGATTGCGGTGTCTAAGCGTTAGCGGAAATGTGAGAGAAGCGATAACTTACGCCTCCGGCTGTTTTTGCTATTCACGATATATTAATTCTTTTGGAATTATTCTTAAAAATTTATTATCTAAAGTCCAAATCTTTGAATTACTTTTTATAGCATGCGCTAAGATTATAGCGTCTATTAGACCAACACCATGCCCCAGTAATTTATTTTTTGAAGAATATTCTCCAGCCTCTATTATTATGTCTTTATAATATTCTTTTGGCAAATACTTCCAAAAATTTAAAATAATTTCTTTTTCAGATTTATTCTTTACACCTTGCAATAATTCCCCAAAAACACATTCCACTGCCAATATTTTCCCGGTTTCCAGTAACTTACTGATTTTTGGGAAGAAATTTTGATTATTTTTTAGATACTCTATCCAAACAGATGTGTCTAATATTAACAAGAGAGAAATCTCCTTTCACTTCGTTTCAGATGGTTGAGGTTCATATTGCCCGGTTTATTTTCCGAATTTGCCGTCCATTATTTATGTATATTGGATTTTTGGATATTTTTTTATTCAGTTCCTTAATATTATGAATATCCAGCCAATCTTTTAAGGCAATAGTTATTGCCTCAGTAATCGTAGAACTTCGAGTATATGCCTTTACATCATTAACCAAATCATCAGCAATTATAGCGGTTACTTTCATACGATAAATGATACGATAAGCAATCGTATTTGTCAAGTCATTTTTCATAAAATTATGGAATAGGAATAAGGGTTTATAGGCATAAAAAAACCGGGCTGAAATGCCCGGCTTTTAAGTGCGTTCATGTTTATTTTTTAGGAGGTTCTTCCCCCCTTGAATGCCAATATTCATCATTATTGGGATTCAGCTGATTGGAACGATTATCTAATTCAGCCTGATATTGTTCATTATTCGGATTGTTTTGATCCGAATAATGATCCAACTGTTCCTGAGAGTGTGTTTTTCCACTTATACCGCCCATAAAAACCTCCTTAATTCAAACAAGTAGGTAAAATAAGAAAAACATAACTATTAAGGTGGAAAATGACCGATTTAAGAAAGGTTCTGGCTTTTAATATGAAGCTGAACCGTAAAAATCTGGGGTTGTCGCAGGCAAAACT
>JAIRUQ010000115.1 GCA_031254315.1 Treponema sp.
GGAATATTGTTGATAAATTCATCTGCACCTAAAAAAGATTTTATTACTTCTTTTATATCCGGTTCTTTTTCAATCAGATTGTCCCTTTCATCTTTATTCAAAAAGAAAAATCCACCATCATTAGGCATATTGCCAAAAATCATTTCCGGTACTTCTCCTAATGAGGTGTTTCTTTTTTGGATAAATAACATGGGAGCATCAATTAAATATGCATTAATCTGATTTACAGTTATTTCCACAGGTTTACTTGTTACAGTTGCATAATGGAATAATTTTTTTGTTTTTCTGTCAGAAAGAGCAAAGCCAACAATAACACAATACACCGCCGCTTTTCCTCGTGCTTCGTTGCTCCATTTGAATGTCTGATGGGCGAAGTTGATTTTTATGCTGTGCTTGTTTATCAATTCAGGCCAGAGAATCGGAACTTGTTCACCTTGACAAATACTGTTAGTTGAAACAAAAGCAACTTCAATTTCAGTACCCTGAATATACTGCGCCGCTTTTTTATACCAACAGGTAACATAATCAAGATTGCTGTTATCTTTCATTCCGTCAAAAACATTATTAACTTCCGCTTTTTGATCTTTACTCATTATCCGTGCGCCCAAAAACGGCGGATTACCCAAAATATAATTCAACTCCGTTTTCTGAATAACGCTTTCCCAATCGATTGTCAGAGCGTTGGCATGTTGAATCGAAGCGGCGGCGGTAAGCGGTATACGGATATAATAAGTCCCGAAACGTTCACGGACTAACATATTCATCTGATGATCTACAAGCCACAAAGCGACTTGCGCTATCTGCGCCGGAAATTCTTCAATCTCTATGCCGTAAAATTGATTCACATTAACTTTGATTTCGTTATGTACGTCAAGGACTTGATCTTTCCCCAGCAGTATTTCCAACACGTCAATTTCCAAAAGGCGCAATTCACGATAACTGATAACTAAAAAGTTTCCGCATCCGCAGGCAGGGTCAAAAAATTTAAGTGAAGCCAATTTATCGTGAAACTTGATTAACCGCTCACGGCGTGATGACGGAGACAGATTTTTTATTTTTTCAAATTCCTCGCGCAAACTGTCAAGAAACAGGGGGCGTATCAGCTTGAGTATATTTTCTTCGCTGGTGTAATGCGCTCCGATGTCGTGCCGTTCCTCATCATTCATTACGCTCTGGAACATTGCGCCGAAAATGGCGGGGGAGATTTTACTCCAGTCAAGGGTAAAACATTCAATGAGAGTATCACGCATGGGGCAGTCAAAGTCGGCGGTTTCTATAGTTTCTTCAAACAAATGACCGTTGACGTAGGGGAATTGGTTTAACTGCTCGTCTATGGTTTTCAGTCGTTTATCTTTCGGTTTATTGAGCACTTCAAAAATTTTCTGGATATGCAGGGCAAGGTCACTGCCGTCTCCCTGGGTACGTTCAAAGATGTATTTGTTAAACAAATTGGGAGGCTCGAAAATTCCGGTGTCATCGGCGAACAGACAGAACATGAGGCGGACAAGGAACAGTTCAAGCTGATGACCCGAATAGCCGATTTCCTTCAGGCGGTTGTGAAGTTCCCCCATTTTTTCGGCGGCTTCGATGTTCACCGGGTCCCAATGTTTGAATTGGTCGATTTCTTTATATCCTGCAAGATGACCAAACAGTTCCACATGGGCAGGAAGTTCCTCAAGCCGGAATGAGTGGACTGAGGCATCATTCTCCAAATCGTAATATTGGAAATTGAGAAAATCGCAAGTCAATATACCTCTGGGAATTTCTTTTTGGGGAAGACTCAATGCGTATGCCTTCGCTTGCTCATAGGCTTTGTTCAAGTCCTTGCCGGGGGTTTTCATCTCAATGATGATATGACCTTTCCAGAAAAGGTCGATGTACCCACGTTCGTTACTGCCTTCAAAATGGACTTCATATTCAAAGAGGGCGACTTTTTTCCGTTCTATGCCAAAGATTTTGAGGAATTCGGTCTCGAAGGTTTGCGCCTCGGCTTTTTCCCTAACGGTCCGGCTGTCCTTCCATTCCAGTACAAAAGAGGCGGCTCTGGTTTTTATCTCGTTCCACGACAGGGGCATAGTTAGTTATACCATATTTTTACCAATTCGGCTATTCTTTCAAAAACAACAAACTAGAAGACCTGCTTGCCCCTCACCCCAACAAACACATTCTCAGCTAACTTCAAACTATCCAAAAACATCTCGCTCAGCGATGACAAATTACGCGCTTTTCCCTCTTTTATAACATTTTCTTCTTTTATATATCATACTGCATGGTAAATAAAAAATTGCTAATCCGGCACAAATAGGTTTGACAAAAATAAACAACCGGTATATAATTAACTTATAACCTGTTTTTGAGGTTACGACTCGATGGAGTAAAGGAGTAAGTATGGGCAAGAAAGTTAGCATGATAAATAAAGTCGATAACAAATTGGTCAGTAAATTTAATGATATGAGTATTCAAAATCATATAGCTACTAAATTAGAATTTACTATTAATATAGCCGGCACTGATTTTAATGATATTGAAGAAGCTATAGTTTACGCATATAGATGTGGGTTAGCAAACGCGAGTTCTGATCAAGCTAAAAAAATTAAAGAAGATGGCAGTGTTGATCAAGATGAACTTTATAAAGTACTAAGGAAAGGGCAATCTATAACACATAAAGCTGATTTTTTAAGAGAAATAGCAAAAGAATGGTTTCCAATAGAATCACGTAGTGAAAAGAAAATTAAAACTGTTCATCTTGAATTAAATGAACTAGCTGATTATTTAGAGAAATAAATCTTTAGTAGTGTCTTAGTATTAAAATCGAATCTCTCTCCTCACTCAACAAACACACTCTCAGCTAACTTTAGACTATCCGAAAACAACTCACTCAGCGACGACAAATTACGCGCTTCTCCCTCTTTTATAACATTTCCTTCTTTAAGCAAAATGTAGTAATCAATAAAGTTGTCCAGAAATTCAATTACATGAGATGAAAACAAAATGGTAACATTTTTACTTTTAAGGTTATTCAAAAGACTTTTAATTTTCGCGTTTGTGATTATGTCAAGACCGTCATTTGGTTCGTCCCAAATAACCGTATCTATTTCTCCTATTAAACTGATGATGATTTGCGCCTTCTTTTTCATGCCGGTTGAACAATCACTAAAACGCTTGTGTAAAAAATCGGAGGCGTCAAAATATTTTATCAGCTCCTGTGTTTCAGGCAGAAGTTTGTTTTTTCCTGTCCGTAGAATTGTCGCAAGTTCGATGTTTTCCATGCAAGTCATTTTTGGGTATAAATAATCGTCCGATGGGAGAAATGCTATTTTTCTTCTGTAAGGCAAAAAATCATTCTCGTTTGTTGTTTTTATGTTGTTATGGGAAACGCTCCCGGAAGTTGGGATGTGTAAACCCTCGATGCAGTTAAGCAGAGTTGTTTTTCCGGCTCCGTTGTAACCGATAATGCCGTAAATAATTCCCGGCGAAAATCGCAAATTGATATTATTGATGCCGGATTTAGCGTCAAATAATTTAGAAAGGTTCTCGCAGATAATCATAAATAATACCGTTCCTTATATTCATTTTTTGCTTTGAGCGTAGTTAAAAACGTGAAAAATACGGATAATAATAAAAAATAAACAGATAACCTGATAAGCTGTAATGTCAATACTGCCGCCGCTATTAAAACTATTGCTTTTATAAGCATATTTCCGTTTGTAAATCCAACGCTGATCGAAAGACACAAAATTATTGCCATGTAAAATAAAAAATTGTTCAATGCCATTATATTAGTAAACGATGAAAACACTAAAAGAACAAACGCCGCAATCGGCAAACAAAAAACAGAGAGCAGAAAAAGCAAGGTTCTCTTATAATGGTACTTAAAACTGTTTGGCGAAATGACGGCGTAGAACTTCCAGTTTGCCCGTGGTATTGAGTCAATAATTCCCATAAAACCAATAGATAAAACAGCAACGAAGCTAAGTGAAAATAAATGTAGAAATGACATTTCACGCAGTTGACTTGTGTCTTTCAATAGTTCCATTACAAAAATAACACATAATGTATAAACTGCAGAAGTTGTCAGGAAAAAATCAGAGGAAAAATAGTCTTGGAATGTGCTTTTGATAACAGAATTTGTTTTCATCATAGTAGTTTTTGTTTTAATTATTTTTTTACTTGTGTACTTATTTTTTGCAAGCATTACCAAAAAAGAAAGTACGATTGAAAATACAGTGATTATAGGCAGATAAATGATGTTTTCAATTTTTATAATACCTTTTAGCGCGATTATATTAAATATCAATAAAAGGATATTATTGATAAATGCCCTGCCCAGAAAAAACCGTCCGCGAATTGTTTTGTTTATCAATTTGCTTTTTGAATATAAAACAAGGTTTGAATGTAAATTATAATTTTTTAATGAGAGACTTAAGGGTAAAATGATAAAGGCAGACGCTACGATAATAAATTTTTGCGTATCTAATGTTAGAGTCAAATCTATGCGTGCAGAAATCAATACGGTGATAATTATAATCGAGCCAATGACAATCACGGGAGAAATTTTAACAAGCTGTACTATTCTTTTAACCGCTATTTTAAGCCAAAAAAATACCAATGCCATACTTTCATCCCACACATCAATTTATCTATAAATAAAAAAAACCGCTATTTGTCCGTCTCCGCTATCGCTTCAATTTCAACTAACACGCCTTTTGGCAGGGCTGATACTTCTACGCAGGAACGTGCCGGTTTCGAGCTAAAGTGCTTTTCATATACGGCGTTAAATTCGGCAAAACTTTTCATGCTGGTTATAAAACAAGTCGTTTTAATTACCTTATCTATGGAAGTGCCTGCCGCGAGTAAAATCTCTTTCAGGTTTTGGATGAGCGCTTCCGTCTGCTCCGTAACCGTACTGCCGACAACTTCCCCCGAACTTGGTGAAAGCGGAATCTGCCCCGATGTGTACACCAGATTTCCGCTAACAACCGCTTGCGAATAGGGACCAATCGCGGCTGGCGCTTTTTCAGTCTGAATCTTCTTCATAATATCTCCTTATGGCTGAGCTTTTTATAACAGAATTTATATATTATATTGAAGATACTTGTCAATGAAAACCTATAAAATATGAATTTCATATTGACAAACTTAAAATTGTAGGATATTCTATTGCATAGTAAAAATATATGTTTACAAAATATAGATAAAGGAGTTTATCATGGCTACAAACAATTACCGGTTCGAGACAATTCAGGTTCATGCGGGGCAAGAAAAGCCTGACCCTGCGACGGACGCGCGCGCAGTGCCAATTTATCAAACTACGTCTTATGTGTTTCCAAGCGCGAAAAGCGCGGCGGATCGTTTCGCGCTGACCGAGGCTGGCAATATTTACACGAGGATCATGAATCCAACGTGGGACGTATTTGAACAGCGTGTCGCCGCTCTTGAAAAAGGCGTTGCCGCTTTGGCGGTTTCGTCGGGAGCCGCCGCGACCGCTTACGCGATTCAGAACATTACCCGTTCAGGGGATCACATCGTTGCTGATACGCAAATCTACGGCGGAACTTACAATCTTTTTGCGAATACTTTTAAGGATATGGGCGTTGAAACCACGTTTGTTGACGGAAGCGACCCTGCCAATTTTGAAAAGGCGATAAAGCAAAACACAAAAGCGGTTTTCTTTGAAACTCTTGGCAATCCCAATTCTTCCATTGTCGATATTGAAGCTGTCGCCGCCATCGCGCATAAGCACGGTATTCCCGTTATAGCTGACAATACTTTCGCCACTCCGTATCTCTTAACACCCATCGATCTTGGCGCGGACATTGTTGTCCATTCGGCGACTAAATTTATCGGCGGACACGGCACTTCCATTGGCGGTGTGATTGTGGACAGCGGAAAATTCGACTGGGCGCAGAACGACAAGTTCCCCGGTCTTTCAAAGCCAAATCCGAGCTATCACGGCGTTGTCTTTACCGATGCTGTAAAAAATCTCGCTTTTATAATTAAGGCGCGTACAACTTTGTTACGCGACACCGGTTCCGCCTTATCGCCTTTTAACGCCTTCCTTTTGTTGCAAGGGCTTGAGACTCTATCCCTGCGTGTAGAGCGTCATGTAGAAAATGCGCTCAAAATCGTAGACTTCCTTAAAAAGCATCCTCAGGTTGAAAGAGTGAATCACCCTGTGTTAGCTGAACACCGCGATCATAAGCTCTATCAGCGTTACTTTCCAAAGGGAGCGAGTTCTATTTTTACCTTTGAAATCAAGGGCGGTGCTGAAAAAGCAAAACAGTTTACAGAAAAGCTCAAACTTTTTTCGCTGTTGGCAAATGTCGCGGATGTAAAATCGCTGGTTATTCATCCCGCGTCCACAACTCATTCGCAGATGAGTGAAGCGGAACTGCTTGAAAGCGGAATCAAGCCGACAACGATCAGGCTGTCGATAGGGACTGAGCATATTGATGATATTATCGATGATCTCAAGCAGGGCTTTGACGCGGTGTAGTAGTCAACGAATTACACGAATAGAACGAATTAAGACGAATGAAGAGCAGGGGGCAAAGGAAGACAGGCTATTTTTCAGCCGTCTTTTCTTTGCTCATAGTTTGGTTATCAGCTGCTGTTGCGTCCCCTAGAAATTATTTTATCATATATTTTTTCTGCAATAATATATGAATCACCAAAATGAAACATTTGTTGATTTCCACTTTTAATTTGTTCCGGTATTTTTTCAAAATAATACTTTATTCCATTTGTCTCTAATATTTTTATAAATTTATCAGCAATAAATTTTGGTCCTTCGTATATTTTATAATATTTTAATTCTTTTGATATTTTGTTCTTGATAAAATATTTTTCAAATGGAATACTAAATTTAAAATATTCTTTATGAATCTTTTTAAATTCTTTAAATATTTTTGAATAGAATGGTTTGTATTCAATTAATTTTATTGAATACGTTTCGGTAATATTTTCTAACCATATTCCATGTTTTTTATTATGTTCAAAATTTATCATATCATTATTAATAGTGACAATAGAATGCCTTGTAATATTTTCACATATAATTTCATATACTTCAATAAAATTATTAATTTTTAATTGAATTTCTAAAATTATATTATTATCGAACGATATTTTATTTGAAAAGACAGAATATTCCGCATTAATTTTATTTAATCTTTCAATTAATTCCATAATATATTTATACCATTATACTAACATATTGTTATGTGCAGTTTGACACATTTTAAAAACTAGATTGAAATAAACCAAATTTTTCAACAGGATTTAATTCAAAAACAAGAATACCCATTTCTGTTCCATCAACACTATTAATTTCTAAAACAAATTCAATTATAATTGTTTCCTTTTTCAGTTTAAATAATTCTTCAGATCTATAATATCCGCGCACAAGCATTTCTTCTGATGATGATTCATTATGTAATTCTATTGTTACCGGCAACTCATTATCCGCTAAATGTGATAAATTATTTCCACTACGAGAATCAACATTAATTTTTTTTATTGTGTATGAAATATGTTTATTTGGAAATCCATAAACTGATAAGCCAATACTATATGGATTTCTTGAATAATTTGTGGTCTCGTTTTTTGCTCTTATACTGGCATAACACAATGCCCCATTCAAATAATATTTATTTATAATATCCATATCTCTTTTTTTTGCTTGAAGACCGAATAATTTTTCTCTTTCTTCTAACAATGAATTATGAAATTCATTTAACATAGGATCATTTAAACGACGCATAAACCACTTTTCATCATCATAAGACCAAACACCGGAAGAATCAGTCCATACCGGTAATTCCATATTTTCATAGAAAATTGTATGATATGGCGCAAAAAATATTCCACAAGACGAAAAAAATAAAATAGCAGACACCAATATAATAACTCTTACGATAAGAAAAATATTGCATTTTATATTCTTCATATATTCTATCTCCATTTAGCTAAGTTATTTGGATGCTTTTATAATATACCATAATTCCGTAATTAATGTCAAGACCGTAATTCCATTTTATACATATTTGCTTAATACAATTACATAATAAATAATGTGTTTTGTGTCAAATACACCTAACTAAATATAAAACATCATCTTGTCATCTGTTCTGTGCGTTTCTGCCGCTAACACCAGCGACTCAAGGGTGATGCTTTCCAGCGTGGCTTTTATTTTTTCGTCTAACACATCAAAGACCGACAGGCGGATTGCTTTGTCAATTTCGGGGGCGTTTTCAGAGACGGTGTCTTTTGTTTCTTCAAAGAGAGAGAGTTCAACGGCGGATAAAATATCGGAGGCGGTGATTTGCCGGGGCAGGCGAGCGAGCTGGTAGCCGCCCTGTGCGCCTTTTACCGAATTGAGAAGCCCGCCCCTTTTTAAGAGAGAAAAAATTTGCTCAAGATATATTTTGGAACTTCCAAGTCTTTCCGCTATTCTAATAACGGTGATGTTTTCACGGCTGTCGTAGTTCGCCGCCATGTAGATCATAGCGGCAAGCGCGTAGCGCCCTTTTACGGAAATCCTCATAAAACCTCCTAAAACATAGTAAATATATATGTATTCCATTGGGGGAAATTTGTCAATATAAATTTTTCAAAAAATATGATTTACTTATTGACAAATCGGGAAAAATAGGGTATTTTAATACATATTAAACATATATGAATATATAATATTCTAAGGAGAAAATTATGGCGAGAGTAGAAAAAATTACAGACCTTATCGGGAACACGCCGCTGGTCAAGCTCAACAAAATTAACGAGGGCGGGGCGACTGTTTATGTCAAGCTGGAGAGTTTTAACCCTCTGCACAGTGTCAAGGATCGCATCGCGCTTGCGATGATCGAAGCCGCTGAAAAAGAGGGCAAGCTGAAAAAGGACTCAGTTATCATTGAGCCTACGAGCGGCAATACCGGCATCGGGCTGGCTTATGTCGCGGCGGTTAAGGGGTATCGCATTATTTTGACGATGCCGGAAACGATGAGCATTGAACGGCGCAAACTGCTCAAGGCTCTTGGCGCGGAGTTGGTTCTCACCGAGGGGGCAAAGGGCATGAAGGGAGCGATTGCCAAGGCTGAAGAAATCGCCGCGGAAACTGCCAACTCATTTATTCCCCAGCAGTTTAACAATCCGGCAAATCCGGCGATTCACGAAAAGACAACCGGTCCGGAAATCTGGAACGATACCGATGGTCAGATCGACATTCTTGTCGGCGGAGTAGGGACGGGCGGAACTTTGACAGGAGCGGGCAAGTATCTCAAGTCGAAGAAAGCGTCGGTTAAAGTTGTCGCGGTTGAGCCGTCGGCGTCTCCGGTACTTTCCGGCGGACAGCCCGGTCCTCACAAGATTCAGGGTATTGGCGCGGGATTTCAACCGGCGATTTACGATCCGTCAGTCATTGACGAAATTTATCAGACTGATGATGTAAAAGCCGGAACCACGGCTCGTCAGCTTGCGAAAGAAGAGGGAATCCTCGTTGGCATTTCCTCCGGCTCCGCGCTTGAAGCGGCTTTGAGCGTTTCCAAAAGAGCGGAAAACAAAGGCAAGACGATTGTCGCTGTTCTGCCCGACACCGGAGAGCGTTATCTGTCAACGTGGCTGTGGGAGCAAGAATAATTAACAATTAAAGAGATCAACGAATTGCGCGAATAGAACGAATTACACTAATAAGAGAATTAAAATTTGGATTTATTCGTGTTCATTCGTTTAATTCGTGTTCATTCGTTGATCTTTCTTCCTCTTTATTAGTATGCAATTCGATGTCATTCGTTGAATTGTCTCTTTCGTTGCCTTCTTTCCCTCCTTGAAACAAATCGCTATCCCTAATACCATTAATTACTTACAGGAGTTTTTGTGCGAATAGAAAATGATCTTACTCAGGGGAAAGTTTTTCATTCATCAATGTTACGAATAAAATTTACTATATCATTTCTAAATCTTACCCATTGAGAATAATAATCAAATGCCCATGGATTGGGGCTATGTTCCATATTCCTATAATAAATATATTCAAACGGTTTGTCAGGTAAATTTTCCTGAATGTACCGCGTGGATTCTACAGCCACATTATAATCCCTTTCGCCATGAATAAATAATACCGGAATATTTATATTTCTATATTCTTCAAATGCACGAATATGCAATAAACTTGTCAGCCAAAGGGGAATAGTACCATATCTATCTGCCTCTATTGGATCCTGCCCCTCAGGTATACCTTCACCATAAGTGTCTAAAATATAGCTATATGCTTCTCTGTGTAATCTCGGAGTTCTTCTTGAATTGATTAATATTTGATAAGATTCATAGACAGAAAGTCCGCCTCCCGCAACAGAAACCAAACATTTTATTTTATCTTTCTCAATAATTTTTTCATATACAAACGGCAGAATGAGCGCTCCTTCGGAAGAGCCAACCAAATAAATTGATGAATAATTATGTGATGATAAATATGTATTTATACTTTCTGCATACATTTCAATAAGATTTTCCATTGTATATAGTAATCTTGCATCAATGCTTTCGTAATATTCCTTTTCCCAGTTTTTATCCGGTTCCCGCCTCCACTTCTCAGGGACAACGACCGTATAATCGTCTCCTGACGCCTGAACAATCTGAGCGCCTAATGTTACATAATGCCACATAATTGTTCCTCGTTGTCCCAATGTTGACATCCACCCCGATCCTTCAATGCTAATTATCAGTTTATCTGCTGATAAATTCCCGAATTTATACAAAAACGCATTTTGATAATCGTTAGTCTGAATGTTGGGATAGGGGTTGAACGGATTTGTTACGCAGGCGTTCAAAAATACAAAACAAATAAAAAGACCTAAGACTTTTTTCATTTGAGAATCCTTTTGGAATAAAATATGATAATACCCATATAACAACATCATAATAAAAAAGTTACAATTTTACGTCTCAAAAACAAATACATGCCCTAACGCTCCGCCTACACATACCGCAGTCGGAACATTTTCTGTAAATTCATAATTTCCGTTTGTATATTCATCTATTATCTTTCTCCAAAAATGCTCTGAAATTTTATTTTTGGGATGAACCTTTACCTGCCATTTTCCCTTAAATTTATTCAGAATGTATTTTGCGGCATATTTCCCCACCCCATGCTTTCTGTATTTATATACAACAAAAAATTCAGCGACAGAATAATTTGTTTCTATTTTGATTTCGGGGTGATCGTTTATTAGTACAAATCCCGCTAATTTACCGTCAACCTTTATAAAAAATGGGTATCTGTTTTCTTCTGTCCAATAGCTGTCAAGATAATCATAACCGAATAGTCCCAAATTATTTACATCGATATCGTCATATTGAGAAAATTCATAATTATATTTTTCCAGCAAATTTTTTAGTATTTCTTTTTCTTCTTTTTGAATTGGCTCTATTGTAATATACATGTATTTTTCTTAATCCTCTTATGTTAATTATTATCATGAAATCGAAACCTATGCAATTTATTCCACGCGAACTAACGTCTGGGTATTGACTGAAAGGCGTAAATGATATATAATGTATTATAAACTGCGAAATTATGGAGGAAATATGGTTTTAGACGTAATACAAATAACAGGCGGGAAAGGAATATGTTTTCCTGATTCCGTCATTAACGCTTTGGGAATAAATGATAAAATTGTCATGGAAACCCGTACAAACGAAATCGTGATAACCCCCGTTGAGCAGGAAAACCAAAACCCTAGAAAAGGCTGGAGCGAAGCATTTAAACAGATGCACGAGTTGGGAGAAGACAAACTGTATTTTCCCGACAATAATTACGATTTTGAATGGGAGTGGTAACCAGAAAAAGCGCCCCTTGCCGGGGCGCTGACGGACTAACGGCAACTCGTTACTGCGGCACAATACAAGCCGCCGTTAAGAATAAAAGTAGACCGCCTTTAGGCGGTTGTGTGTGCGGCGGAAAATGATGGTAAAACAATATGAAATTTATTGGGTAAAACTTGATCCAACCGTAGGAAGCGAAATACAAAAAACACGCCCATGCGTTGTAATCACTCCCAATGAAATGAACAACAGCATAGACACCATAATAATAGCACCCCTTACAACCAAATCGCATAATTTCCCCACAAGATTAAGAACAACCGTTGAGAAAAAGGATTGCTGGATCGTCCTCGATCAAATAAGAGCGATAGACAAAAGCCGGTTAAATGAAAAAATCGGCGAGTTAGATAGGAAAGATGTTTTAAAATTAAAAAATATAATAAACGAAATGTTGGTAGAATAACTTTTTAGGTAGCGTAAAGGCAATTTTTTCTTCCTTTTGAATTGGCTCTATTGTTATATCCATGTATTTATATCCCTGTTTTAACAATAACATTTTCAAATGGTTTAAGGGAAAAGAATTCCCGTCCTTTCCAAAATCTCATTATGTTAATTATTCCGCGTATTCCAAGACCAATTACATTGTTGATCGCTTTTGGAAACATTGTAATAGACACAATTAATAAAAATGACGCGGCATAGCTGATATAAGATGCGTCATTGGTAAATATTCCAAGTATTCCTTTGCAAAAAAACTGCTGAATAATTAGAGGGAGCGTAATTGCGAATATTTTTTTGACGTTGACTTTTTCTTCTGCTGAAACATTAATCATCTATATCTCCAAATAACCGGCTATCTTTGCTTACCATTACTTTTTCCGTTTCATAACAAATAGCGCTACGCCGCCTACTACAACAGTACCGCCGATAATCGCAATTAACGCCAACAACGGCAGGGCTTGTGTACCTTTTCTGGTTTCAAAAATTTCGTCGGTTTGGCTTATTCCAGCGGCGGTATCATCGGTATTCAGAAAAGGTAGGGGTTTTTCAATAATAGGGAAGATGTCTGTGTAAGTTCTTGTCATATCAATACCAATAGGAGGCGGATAGTCCATACTGCCGTCCATGCGACGAGGCCAGACAACACGGGTTAAATCGACAGGTTCTCCTTTAACAATTCCCACAATTACATTTACAAAATATTCATCAACACCTATAAGCGTACATATTTTTTCCGGGTTGTCATCAAGAAAAACATCTATGTAATCCCCGTCAGTCTTAAAAATAAACTGATATGTTTCTCCCTCATTGAATGTTGTATACCAATAGTTTTGAGGATAAAAATTATGATGTGTACAAATACATTGTATTACTATAGCGATATTATTCTGCTCTTGTTTTATTGATGCAAAATAAATAAGATCAGTACCCAATATATAGCTAATTTCAATCAAGTTGTCTCGTATATAGAAATCTGTCGGAGAAGAATAATACCACCACCATGGATCACCACCTATACCAGTATTTTTTACAGTATCATCGTATTGATCGTGCCAGAACGGCTCATATTTATATAAGGGCTCCCTACGACTTTCGAAAATAATATCCTGATAATAACTGAATATCCAACGTCTTGCGACAACCGAATCAGATAACGGCTGGTTGTCTTGTAATAAAATATGGTTTGATTGTATCCAGCCCTCTTGCCGTTGTTCTGTTCTTACTAAAATTTCATGGACACGATTAATACCAATACCCCTATTACGCTGAGATCCCCTGATTCTTCCTTGATAAAAGACCTGTTCCCCTTCTGATACTTTTGCTATTTCCCTCCCAGTCATACGGTGATCTAACACACTGTTTTGTGTTGCCACATAAGCAATTTCATCGCAGAAGATGGCGCTACAAAACATAGGCATAATCAAAGCAAATAAAAACACCTGTTTCATAATTACCTTAAATCATTATACCATATTTATTATTTCTATACCATGTTTTTAATTATTTAACTATGCGCATAAAATACCCCTTGAAAAAGAACCGTTTTAGGGTAAAATGAGATATGGAGATAGGAGTCTTCAAACCGGGTGCGAATATTTATTTTGTCGGAATAAAAGGGACGGGCGTTTGCGCTCTGGCGGAATTGATGTATAACGCAGGGATGAAAGTTTCAGGCAGTGACACGAGCGAAGTTTTTTATACAGACGCGATTCTTAAAGAGCTTAACATTCCCTACTATGAAAATTTTGACACAGCGCATATCGGTGAAAATATCGACATGGTTATTTATTCCGCCGCCTATAGCGCGGATTCAAATGCTGAACTGGCGAGGGCGCAGGAGCTTGGTATTCCCTCTCTTAAATACACCGATGCTCTTGGCGCGTGGTCGCAAAAATTTGATTCGACGGGCGTTTGCGGCGTTCACGGAAAAACAACTACCACGGCGATTTGCGGAGCGCTGATGAGGGCGGCAGATATTCCTGCGCAAATTCTTGTCGGGAGCGCGGCTATTGATTTTGGCGGAAGGTCAACTCTCAGTCTTGGGAATAAATATTTTATAGCGGAAACTTGCGAGTACCGAAAACATTTTCTTTCTTTCCGTCCACGGCGGATAATACTAACCGCTGTAGAAAGCGATCATCAGGATTACTTCCCCGATTACGATTCAATCCGTGATGCGTTTGTTGAATACTGCCGCCTGCTTCCAAAAGGCGGACAGCTTATTTATTGCGCCGATGACATGGGAGCGTCTGAAGTTGCGTGTATTATAAAAAATGATAATCGTGGAATTGAAATTATTCCTTATGGTTTTAACGCCGAAGGAGATTATAAAATAAATTATTATAAAGTTGAAAATGAAAGAGCGTTTTTTTCTGTTGCCGGAATTTCCTGCGATTTTGTGATGCGCATTCCGGGCAGACATGAAGCGTTAAACGTAGCGGCTGGTTTGGCTCTTACTCAAATGCTGGCAAAAAGCGAAGGTGCGGATTTGAGTGGAGAGCAAATTCAATCGATAAAAAACGCGCTTGAAAGTTTTAGAAGCACAAAACGGCGAAGCGAAATTATCGGCGAAACGGATGATATTATCTTTATGGATGATTACGGTCATCATCCAACGGCGATTAAAACAACACTTGAGGGGATTAAAAGTTTCTATCCTAAACGAAGACTGATTGTCAGTTTTATGTCGCATACATATACACGAACATCCAGTTTGCTTGATGAATTTGCCGCCTGTTTTAATGACGCTGATGTTCTTTTTCTGCACAAAATTTACGCTTCCGCAAGAGAGGATTACAAAGGCGGCGTAAACGGACGCACCCTTTATGAAAAAGCCGCAGAAATTCGCGCTACTTGTAAAAAGGGAGAAACTTACTATGTTGACGAGCCAGACGACTCTTTTGAACCGTTATGCAAAATGTTAAAAAGCGGTGATATATTTGTTACTTTAGGAGCCGGAAACAACTGGCCACTTGGAGAAAAATTATTTACTCATTTTAAGAGCAAAGGTGAGGTGAAGAATGGTTAGCATGACAGGTTACGCATACCGTGAAAAACAGGGACAGGATTTGTCGGTTTCGGTGGAAATAAAGGGCTGTAACAGCCGTTATTTGGAAATATTTGTTACATTTCCGCCGTGGCTGTCAATGTTTGAGGCGAAAATTAAAGAAAAGATTTCTTCTTGTTGCGGCAGGGGAAAGGTCGAAGTTTATATCCGTGTACGAGAATTTAATCTGCCTGTTAGTATCAATATAAATAAAAATACGGCAAAGGCGTATTATGACGCGATTAATAATATCGCTAAAGAACTTGGCATAAAAGAAAAACCGTCGCTTTCAACTATTTTGAAAATGGAAAATATTTTTGAAATTGAAAAAAACCGTGATAATGAACATTACTGGCAGGAAATAGAGCCGCTGTTAGATGAAACGGTGCGGGCTTTCTGCCTTGAACGTGAAAGGGAAGGGAAGCACACGGAGGATGATATACTTTCTCACCTTGGAATGATTGAATCGTCATTAAAAACTGTCTCTTCATTTGTCCCTGTAATAGAACAAACCTTAAAAGAAAATATAAAAACACGTTTTACGGAAATGCTTGGCAATCAGATTGATGAAAACAGGGTGCTTGCCGAAACGGCGTCGCTGTTGTTAAAGTATACAATTTCTGAAGAAATCTCTCGTCTTACCTCGCACCTTGGGGAGTTCAGAAATGAGGCTGAAAAAAACAGCCGTCCCGGAAAAAAACTTGATTTTTTGTGTCAGGAAATAAACAGAGAAATAAACACAATCGGCTCAAAAAGCGCTATAATAGAAGTAAGCAGTGAAGTTGTAAAAATGAAAGAAACGCTTGAGAACATCAGGGAGCAGTTAAGGAATATTGAATGATACTCCACATCGGAGAT
Organism: Treponema sp.; assembly: GCA_031254315.1. Classification (GTDB taxonomy): domain Bacteria; phylum Spirochaetota; class Spirochaetia; order Treponematales; family Breznakiellaceae; genus WQXQ01. The sequence continues at coordinate 16,223 of JAIRUQ010000115.1, forward strand.
GGAGAGGGAGCGGATGAAAAAGGATATTAAAATCGCTATTTCAGGAAGAAGCGGTTGCGGCAATACGACTGTCAGCAGAATGATTGCGGACAGTCTTGGATTGCGCTTTATCAATTTTACTTTTCGTTCTCTTGCGGAAGAACGTGGAGTAGCATTTAAGGAAATACTTGAGCTAGCCGCGAAAGATGATTCTGTGGACAGGGAAGTTGATACACGTCAGGTTCAGCTTGCCCGTGACAGCGGCGGCTGTGTGCTTGGCTCTCGCCTTGCGATCTGGCTCCTTAAAGACGCGGACTTAAAGGTCTACCTTGATGCAAGTCCGCAGACAAGGGCGGGGCGGATCGTAAACAGGGAAGGCGGCAGTCTTGAAGAAGTAGCCGCTTTTACAGCGGAGCGGGACAGGCAGGATCACGGGCGCTATCTGCGCATTTACGGTATTGATACCGATGAATTTAGTTTTGCGGATATTGTTATTGAGACTGATAATTTATTGCCTCAGCAGATTACGGATTTGATTTTAGAAATTGTAAAAAAGATAGAGTAACATGCAGATTCAAAAACCTGACGGCATACCCTCTGTAAAAGAGTCCGGCAAGAATACGCAGTCTTTAGCAAAAACAGCCTCGCAAACACAAACGGCAAAACCGTCAGTTTCCGCGCCTTCTGCCGTTTTACGCTCTGCCGCTGGGCTTGCCTCAGCCGCAGGGCTTCCTGCGGATAAACTGTCATCTTCGATAGTTTCATTCGCGCGCTTTTTTTCCCTTCCCGTAAAACCGCAGGTGTTAGCTGATATACGCCGTCAGGCTTTTTCCCTGCCTGTGCCTCAGTCTTCAAATGCTGGACACCCTGCTCAAACGCAATCTGCCGCCGCCAATCCATCCGCTGTTTTAACAGCCGAAAAAATAAGGCAGACTCTTTCGCTATCCGCCGCCGCCGCAGAAAGCAAGGGGGTAGAGATGAATCCCAAAGGTCTTGAATCATACGCCGAAGCAGTTGACCCCGAATTGCGGCGGCGGCAGGACGGTGAACGTGAGCGCAGGCGGCGGAACAGGGAACAAAATGAACAGGCTGAAAAAGTTTTATTAAAAGCAAAACCTCTCACCGCTGACATTCTTAAAAACATGGCTTTTGAATACGCACAAAATAATTCTCTTCTTGATATTCTTAACAGACTGCCGGGGAAAAACGGTCAACGCTGGATTGTGCTTCCGTTTGATTTTATAGAAGACAATAGCGAGTTTCGGGTTTCGATGAGAGTCTTGGTTGATGACGAACATTCTTCAAACCGCGCGGTCTGCATGGCTTTAGATGTCGCAGAGTTCAAGCAAGGGAATGATTGCGCTCTTGAGCGCAGATGGCTTTTTGTAATGGAAAGCGCGAATGAAAAGCCGGTAAGAGTTTCGGCATATCTTCAACCTGAATTACCTCAAAATGATCATTCACGTTTCAAAAACGAATTGTCCGTACTTTTGGCTCTTCCACTTGAGCGTGTTTCAATTAAAACGTCTGAGGAATCTTTCCCCGAAGTGAACACGGAAAGTTTCCCCCCTATTGATGAGGCGGTATGAAAAACAGAAAATTAGCGTCCGCCATAAAATATTCGTCAGGCGATCCCGCGCCTGAACTTTTAGCGTCGGGCAGGGGAAGAGAAGCGGAGCGAATGATTGCCATTGCCGAGAAAGTAGGCGTTACTGTTGTAGAAGACGCGGCTCTTGCCGCCCTCCTTGATACAAGCGCGAAACCCGGCGACTTTATCCCCACATGGTGTTGGGAAGCCGCGGCGAAAGCACTTGCCTTTGTAATGAAGACGGAAGGGAAGTGAGGAACTCTTCTCTCTTAGGCGGTAACGTGTTCCGTTACTAGAACTGAAGGTTCGCCGGACTTTTTGGTTTTATAGTTTGGTTTGCTTTCCTTAACAAGGCACATCTCATCATACTCTTTCATTCTTTCTTCAGAAATAGCGCCAATCTCATACATTGATACTGCATCCTCATGTATCGCTTCAAAAGCATCGCTTTTATATTTCATATTCGCCTCCTAAAAAACCTCTGTCAATCTTTTGCTTTTTAACCAAGCTGTAATTTTCTCATCAGTTAAGGATAATTGATCCTTGGCATCCTTCTTAAAACCTCGTAACTCCTTTTCGTCTATATTAGCCCTTCGGGATTTCGCAAAACCATAGACAAAAAAAGTCCGTTCTTCACTCCTGAAAAACACAATTACCCGGTAACCGCCCGCTTTACTCTTGCCGGGTTGGGCTACCCGTACCTTATACACGCCGCCGCCCAAATCGGCATCGGCTTGTCCCATCTCAAGCTGATCGACCATTTCCCGCAGTTCGTCGTCCGTAATACCCTCTTTAAAGGCAAATCGGGCAAACCACGAAGACTTGAATATTCTCACTTATAAACAATACCGTAAAACAGTGATAATTTCAAGGTAAAAGCGAAACCCCAACAAGCGCATATTCCCCGTGTTATTTCCCCTAAAAAGCCCCATTCCCCTCCACTTGACATTTTTTGTCTTTTTTGTAAGTATCAATTTTATAGGGAAATTGCTCTGAAATTGAAGTTTCCGATCAATTCTTTTGTAGTTTTATCTTGAAAGAAGGTATCTACCATATAAAACGGCAGATACCTCCACGATAAAATCCCGTGCGGCTGTCGTATAACGGCTATTACCCCAGCCTTCCAAGCTGGAGACGTGGGTTCGACTCCCATCAGCCGCTTCTCGGTGATGTTTTTTGATTGGAATCAAAACATGCTAGCGTCTGCTATCGGCAGCCGCTTAATCGGGATGTTTTTTGGTGAAACCAAAAACAAGATAGCGTCTGCCTTCGGTCAGCCGCTTGAATGGCATGTTTTTTGATTGGAATCAAAACATGCTAGCGTCTGCTATCGGCAGCCGCTTAATCGGGTATGTTTTGATGGGATCAAAATATGCTAGCGTCTGCCGTTGGGCGGAGGTTACCTGTATCGGGCGCATAACTCAGCTGGTTAGAGTGCTTGCTTTACACGCAAGATGTCCGCGGTTCGAATCCGTGTGTGCCCAAAGAATTTTTAAGGAGGAAAATGTGAAAAAGTTACTTTGTGTGGGTTTAATTCTTCTCTCGATTATTTCGATGTCTTGTCAGAAGAAATCCGCGAATCAGGGAGCGATTGTCGATATGGGCGTTACAGTCTGCTTGCTTACTGATTCAAGTGGAGTTGATGATAAGTCCTTTAACGCCGCCGCATGGAGAGGCATTCTGGAATTTTACGGCGATACTTCGGCAAACCAAAGACAGTTGGGAACGGCTTATCGCTGGCTCTCCGCTTCGGATGACAGTATGTATGTCTCTACCCTCAGGCAGGCAACTGACGAGGGCTATGATTTGATTATTGTAAATGGGTTTTCATGGGCTGACGCCTTGGCTGAAGTTTCCGCAGATAACCCCGAACAAAAATATTTAATTGTTGATGTTGACTGGGTCGAAGCCGGAAAAATATTGCAGGCGGCTTATGCTGAGCATGAAGGCTCTTATCTTGTCGGTGTTATTGCCGCGTTAAAAGCCCAAGAGGACGGCATTGTTAATCCGCGCTTTGGTTTTATCGGCGGAGAGGCTGGCGCTGTTATTACAAAGTTTGAGGTTGGTTATGTGCAGGGTATTCATTCTGTAATTCCCGGTGCGCAAATTATTGATTTTTATGTAAACGATTGGAATGATGCGGGAAAGGCAAAGACCCAAGCTATGAACTGGTACGATTCAGGCGTTTATGCGATTTTTTCAGCGGCAGGGAACAGCGGGAACGGAACTATCGCGCAGGCAAAAGAATACCGTGTTGCAGGCAGAAATGTTTGGGCTATCGGAGTAGATTCTGATCAATATGAAGAAGGATTGTATAATGCCACAGAATCAGCGGTGCTTACATCCATGTTAAAACGTGTAGAGAACAGCGTTCTTTACGCGCTTAATGCGGTTAAAAATGATACATTTAACAGTGAAGTAATTGTTTTTGATTTAAAAGCTGAAGGCGTTGGCTATTCCGCCGCAAATTCGGCTCTTAGCAAAAACATTATCGACAGGCTGGAGGTTGTTAAATCGCAAATCTCAAGCGGTCAGATTACAATTGCGGCGACTCTTGCGGATGCAATGAGGCTTCCGGGTTTTCCGCGAAACTTGAATGCTATTGACGATTAAACTAAATAAAATAGAAAATCGTCTCCTTGAAATTTTTACCGGCTCAAATGGCGCTGTTTCAGCGTTAGCTGTATTTCTCGGCTTCGTTGTCGCTACATTGCTCCTCCTTGTGATTGGAAGAAATCCATCCGGTATGTATCAGGCGATTTTTCAAGTAGTCAGCGGATTTGATTCGCGCCGCTCTACATGGAACGTGCGCTATGTAGGTGAATGGATTGTCGTTTCTCTTCCGCTTATTCTATGCGGTTTAAGCATGGGGTTTTCCGCCCGTTCGGGATTATTTAACATCGGCGCGGAAGGGCAGTACATTGCGGGATTAACGGCGGCGCAGTTTATCGCTGTTTCTTTTGCGCCGGTCCCTGTCATTCACCTGACTGTCGCTGTGTTAGGTGCAATATTAGCCGGAGCGGTGTGGGGAGGCATTGCCGGTTTCCTTAAAGCGCGGTATAAAGTTTCTGAAGTTGTAACAACTATCATGATGAATTATATCGCACTTTATGTTCACCGTATTATCACATTAGGAATTCCGGGAAGTAATACTTTCAAAACCGTAGATTTTCCCGCTACAGTATCTCTTTCAAACCCTGTACTGTCGTCCATTACAAACAATTCAAGATTAAATAACGGACTTTGGTTAACTATCATAGTAATTTTTATTTATTGGCTCATCATGGAAAAAAGCACATTCGGGTTTTCTCTTCGTGCCGCCGGTTTTAACAAGGAAGCCGCTTTGTACGCCGGCATTCGTGTTAAAACAAATATAACTATTGCTATGGCGATTTCCGGGGCGTTTGCCGGTCTTGCCGGCGCTGTCGTTTCATTGGGTGTGTTCACTTATGGTCGTGTGCTGACGACGTTTGAAAACTACGGTTTTGACGGAATAGCGGTCGCTCTTGGCGGCAGTTGTTCAGCGATAGGAATTGGGATTGTCGGATTGCTTTTTGGAATGTTAAAATCCGCACAGCCATTAATGCAGTCCCGTCAGATTCCCAGAGAGATTGCTTCAATTATCATGGGACTTGTTGTAGTTTTTATTTCATTGCGATCAGGCATACAGATGTTTGTGGAGTGGCGCAGAAAAGAAAATACACGCAAGAAGGAAGAAGATTAATGGAATTTATTTCTTTATCCGCGATGATTCCGTCAACCTTAATGATCGTAGCTCCTATTTTAATCGCCGCTACAGGGGGCATGATCTGTGAACGCGCCGGAGTTGTAAATATCGCCCTTGAAGGACTTATGTCTATAGGAGCTATGACTGCGGCTCTTACCCATGTTCTGCTTGAAAAAAAGATTGGCTTTTCAATTCCGCTTGCTCTGCTCTTTGCCTCTCTTTCGGGCTGTTTATTTTCACTTATTCACGCATTCGCTTCTATTACGCTAAATGCGGATCAGATTATTTCCGGCACAGGCATAAATCTTCTTGCCAATGGGCTGACGGTTTTTGTCTGCCAGCTTGTTTTCCGCATGGATCGCAGTGTCAGTTACCAGCTTGGAATACTCCGAGATTTTTTGGGAGTTTATCCTACTATATGGATCGCGCTTGTTATTCTTGCAATCTCATGGTTTGTTTTGTACAAACGTCCGGCAGGTCTTAGATTGCGCGCCGCAGGAGAATATCCTCAGGCTCTTGCCGCCGCAGGAGGGAATGTAATCAAAATTCGATATATAGCGGTTTTGGTTTCCGGGCTTCTTGCCGGTCTTGCCGGGGCGTGTATTGTGCTAACGCAGGAAATTCAATTTACAGTAAACACAATTAACGGAAAAGGTTTTATCGCTCTTGCCGCTGTTTCTTTTGGAAGGTGGTTACCGTTGGGTATTCTTGGCGCAAGTTTTCTGTTTGGGCTTTCTTCGAGCCTTGCGGTAAATGTTGTAAACATAAGAAGCCTTAACTTCATGCCGTCCGAAGTATTCAATATACTTCCGTATCTTATCACGCTGATTACCCTTGTCGTTTTCTCCGGGAAAGAATACGCCCCTAAAGCGGCAGGTCAGCCCTACGATAAAACAAGTAATTGACGGCAATGTTAATTAGATGTAATCTATACTTATGTACAGTACATTAATCGCGTATTTACTCTGGCTATTCTCCGGTTGCGGTGCGCTGGGTTTTCATCGTTTTTATCTTGGAAAAATACCCACAGGATTGTTGTGGATGTTTACCGGCGGGCTTGGGATGATTGGTTCAATTTATGATTTTTTTACTCTGCCGCGCCAAGTAGATGAAGCGAATATCCGCAGAGCCATTTCAGACGGCAGTATAAGGCGCGATATAGGTGGTCAACGTTGGCGCAATGTCAGCGATGGTACAACTCGTATTGTCAATGAAAAAGAACCTGTAGAGCGTGTTATTTTAAGACTCGCAAAAGAAAACAAGGGTATTCTTACCGCAAGTGAATTGGCGCTTTCCGCAAATATTTCTATGGAGATCGCAAAACGCGATCTTGACGCAATGGTTACCAAAGGTTTCGCCGAACTGCGTGTGCGCCAGTCGGGTGCGCTGGTTTATGCGATTCCTGATCTTATGGATAGCGATGAACCGCTGGTGGATTAATTGGAAGGGATTGTCTAAAGAAGAACCGTACACCATTATTTTTCCCAATATTTTATAATTTTGTATGCTTTAACATCCATTTTCCTTTTTCCTTCGTACAATTCTGCTTTGATTATATTATCGCTTTCATTAAAATATATTTTTAAATATGCTATTGGTTTGAAATCAAAATCGATATTCCGCCTTTCCATAAATTCATTTGAATATTTTAAATCAAATAATAAAATATTTTCATCTTCTATATTTTTACTATTTTCATTATAAAAATATATTATATGATTAATTTTATTATTTTGCAATAATTCATCCGATATTATTTCTTTTGTTTTTCCATTAAACCAATTTTCATTAAAAAACCATATTGCCATATTGTATCTACTTTCATCAAACATAATATCCCATGAATTCCATATTGTTTTATTAAATTGCATAGGACGAGTTGTATAATTATTACAAGATATTATTCCTAAAGAGATGAATAATAACACAAGTAATTTTATTATTTTCATATTTCTTTACCTCTAAATTTAATCATATAATATTGATTCCTATTTGTCAACAATTTTTTATGCTATTTTACAAAATATTTAAGTTCTATTTCGCCTAACTATATGTCATGATACGCTGTTCAGGTGAAAATCTTTACGCATACATCGCGGCGTTAGCTTTAATTGTACTGAGCCATGTTTATTTTTTCATCTTAACATTGTTATGTTTGGGTGTGTGGTGAAATTATTACTTCTTAGATTTCTCCAACTTTCTTAAAAAATCACTTTAACACAACTTCCGTTTTGCCATAGCCGCCATTTTCAGGGCGTGCGAAAAAATAATCCGCTACGGCAGGATTGCTCTTTAATATGTCATGAACGCCTTTTCGTAGAATTCCATCGCCCTTGCCGTGGATAACAGAAAAAGTTTTTAATCCCGAAAGAATAGCGGCTTCAAGCTGGCGGCGGACTAACTCCATTGCCTCTTCAAACCTCATTCCGCGAATTCTTAACTCAAGCTCCGCTTCTTTTGATGTGGTGTACTCCGCCGTCCATGACGTGCCTTTTGTCTGCTTTACAGGGGATGCGGGGAGCAAATCGCTCTGCGGGAAACTTATTTTTAGTGAGCCGACTTTTACCAGCCATGTTTGATTGTCCTCATCTTTTTTACCTGCGCGGATAATTACGCCGCGCTGTTTTGTAGGACCGGCGAAAACTTCCATGCCGGGAGCAAAGGCAGAGCCTGAATGAGAATCTTTTTCGTTTTTTAATAATTGCTTGCGAATAGCGCGTTCTTCCGCCGCAAGAGCCTCGCTTTCTGCTTCTGCGTTATGTGCAAGCTCATTAAGGAAGTTCTTTACCTTTAGTGTTTTTTCGCGGCTTATCTCGCCCTCTTTTAGCTCGCGCACAAGGTTTTCAAGGGTTTTTCCGCTGTCTTTTAGGAACTGCTGGAGCTTTCCTACAGATTCCCGTTTTAATTCCGCTTCTTTTTGACGTAACTGCAATTCTTTTAAATCGGCTCTTCGTTTTTCTTCTTTTAACTTGTCTTGTTCAATCGCGCTCTTTTTTTCAATTCCCGCAAGCTCCCTCTGTTTCTGTTCAAGCCCTTTGATCATTTCAGAAACATCGGTTTTTTCATCGTCTATGTATTCTCTTGCTTTATTGACGATTATGTTATTAAGACCGTTAGCTGAAGCGATTTCAATCGCCCTGCTTTCACCGGGAAGCCCGTTAATTATTTTGTAAGTAGGCGAAAGAGTTTGCGCGTCAAACTCAACGGAGGCGTTTTCTACGCCGGCTCTTGTATAGCCGTAGTGTTTTAAAATTCCGTGATGGGTAGTAACGATCATCCGCGCGTTTTTTTCTATTAAATAGTCAAGGACAGCCATCGCTATCGCGCCGCCTTCCTGTGGGTCTGTTCCTGAGCCAAGTTCGTCAAGGAGGACGAGAGACTTTTCCGTAGCATGAGCGGTAATTGCCGACACATTTGTAATATGAGCGGAAAATGTTGAAAGGGACTGATTGATCGATTGTTCATCACCGATGTCGGCGTATATTCCGTCGAATACGGGAAGGACACTTCCCTCATCAAGGGGAAGGGCAAGCGCGCTCTGGTTCATCATGGCAAAAAGCCCAAGAGTTTTTAACGCGACAGTTTTTCCGCCGGTGTTAGGACCGGTTATAATTAATGTGCGTGTATCGCCGCCCATCTCTATATTAATTGGAACAGCTTTTTTTAGAATGGGGTGGCGCGCTTGTTTTAATAAAAGACTTTTTCCGCTACCCGTACTCGTTACAAAATTTCCTTTTGTGGCGGCGGAATACTTCGCCTTTGCTCTTAAACATTCAAGTTCAATAATTATTAGGTGAAAGTGTTTAAGATTTTCGGCATGGATAGAAATATTTTCTGTTAATTCGCGCAGAATTTTTTGTATTTCCGCGTCTAAATTGCGTTTTTCCAGAAGAAGTTCGTTGTTTTTTTCTACCACATCCAGCGGCTCTACAAAGACGGTCTGTCCGCTTGAAGATACTTCATGCACAATTCCGGGAATCTTTCCGCGAAAATTTACCTTTATCGCAAGTACAGCCCTTCCGTCCCTCTGCGAAGGTAACGGCGATTGTAACATTCGCTTATAATCATCGCTTGAAGAGTAGCGGGAAACCGCGCTATTTAGCTCCTTTTCCAGCGAACTTATTCGCTTTTTAATGGCGCGTAACACAGGAAGATCGCGTAAATTGCCGTCCCTGTCAATTATTTTAAATATTTCCGCTGAAACAGGTTTGCAATCAGGAAGTTTTTCCAGTATCAAAGAAAGCTCCTGTTTACCATCTGTTTGCGGATACTTAAAATCATCGCTTTCTTTGGAGAGCCAATTAACAAATTCGATGCTACGTTCAACAAAAAGCCCTATAGCGAGTATTTCATCAATGTCCAAAACAGAGCCTTCTGTTTCAATTTTTGGTATGAGAAAGCCGATAGAAGGCAGTCCTGTTCGCGGTTCATCGTTACGCGATTTTATCAATGTATAAATAGCTTTAACCGTGTTTTTTATTTTTTCCGCTGAATCATCATAAATGGGGTGAGAGCCTTTTATAATAGCGGCGGCTTCTTCACTTACCGAGTAAGACGCGACATTTTCCATAATTTGCGGATAATCAAGGAGTATTTGTGTTTTTTCCGCAAGAGTACTTTTTTCTATCGTTGTTTTGTTAGTCGTCACTGCCTTTACCTTCAAGATCGTCGCAGATACGCAGAAGACTTTCGTATCTGTCCTCGTGGATAACTCCGGCATGAACCGCTTCCATTATCTTACAGCCGCGCTCGGTTCTGTGGGAACATGAAAGCCCAAAACTGCACTTCCCGGCAAGAGGAGCGAACTCGCGCATGTGCAGTATCACTTCGCTTGAGTCTATTCCATCGGGAATAAATCTGCGGACTCCCGGAGTATCAATTAATTTTGTTCCGTCATTAAGTTCAAACATAATTGACATTGTTGTTGTGTGAACGCCGCGATCATATTTTTCGTTAAGTTCCCCCTCTCTTATATCAAGCCCCGGTTGTAATGCGTTTATGATGCTTGATTTCCCAACCCCCGACTGTCCCGCGAGTACGCAAATTTTTCCCGTAATCTCTCTGCGAAGTTCTTCAAGACCCTCGCCTGTTTTTGCTGAAATGTACAGAACTTTATAACCTATGCGGCTATATTCTTCAAGCCGCTCGTCAACATCAATGTCATCGTACTCAATATCAACCTTATTGCAGATAACAAGCGAAGGAATCCCGGCAATGTCAGCTTGAAGAAGAACCCTGTCAAGGAAGCGCGGTCTAAAAGGAGGAGATGCAGGCGTACAAATGCAGAGCGCGAGATCGACATTTGCCGCAAGAAGCTGGCTTGCCGCTCCTTTCTGGTTAAAGCGGCTGAACAGATTGCGTCTTTTTTCTACGGAAAGAATCATTGCGGACGCTGAATTTTTTTCGCGCTCTGCGACAACCCAGTCTCCGGGAGCTATAGGGTTATACAAATTTATACTATCCTTTAACACTTTTCCTTTTATTCTACATTCAAGCTCCTGCTGACCGTCATCCGTATCAATGCGTACGGTCATTATGTTGCGGGAGGCGCGAATAACAAATCCTTTTATAATTTCTGTGTCGTTTTTCATAGTTTTCCGTTTTCAAGTTTATCAAGCAGACATAGGGCAAAGTCCAGTTTTTGCGCACGCTCGTGCCATGAAGAGTCCGCCGTTTCCATTCCTGTCAGCAACAGCCAATGAACAGGTTCAAAATCAATGTCCGTGCGCAGAGCGCCGCTATTTTCGTCTAACAAGAACTCAATGCGTTTTGTGATACCGTCAAGCGAATCAAAAACTTTTATTGAAGGGGCGGCTTCCTGCTTGAATTCTTCCAGCAGATACAAAAAATGTGTGCATCCAAGAACGAGAGTATCAACTCCTTTTTCACGGAAAATATCGATATATTTTTTTACGATTTTTTTCTTTTCATTTTTGTCCGCTTTTTCAAAATGCTGTTCGATAAATTCTACAAGTTCAGAGGCGGCAATACCGATGATTTCGCATTTTTTTTCACAGCCTTCCGCGAGGCTTTGGTTGTAAGGGTCTTCTATAGTCCGCGCTGTTCCAAGTACGCCGACCTTTCCGCTGACAGAAGCGTTTGCCGCAGGTTTTATCGCAGGAACAGTTCCCACAAAAGGAATCTGCGGAAATTTTCGCCTTAATTGCTCCAGCGCGGAAACTGTCGCCGTATTACACGCTAACACTATAATTTTTGGGTCAATCGTTTTTATAAGTTTTTCTGTTAGCGCGATCAAAATATTTGACAATTCTTCTTTTCCGCGCTGACCATAGGGGAAATTTTCCCTATCCGCGAGATAGCAGACTTCCTCCTGCGGATTTTTTTCGATAAAATCCGCGCAATACAGGAGTCCGCCAATGCCTGAATCAATAAATAGTACCGGTCTATTGTCCATAGTTACTTGAATAAATTATCAAACGCTGTTTTTGAGGCAGATGCTTTTCCCCTATCTGCCTGCTGTCCATCGCTTTTTGCGCGGTACTTTTCGTCAAGGGAAAACCAATCGCAAAAATTGCCGCGCTCTTTGTCTGATTGCGGCTCCGCGCCGCTTTCCCGGCAGTCGCCCCGTGTGCCGGGAAGGAAAAAACGGCAATTTTTACATGAGCGCAGGTCTTTGCCGCAAGCAGTACACCTTTGAGATCGCCCGATTGGGTTGGGGTCAGTAATTGGCTCTCCGCAATACCAGCACATACAGTTATTTTACCTTCTGTAAGACTGGTTGTAAAGACAAAAACGTGTTATGATTGAAATATGTTCACAATAAACCCGTGCGCCGCAGGATGCGGAAGACCGGCAATTACAGGATATAATCTGTGTTTCATACATCAGGCGAACCCTGAGCAGGAGTATAACCGCATTTGTGAATATATCAATAATAGCAGGACAATAAAAGACCTGTGCGTTTCGGGCATGCGCTTTGAAAAAGTCGATTTTTCAGGGCATCATTTTTACGGCTGTAATTTTAAGGACACCACATTTTCAAATTGTAATTTTTCCGGCATTAAAACAAGCATGAGTTTTTTTGATTTTGCCGATTTTATTAGTTGTGATTTTTCAAATTCAGATCTTCAATTTATATCATTTGCCGGAGCCGGTATTCATGACTGTAATTTTGTGGACAGTGAAATAGTTCATGTTAATTTTGAAGGCGCATCTATCGATAAAACGTCATTTAACAATTCTAATTTATACAACAGCAGATTTATCAGTGCGGATATAGCAAAAACTTCTTTTATTAATTGCAACTTAAAACATGTGCATTTTGTGGGTGCTAAGCAAAACGATGTTTTGTTTAAATCATCAAACACGGCGGAAGCTATTTTTGAGATGGAAGAGCGATGAAACTTTTTTTTCAGTACTGTTCTTATGGTTTCAGTAATTGTTACATACTCGGAGCGGAAAATTTAAACAAGGAGCAGACTAATGCGGCGATTATTATCGATCCCGGAAGTATGGAAAATGTTACGCTTAAAACAATAGAGAATAACAACTTTGAACCAAAAGCCGTGCTGGTAACCCATGATCATAAAAACCATGTGCAGGGTTTGCGCACCTTAAAACGAATATACAATGTCGATGTAATCGCGGTAAATCAAACTATTATGGATCACAAGGCTACAATCGTAAAAGACGGAGACAAACTTGTCATTGGCGGTTTTACAATCGATATTATTTCTATACCCGGTCATTCTTCCGATTCGGTAGTATACAGAATTGGAAACCTTCTTTTTACAGGTGATGTTCTTACCGCAGGTCTTGTCGGTAATACAGCGAGCGCGTACGGAGCCGCTACCCAAATGAATAAACTGCGAACCAGGCTTATTTCACTTCCCGGCGATTACATTGTACTGCCGGGACACGGACCGCCTTCAACTTTGGAAGCTGAACGCCGCTTTAATACGGACATCTTCTATTACGAACAAAATCGTAATAGAAGACCCGTACTTAACATCGGGCTTTAACGTTCTGGTTTTAGGCGCTGGTTTTCTCATTTTAAAATGGATAAATGTAATCACTTTCTCTCCAACCCCATGCTTGTATTAATGAACGTAGGTCATTTCTCCTATACCAATGTCTGCTACTACTCCTAGAATCAGGATAAGCGCCAAAAAAATCACAAGTCTGATATAGCCTGCCATTAAGTTCAAAAACAATAATTCTTAAATTTTCAACAGTTCCTAATTGTCCTAAACCTGGAGGAAGTCCAATATAATCAGTATTTACACGTCTTGTATTGAAAGTTGTTCCCTCTAAAGACCATAAACCATTCAAAAAACCTCCAATAGTACCGTCTGAATTTATTTGCAAGTCCATGAATCCGATATATTCAACACTTGCAGGAACGGCTATTGTCCAAAAACCTATAATATCATTTGGAGAGGGTGGATTTACCTGTTCCATTGCTAAAATGACTCTTATTAATCTTCTTTCTTTTTCATTTAATTCATTTTCAACAGTATCTTTTGTTCCATTATACCATGAGAATTTATTAAAATGTTCCTGTAAATCCCTTGACCTAAATCTATATCCATGCATTGCATATATCGTATTTCTCAAAAGCCTTAAATCAATATTATTTGAAAAATATTCATGTTCTTGTGAACTATTATTAAAATTATTAATATAAAGCCGTATATAATTAATATCTCCATTATAAACGGCTCTATATAAATTGTTTTGTGCAAATAAATATAATGGGTTTAAAATTAAAAAACATAAAATAACATATTTTTTCATTTTTCCTCCATAACATTATATCTATACTCAATTATAGGAATCTCTAAAACTCCCAAGTTTATTTTATTATCCTAACGTGTAAATCTAAGAGACTCAATAGAAGAGTTGCCGCGAATCATACCAAACCAGAGTTCTGTAGAAGCTCTTTCGCGTAACACCCTGTAGAATGAGGCTAAATCAGTTACGGTCTGCCCGTTCACTGAAGATATTCTGTCACCCTGTCTGAGTCCTACAATATCCGCAGGGCTTCCTTGAATTACCTGCGCCACAAGAAGTCCCCTTGCATTACTGTCAAGCTGAAGATTTTCCCTGATTTGATCTGTCAGAGGAACAACTGTAACACCAGGCCATAATTTTCTGTTATCTGACGCAATGGTATCTGTACGCGCTTCTATGCGGACTCGAATGTCTCTGGATTGCCTGTCTCTGATTATTGTAAGCGTTGCGTTTTCACCGGCTCTTAGTTCGCCGACAAACATTTGTAACTGTTGAACGCTACGGGCTTCCTTGCCGTTTACATGCGTAATAAAGTCTCCCGCTCTGATGCCGCCATTGTCGGCGGGGGAGCCGAGGAACACTTGAGACGCAAGAGCGCCGCGTCTGTTTTCAAGACCGAGGTCTCTTATAAAGTCTCTGTCCGGTTCTATTAATGATACTCCAAGCCAGCCGTAACTTATTGAGCCTGTCTGGATAAACTCGTCGATAGAGCGTTTAACGTTGTTGATCGGGATAGCGAATCCAAGTCCAAGAAAGCCGCCGCCTGTAGCGTTACTCGCAATCCATGTGTTGATACCGATGACTTCTCCTCTGATGTTTACAAGCGGACCGCCTGAGTTTCCCATGTTAATGGGAGCATCCGTCTGAATAAAATCATTTATGTTTCCGCCCGGTCCCCCTGTGCGTCCAAGTGCGCTTACAATTCCCATAGTTACAGAAAAAGAAAATTGTTCGCCAAGAGGATTGCCCATCGCTATTGCCCAGTCCCCGACTGCTACGGTGTCAGAATCGCCGAGGGTGGCAAGCGGATAAACATCGTTTGTTCTGAAAGAAACCATCGCAAGGTCTTTGCGCGCATCATGACCGACAATCTCGGCAGGATATTCTTTGCCGTCCTTTGTCGCTACCGTGATTTCAGTCGCTTCATCTATAACATGATGGTTGGTAAGAGCATAATAAACTCCGTTCCTGTTCCTTACAATGATCCCTGAGCCAAGTCCCTGAGAGCGGAATTCACGCTCCTGATTGGGGGCTCTGTCGCGCGGTCCAAAAAAGAATTCCCAGGGGATTCCGTTGAAGTTGGGCATTTGCTGGCGTCTGACAGAAACGGTTTTTATTTCTATTACCGAAGGTAGCGCCTTTTCGGCTACCGCGCGGACGGCAGTTTGCAAACCTTCCGCCACGGCGAGAGCGTCTTCGGGAATGACGACTTGGCTTTCCTGCGCCCTTGCCCTTGAGCCGGGCGTAGAACAGGAAAACGATAAAAAAGCCAAAGAAAATCCAAAAATAGCCCCAATAAGAACTAAATTGAAGATAAACAAATTCTTTGATGAAAGTTTTTTTATAAATTTCATTAAATACTCCTGATATTAATTTCTATTTCTCTACTATATTATAACAATTCACAAATATAGTCGATAGTTACAGATTTTAAGAAAGTTATTTTTAAGGATGAGGTTTCCTGACAATGTTCATGCTGTCTGAGGGGTTCTTTTGGCTCTCAGTTCCCATTGTGCTGTTCAAGCGCCTCATAAGCCTCTGTCAATTTACTTTGCAACAATTGGGGATCGTTTGCGAACTCACGCACAAGCGCCGCGACTTTTTCATACCCCAGTTTTTCTACATAATCGAAAGCAAGGGCGTTGCTGTTTGCAAGAAGCTGTTCGCACATTTCTTTATTAATCACAATCAAATCAATGCACTTTTCGCGGAACAAGCGCACGGCGTTTATCAGTAGTTCAAGCATTTCGAGCAGACTGTCCGCGATAAGCGGCATAAAAGCGTTAAGCTCAAGCTCACCATGAGATGCCGCGTTAGTGAGCGCCGTGTCATCAGCGATTATCCGAATAGCGGTTTGCATGACCATTTCGGGAATAACTGGATTGACTTTGCCGGGCATTATCGTGCTTCCCGCTTGAAGAGGAGCCAGTTTGATCTCGCCGAGCAGTTGTTGAAGCCGCAGATCATTTGATATTTTCATTAAATTGACAGCAAGGGCTTTAAGCAAACCGGACACTTCAACAAACACGTCATTATTTTGCGTCAGATCAGCGGGATATTCGGCGTAGGCAAAACCGATTCCACTAAGCCCCCTCAAATTCTCGATGACGAGATAACGGTACTGGCGTTTCGCTCCGTCACCTCCGCCAATCATAGTGCCGCCGAGATTAACCTGACGGAGCCGTTCCTCTATTTTGTATAACCGCCAACGGTCACGAGAAATTGCCTGCGCCCATGCGCCAAAAACATCGCCCATCGTCGTGGCGAGTGCAGGCACAAGTTCGGTTCTTGCAAGTTTACGAATGCCGCCGTAACTGTTTTCGCTTTTCTGCAGAGCTTCTTGCAATTTCGCGCATTCTTCGCTTAATACCCGCAAAAGTTTAATGGCGGCGACACGCAGAGCCGTAGGATAAACATCGTTGGTAGACTGCCCCTTATTTACATCGTCAAGCGGATGCACGGACTTACCGAGCTTTTCAGTAGCAAGCGCAGACAACACTTCGCACACGTTCATGTGCGTTGATGTTCCCGCTCCCCCCTGCAACGCATCGGTAATAAACTGATCGTCGTGTTTTCCGGCAAGCACATCATCGCAGGCGCTGACCACAGCCGGAAATATTTCGCCGCCCTCGACTTCAGCAAGGCTCATCGCCGCAGATTTTTTTACAAGAACAAGAGCGTGGATAAGTTTTATATTCACCCGCCTGAACTCAAGCGCGAAATTTTGTGAGGCTTTTTTTGTTTCTTCGCCGTAATATGTCATAATCCAAACACCTTCACACAACGTTCAAGAATTCCCTGCATATACGCAATAAGTACGCCGTAGTTTGTTATCTTTGCACCGGCATCTTTAACGCAATTCAATCTGTTTTTTAGAATACGGTCGGTGAGCATACAGCCACCGCAATGCACAATGAGTGAATACCCCGACAGATTCTCCGCGAAATCGCCGCCGCTGGTGAAATCAAATGTCAAATCTTTTTTTGTGTACTCCCTGAGCCAGCGCGGTATTTTTACCGTACCTATGTCATCGCATTGACGGTGGTGCGTGCAACCTTCGCTAATTAAAATTTTGTCGCCGTCTTTTAAGGAATCAATGCTTTTCGCGCCTTGCACGGAGTCAAACAGCAGTCCTTTTTGACGGGCGAATAAAATGGAAAACGAAGTCAGCGGAATATCCTGCGGCGTATCGGCGGCGACTTTCGCAAAAACTTGGCTATCGGTAATAACGATTGCCGGCTTTTTTGCGAGGGATGCCAGTGTTTCCCGCAACTCATATTCTTTGGTAACCACGCACATAGCGTCGGCTTCAAGAATGTCGCGTATCGTTTGCTGTTGCGGCAGAATCAGCCTGCCCTTGGGCGCGGCTTTATCTATCGGCACGACAAGCACGGCTATATCGGCGGGTTTGAGCAAATCACCCACCAGCCGCAGTTTGCCGTCGTCGGCTTTGACAAGATTGCCGACAAGTTCTTTAAGTTCGTGTATGTTATTGCCATGCAATGCGCTAACGCAAATTTCATTGGCGGCGGTTGTAAGCAGGGCGGACAGCAAATCGCTCTTGTTGTAAGCGACCACAAACGGCAAATCCCGTTTTTTGAACAAAGCTAAAAGTTCGTTGTCGGCTGAGGTAAGTCCGGTGTCCGCTTCCGCCACAAGTACGGCTATGTCACATTCGCTTAAAACTTTTAATGTGCGTTTAACGCGCAGTTCGCCCAGCGTACCTTCATCGTCGAAGCCCGGCGTGTCGATTATGACGACGCTCCCCAGCGGCAGAAGTTCCATCGCTTTGCGCACAGGGTCGGTAGTCGTACCTTTGACATCGGACACAACTGACAATTCCTGCCCGGCAACAGCGTTTACCAAAGTGGACTTCCCGGCATTGCGCCTGCCAAAAAAACCGATGTGTATTCTTTTTGAAGACGGCGTGCTGTTCATATCGCTCATAACAGTTTTCATATTACCAATATCTTTTTGTCTTAGCAAGGCAGGGAATGAGTCAATGAGCAAAGGAAGAGGATCAACGAATTGAACGAATTGAAACGAATGAAGACTTAAGGGAGATAATTCTCTATTAGTGTAATTCGTTGACTCTTCTTCCTCCGTGCTCTCCATGTCCGGTGCGCTACTCGGACTAAAGTCCTCGCGCATTATTGGTCGCCTTGACCTTAATTGTGCACCTCGCCGTGCTAACTTATTCATCTACACCGCTTGACGCGGTGCATACTTCGGCGTGTGGTAAAATTTCTTCTCTTTCGTGTAATTCGTCCTATTCGCGTTCATTCGTTGATCTCTTCCTTCTTTCTTTTCTCATTACTCCAACCTATCCGTCAAAATTTCTGTCTTGCCGTCAAAAATGGCGATAGTGTGCTCCCAATGCGCTGACACTTTTTTGTCGGCGGTAACGACCGTCCAGTGGTCATCAAGAACATTAATTTTGCCGGTGCCAATGTTGATCATCGGCTCTATTGCCAAAACCATGCCGTTGCTCATTTTTGGGTTTGCTCCGTGCGGAGTGTTAGGCACACTAGGGTCTTCGTGCAAAGCAAGCCCGACCCCATGACCGCAGTATTCATGAACTATTCCAAACTTAAAAGGTTTTATGTGGTTTTCTACAGCGCGTGAAATCTGTAAAAGCCTGTCTCCTGATTTTGCCGCTGAAATCCCTTTGTATAAACTTTCGTTTGTTGCCTTGTTCAGTTTTTTTACTTCTTCGCTTACCTTTCCCGCTTCTATGCTGACAGCCTGATCGCTGATAAAACCGCCAAGGTCTATGCCGCAATCCAGAGAAACCAAATCCCCTTCATGTATGCGCCGTTTTGAAGGAATACCGTGAATTACTTCATCGTTGATAGAAATACAGATTGCGGCAGGGTAGGGGGGAGTTCCCTTTAAGCTGTAGCCAAGAAAGACGGGTTTGCCTCCCGCTTTTTTTATCCAGCTTTGCACCCATTGATCGATCTCTATGGTTTGAATACCGGGTTTTACAAGTGGGATCAATTCACGGTACATTGCTGATAACAGCTTACATGATTTTCTGATGCCGTCAATTTGTTTTTCATTTTTTAAACGTATCATTTCTGCGTCCTTATTTTTAGTGATGTTTGCGCGATGGATTCCTTAAATGTGTTTTCTTCTTTTTTTGAAAATCCAATCCCTATTAAAGATTCCATGCAGTCAACCCATGTTTCCATGTCAACCACAGCTTTAAGTTTTTTTCTTATTAAGGCTTTTACATAACTTTTTATTTCCGGCGTAAAAAGATTGAAGTACGGACGGCGGTGTTCTTCCGCCAGAAGAGCGGCTAACAATTTGAACGCTTCAAAATAAAACTCTCTTTTGTCCAATTCTTCGGCGAGAATATACTGACAGTCCATCCAGTCTCCTCTTTCAAGATATTCTTCCATGCGGAAATTAAGTCCGCCGTTTTCGCGCCAAACTTCAATTGCCCTGTCTTCTTCCAAACGCATCAACTCATAAAAAACAAGTTTTGCCTTGCTTTCAGGGGTGTCCTGTTCATTCAGCCAAGTACGGTAATCAAATCCGGTTTTTTTTACATAAACCGAATATGCCTTATCGTACTCAAACCTGCGCTCAATATCGGAAAGCGCTTCATAAGCCGCAATAAGTTTCCGCATTGCCTCGGCATGAACGACACCTGCAATGTCGGGGTGAAGCTGTTTTGCCTTTTGGCGAAACGCTTTTTTTATTTCAATTGTGTTCGCGCCGGGCTTAATGCCAAGCAGTTCGTAGTGGTTTTCCACTTTCGTTATGCGCCAATTCTCTTACCCATCGCCTCGGCGTGGGGAGGATTAAATAATACGTCGCTCCAGTTGACCCGCATTCCTTCTTTTTCCATAGCATTCATTAAATTGGAAAGCGCCTTTAAAGTGAAAAGCCCCGTCTTTTTTACAAACGCCGCGCTTTTTTTCCCGACAAGCGAACTTCCGGCGGCAAGAACCTTTGAAATCACAGGCGGAATCTTCCCGGAAAAAGCTGAAACCGGTTCTACCGCAACCGCTATATATTCATAGCCCGGAAGTTTAAGCCCATCTTCTGTCCATGCGTCAACAATATCTACACGATGTCCCATCAACGACATTCCTTTTGCCAATGCCGTTACATAGTCAGGCGGCTGTTTTCTTACCGCCGGCGCGCTTACAATCGCTATTCTCATAAATTACCTGCCTTTATTATAGTAGAAATGTTCGGGAATTTCAGTCCCAGATTAAAGCAAAATCGAATAAATTCCCAATATTTTGTGCCAATCTTTCATAATTCTACTATATAAGGAACTAGCGCTACAAATCAAGTATACAAAAAACAGGGGAATTTTGGCGCTAAAGCAAGGCATCATTTATGATGCCGACAGTGCGTTATCTAATGTCCCTCTGATTGAAGGGTACACTATATTTAGCGGTATTGGTTTACTAACCAGAAGAAGGAGCGAGTAAGAATATTTGACGAGACGGGAGGCATGGGGTATAATTACGCTATATGTAGCGTAGGTTGGTTATCATTGGCACTAGGCAACGCACTGACGGCATACTAAAGTATGCCTTGCTTTAAACCACGCTGTAGCTTTTACTTGTGCTACGGCGTGTTGCATTTTTCATCCACACGGTTGAACCGTGCGTTTTTCTGCCGAGGTAGCTGATACCATTGCGTATACGTATACAAAAGGAAGATATGGATATATATTATAGCCGTCCAAATAATGGAGAATTTAACGAATTGAGAGAAGAATTGCGCATTCTTAGGACATCAATGGGTGAATAAATGTTTGCTCAAATTCTAAATATTATTATTGTGTTTATAATTTTTGGAATCGCATTTATATCACGAATGCTTGTTTTTGAAAATTCCGGTTGGAAGTTGAAAACAAGAATTATTATACCAACTATTATAACTCTTGTTTTAATGATTTGGACAATAATATCCGTAGTGATAAATAATTAGTAACGCGCGTAGTGTAAAGAAATAGAGTAGGCAGAATAAAAACAGCTTTTAAGCATACTTCTACAATATTTTTACAGCAACGTTCAAGTTTGAGACAAAAAAATAGACAAAGAAAAAGAAAAATCCCTGTAATGAACGCATAACTTTCCCAAAAGAAAAATGAGAAAGTAACAGAGTTGTAAGAAAATCCCGTCAGGCGGCGGTGCGGAAATAATGATTATGCAATCCGCCAAGTACAGGCGTTTTGTGAATACTTCCCGATACCTTCGGAGGAGATTGTTGTTGCGGAATCTGCCCGTCAATGCCCATGTGCGGACGTTGACTGTTGTAGTAATGAATAAATTTCCTATTGACGAAACAGAAACAATAGAGTATAATTACGACATGCATGGACAGATAGTAACAAAAAGGGTACCGCAAATAAACAAGTGGGGGTACTGGAATAAAAAGGCTTGAGCAACAAGCCTTTTTATGGAAGTAGGGGGAGCAGCGTAGACAATGGTTATAAGAATGTCTAATAACAATAACACATCCGATAAATGTGCTTCCCCTCTTAAAAAAATAAAGGAAAATAACTCCGCAGGAAGAGTAACAAGAATAATTGACGAGACGGGCGACATGGGGTATAATTACGCTATATATAGCGTAGGTTGGTTATCATTGGCACTAGGCGACGCCGTGCGTTTTTCTGCTGCGGGAAATGATACCGTTGTGTATACAAGTGCCTAGATGGAGACCTTGGTGAAAATAAAATATTTATTATTAGTTTTGTTATTTTTATTTTCCTGTTCATCTGAAAATAAGAAAATAAATGAGGTAGAAATAATACAGGGAGAGTTTTTTAAGGTAGATGACCAGCTATTAATTTTAAATTTACCTTATAAAATTGATAAAAATATCAAGTTAGTATTTGATGAAGACACTCCATATGCAATAGATATAATTGAAATATATGCAGATGCTAAAAAATTATCATATAGTGATTATGTCTATAACGGTCATCGAGAACGATCTTACTTTCGTATAAATCCAGTTTCGGATATTAAAAATGAATATTATATATCTATGTTTTGGTATGCTGAATATGATCCTAAATATCGCGATTGGCTTTGTTGGAATGATGGCAGAGGACTTATATATAGGGGAAGACAACCTAATGGTTTGCCTGATTTTACGGAACCTGCAGTTAAAGCTAATACATATGAGTTAACAAAAGGTATGAAACATTTAGTTATAAGGTATAGAATATTATTACCGTATTCGTCTTTGACGATAGATGATCTGTATAATAAAACATACGAAAATAATTTTTCAGATGAAAGAATCATGGTAGTTGATATAAGTGATGTTTTTAATTTATAAGGAAAGATATTTTAAAATGCATGGACAGATGGTAACAGAAAGGACACGCAACAGTAGTAGCTACCGAATTTGTCTAGTGTCCCTCTGCTTACAGGGTACACTATATATAGCGGTATTGGTTACCCACCGTAGGAAGGAGCGGGTAACAAGAATATTTGACGAGACGGGCGACATGGGGTATAATTGCGCTATATATAGCGTAGGTTGGTTATCATTGGCACTAGGCGACGCACTGTCGGCATACTAAAGTATGCCTTGCTTTAATCCACGCTGTAGCTTTCACTTGTGCTACGGCGTGTTGCATTTTTCATCCACACGGTTGAACCGTGCGTTTTTCTGCCGCACTGTCGGCATACTAAAGTATGCCTTATTTTAACCCACGCTGTAGCTTTTACTTGTGCTACGGCGTGTTGCATTTTTCATCCACACGGCAAGGTAGACCGCTATCGCGGTCAATCAAGAGTGCGTTTTTCTGCCGAGGTAGCTGATACCGTTGCGTAATCAAAATTTGCCGAATTTTCGTTGGGTGCCGGTTTTATGCGTGGGATGGAAATGAGGAGGTTAGGGACGGGAACACGGGTTCTGTTCGCCCCTTGACATTAGTTAAAAGCTATTGTATTGTACAATTAAATTATTTCACGGAGGATTGATGTGTTACTGACATTTGAGGGTTTTTTTAAGGGAGGGCATTTTGTCGCTGATTCGCCAATCCAAATTCCCGAAGGCAGAAAAACCATTGTAACGGTGTTGGACGAAAAGGCTGACGAAAGTGCCGAAGAAGCCCGGCAGTCAAAACTTTGGGATGAAATATTTGAGGAAATCAGAAATTGTGATGAAGTTCTTTTAGGCGAGCCTGAACGCATACATTTGCGAACCCCTGAAGAAATAGACGTATTATGATATTCTATGCGCTTGATACCGACATAGTTTCATATTTTCTCAAAGGGGATATAACAATCATTGAAAGAATGGAACTGGAAAAGAAAAACGGAAATAAGTTTATCGTTCCGCCAATGGTATATTTTGAAATTCAAAACTGGTTGTTGGTAAACAATTCAAAAAAGAAAATGTTGATTTTTGAAAAGATGTATTCTTCTCATGGGATTGGTGTCATTGACAAAAGCATTCTGGATATTGCGTCAAAAATAACATTAAGACTGCAAAGCAAAGGCATTAAAATTGGTGATGATGTTCTTATAGCGGCTTATTGCATAAAACATAATTTACCGCTTGTTACCAACAATACCAAACATTTTAAAGATATTGAAAATTTACAGGCGATAAACTGGAAAGAGTAATACGAAATTTTATCGAAAAATCGCCCAAAAATAAAAGAATTGACTTTAATGCGGACACACAACGGTAGCTGACCCGTCCGTCCGACCACATGAACCATGTGGTCGGACAGTTAATCCATACCTTAAAAGAGCCAAGCCCCTGCGGGGCTTGATACCGAATTTGCCTAGTGTCTCTCTATATGTAGCGGTAGTGGTTTACTAACCAGAGGAAGGAGTGTGTGACAAGAATATTTGACGAGACTGGAGGCATGGGGTATAATTACGCTATATGTAGCGTAGGTTGGGTTATCATCGACACTAGGTGAATCTGGTAGCTGATACCATTGCGTATACGATTACCACCAATAGAATACCAATTAGTACAATAAGTGGAGGAGTAGCATGAAAAGAATAATTAAGAGAATGTTGTTTACCTTAAGTATTTTGTTTTTACTGACATTTGTATCTAATTGTATAACGAGCTCAAATATGTCGATTGGAATGCTGTCTCACAAAACTATAGGAAAATATATTATAAGAAATACACCTGTAGGAAGTTCCAGAAATGATGTTAGGACATTCATAGAGAAAAAAGGTTATGAAATTGAGTGGGATGAAGATTATCCTCATCAGTTAGGTGGAGGTGTAACAGTTCCGAAACAGTCGCCGCCGATAGGGAATTATTATAGACCGGAAAACGCAAGGGGAGCTAAAAATATTCGTGCTCTTATAGCGTATGTTGATGAGATTATATGTATTGAGTGTACGTGGGTATTTGACGAGGATGAAAAATTACTTTTTGTTGAAATATATAAAGACTTGAATTTACCTTAAGAATTGAACACGAAGGCGAAGTGTAAAGAAATAGAGTAAGTAGAATAAAAACAACTTTCCTGCATACTTACACAATATTTTCTGGACACGCAAAGGTAGCTGACCCGTCCGTCCGACCACATGAACCATGTGGTCGGACAGTTAATCCATACCTTAAAAGAGCCAAGCCCCACAGGGGCTTGATACCGTTGCGTGTCCTACACACTTACCGACTGCTGGATCGCATCTTCATAATACCCCAATCGCATTAAAATGTAACTGTTTTTTTACAATAGAGTTGTTCGGAAACTTCAGTTTCTGAACAACTTCCTTACAAAATGCAGGACTTGTGAGAGAACCAACCGGGTTCTCGAACAAGTCAAATTATTGGAACCAGCTAACTTTGTAATGCATCCCTCTTTGTAAAATCTATTCTGTTTTTAAATGGCGGTATAGCAAATGAAAATTGAGTTTGACTTCCTCCATTGGTAATAGCAATATCCATTTGCGTAATTACATCCATCCCGATTATCATCTCATTTTCGGGGGACATATTACAAATTGCAACACGCACATCTTCAATAACAGCGTCGTTTGGAAAATAAATAGATACAATGGCAACACCTGCCAGGCTTTCTCCGTTTATACCGGTAATTTGAATGGCATCGACAATATCAAGATTCAATTTTGATACAATTTCCGGGGATATTACAGATACCATAGCTCCGGTATCCCAAAGGGCATTAGTCAAATAACTGTTAGTTTCATCATAGACATCAGAAAACAATTTTACCGGTGTTAGAATAGTAGCAACCAGTTCTTTATGCGTGTAGGTAAGAGAGGCTTGTTTTTTATCCATATGCAACAATATTGCCAACAGGGGAAAGGCGTATTTTTTCTTTTTGTGGGTTTTCAGGGATATATTTTACCATGAAAGAACCGCGAGGCAAAGTCTTTGCTGTTTCTTGCATTGCTTCCCTATCGGAATCGTACACGCCGAGAATCTTGTTACTGGCAATGACAACGCGCTTTCCGGCATATTTTGATCGCAATTCGACCTTATTTGCTTCGTAAAAAGCCTGTTCTTTTTCAAGGTTCATAATACGCTCCTGTCTTTATAATAACAAATACACCCCCAAAAACACAAGAAATTAAGTAAAATTCCTTCCCATTTTGCCGAAATTTATGGTATAATACGATGATTTGGGAGATTTAAGATGATTGGAAGAGTAATAGTCCTTTTACTGCTCATTGCCGTTCTGGCTGTGGGCGGTATTGTCTGGTTTGACTACCTTAACGTTATCGACGCTAAAACTGTACTTGCCCCTATTTATAAGCACATCCCCTTTGCCCCGGGAGGGGGCAGAACCCAGCCAAAAGCCGAGGCGGACGAGGTTATCAACCTTGACAGAGAGCGGCTCGAAATTCGGCTGATAGCCCTTCAACTAAAAGAAATGGAAATGGACACCCAAAAGAAGGATTTGGACAACCGCTATGGGGAAATGGAGCAAATGGCGCAGGAGTTGGAAGACCGGCAAAGTATGCTTGAAGAAATTGAAAAATCACTCAGAGGTACGGCTTTAGATGCCGAAAATAAGGACAGGAATGTCGAGCAGAATGCCCGGTATCTGGTTGGTATGCCTCCGCAGAGCGCGGTAGGCATTATTGCCGCACTGGATGATCAGCTTGCTATCGACGTTATTCGGAAGACCGAGGAAATTGCGAGGGCTGAGGGAACCACGTCTATTGTGGCGTATTGGTTCTCCCTGATGGAGCCGGCGCGCGCCGCTGAACTGCAAAGGAAAATGGCGAGTCGCCCGCCCAGTCTGTAACCTCAAGCCAATTGGCTCTCCTTCCGAAACCTGCTTAAAACGCAGGCATCTTCAACTAAGGAGGCTGGTTGGTGATAGCCATTACCGCCTATACAGAACCTGCATTAGCGCTTGTTGTAAACGAGCCACAGCAGACACACGAAAACGAAGAAAATGAAGAAAGCTCAAGTTTCGCGGAACTTCTTGCCGGATTGTTGCAAAAGACACAGTCCGAGAATGTAGCAGTTTCAGAAATTGAACTTGACGCGGAATCCGTTGATAAAGACGCGATTATGCAGAACCTCTTTATAAACGAGATTGAAGACGGGGTTGACCTTGAAAGTTCCGAACTTGAACTTTCGCAAGAATACCAAGACATTCTTTTAAGCGCGGAGCATCTATTTAACAGCTCCTTAGAAACAGAGGTTCCCGTCGAAGATCAGGACGCTCTTTCGCCGGATTATCTTGCAGAAAGAAAGCAGAGCCGTCTTAATGAATTGGCGCAGAAAGAACAATCCCCAATTACAGAAAAGGCGGACACAAATTCCGCAGAGTTATACGCCGCATCTGAAGCCGCCGCGAAAAAAAGCGCGGAAGAAGCTCTTTCTACTACAGCGGATAAACGCAAGCGCGCCTCAAGTGAAGCCCAGTCTTTGGCGGATTCACTTTCTAAAAGAGAAGACGCACACGCTCTTTCCGCTAAAAATAAATTAGGTGAAGAAAACTCAGCTCTGCTTAACAAAAAGCAGGAAGCTCCCGGAAAGCTTGAAGAATTGCGCAATCGCCGCAGGGACAGAGTCAGTTTTGAAGTCCGCGATTTACGGACCGATAATACGAAGGTGTCAAATGGCGCGGAAATGCGCACTGTTTCGCTTGATGTTTCAGGCGGACGTGTTCAGGGACAGTTGCCGGTTCAGGAAATGACCTTGGATTTGCGAATGTCTGATCAGGGACAAAGTTCCGCCCAGACTACATGGGAAACAAAGGCAAGTAGCGCTCTTGAAAATATGCTCGCAAGGGAATTGCATCAAAACTTTAACGGCGACATTGTACGCCACGCTTCCATGATTCTCCGAGACGGAGGGTCGGGAATAATCAAGATTGCCCTTCACCCTGAGACTCTTGGAAATGTAAAGATTCGCCTTGAAATGACCGAAAACAAGATTACAGGGCATATATTTGTTGATAGCCAAGAAGCATTGAACGCTTTCCGCAAGGAAATTGCTTCTTTGGAGCAGGCTTTCAAGAATTCGGGCTTTGAAGATGCAAACCTGAATTTGTCATTGACTGCGGACGGGTTTGGTGAGCAACAGGAGCAAGAGCTTGATGAAAGATTTCTTGACCAGCGTTTAGCGGCATCAAATTATGAAAATTCCTTTGAACAGGAAACAGCGCCCATTATCGATGTCTTTTTTGGACGGAATACGGGCTCAGTAAATATGTTTGCATAGGAGAAAGGTATGGAAGTTGCTTTTACGCCAACGTTAAGTTCACAAGAAAAAACACAGAATGATCTGTTTGTTCAAGAGTACAATCGTACTTTGAATGATGGAAAGAAGCCAAAACAGGAATTGGGCAGAGATGATTTTCTGAAAATCCTCATTACCCAGCTTTCGTATCAGGATCCGTCTTCACCTATGGAAGATAAACAGTTCATCGCGCAGATGGCTCAGTTTTCAACATTGGAACAAATGACAGCTATGGCTCAGGATTTTTCCAAACTTACATCTATGCTCATGGGAAATGAAGCATCTACGGCGTTGGGGAAAAATGTTCAAATTACGGAAGGGGAACGCGACATAAATGGTGTTGTGCAGGCGGTTACCAAGGGAGGAGCGCCACAGGTGCTGGTAAACGGAAGATTTTATGCTTGGGAACAGGTAACCAAGGTTTTTGCGGACTAATAAAGGAGAGATAAGTTTATGATGCGATCATTATTTTCCGGAGTTTCGGGACTTCAGAATCATCAGACAAGAATGGATGTTATTGGTAATAATATTGCCAATATCAATACAACAGGTTTTAAACGTAACCGTGTTAATTTTCAGGACATGCTTTACCAGCAGTTGCAGGGCGCGGCTCGTCCTACCGAAGACCTTGGCGGTGTAAACCCGAAGGAAGTCGGTCTTGGAATGTCAGTTGCGTCAATTGACACACTTCACATTCAAGGAGCGCTTCAAACTACGGCGAATCCTACAGACCTCGCAATTACGGGGCAGGGCTTTTTTGTTCTTGATGACCGCGGAACACAGTTGTTTACAAGAGCAGGCGCGTTTTCCATTGACTCTGACGGAATAATGGTTAACCCTGCAAACGGAATGAAGGTCATGGGTTGGATGGCAAGAGAAATTGAAGGCTACACAATACTGGATAATTCACGCCCTGTTGAAGAACTTGTAATTCCGGTCGGCGGCAAAGACCCGGCAAAAGCGACCACGTTGGTCAATTTTGCGTGTAACCTTGACAAGAGAACACCTGAATTGGGTGAGGATCCGACGCTGGCTCAGATTGTTGAAGGAACATGGACAGCAAGCCAGAAAATATATGACTCATTCGGCGATGTACATATTCTTCAGGTTGAATTTACAAGAGTGCCGGGAACGGCGAACAGCTGGAACGCAAATGTTACGGTTGATCCTCAGAATGAACTTCCTACCAACGCGACAATCGGGCTGGGCGAAGAAGCCCCTGAAGCAGGCGGACCTACTACCTTTATCGTGAACTTTTCCAATAATGGAACATTGCTTTCCGCCGAAGACGGAGCAGGCAATGTATCCGGCGCTTCAGGACGGGTGCAGATGTTTGTCGCTTTTGATGTACAGACCGCCGCTCCAAATGAAGACGGTACTCCGGTAAGGCAGGAATTTACTCTTAACCTTGGCAATGTAGGCGGATTTACCAATTCAATTACCCAGTATGCGGAAGCAAGCTCTTCCAAAGCGGTAGAGCAGGACGGTCGCACAATGGGTTATCTTGATAATTTTAAAATCGATCAATCAGGAGTAATTACCGGTATTTATTCCAACGGAACCACAAGGTCTATTGGACAGGTGGCTATGGCGAGCTTCCCAAATCAGGGAGGTCTTGAAAAAGCCGGAGATAATACATACCGTGTTTCTAATAACTCTGGGCTTGCGAATATCGGACCTTCAGGTATTGCCGGGAAAGGCAAAATTAACGCGGGAATGTTGGAAATGTCCAATGTTGATATGGCGGATCAGTTTGTAGATATGATTGTTACCCAGCGCGGGTTTCAAGCGAACTCCAGAACGATCCAAACCGCAGATCAGTTACTGCAAGAGTTACTGACGCTAAAGCGGTAATAAAATAGGGGATAGAAATAAGGGAGGGTAAACCTCCCTATTTCTGTATATTTGTGTTATGATTAAAGTAACAAGGCTGGATGGTATGATGTATTACATAAACCCTCATCAGATTGAATGTATCGAAATTAACCCCGATACGACGCTGGTGATGCTGTCCGGCAGACGTCATGTTGTAAAGGAAGAAGCAGACGATGTTTTAGGCGAGATCGAAACGTATCGTAATAGATTAAGCCCGTCTGTTGTACAGGAGTGAAGTTATGGATCTAGCAACCGTTGTAGGTTTGATTGGCGCTTTTGGCATGATTGTTTTTACCGCTATAAATACTGCAGGCAGTATGATAGGTCTTATCCGTCTTTTAAATCTGCCTTCATTCGCGCTCGTTATTCTTGGTTCTTATTTTGCCGTTATGATTTCCAATAATTGGGCAACAGCGATTGGCTGTTTTGGCGCGATTAAACGTACTTTCAGCGTACCGGCATACAACGAACAGGCAATCATACAAAAACTGGTTGCTTTTTCCGAAAAAGCGCGCCGCGAAGGTTTGCTCGCGTTGGAAGACGAACTTGAAGACCTTGAAGATGAATTTATGAAGAAGGGATTGCGCCTTGTTGTTGACGGCACGGATCAGACAATCATCCGCGATCTTCTGGAACTTGAATTAAGCCAGGTACAGACCAGACATGCTGTGAATATTAACTTGTTAATGGCGTGGTCAGCCCTTGCTCCCGGATTCGGGATGATGGGAACGGTTATCGGTCTTGTAAACATGTTATCAAACCTTGAAGATAAATCCTCCATTGGTCCTAACATGGCTATGGCTCTTATAACAACTCTTTACGGCTCTATTGTAGCGAACACGACAATTATGCCCTGGGGCAATAAGCTGAGAGGTCAGGATACTTATGAAGCTTCGGTTAAGGAAATGATAATAGAAGGAGTCCTTTCAATTCAGGCAGGCGATAATACGCGCATCCTTGCGATGAAACTGCTTGCATATCTTACTCCTACTCTTCGCAAGAGCATGGAAGCGGAACTTCTCAAGGACGGATAATGGCGAAGAAAAAAAAGCCTGGTGTAAATGCAGGTTCTGACTGGCTGGCAACTTACTCAGACATGGTTACACTCTGTCTTTGCTTCTTTATAATTATGTTTAACCCTGATGATGTTACTCAGGCTCAGTTAGACGCCATTTCTTCATCCATGCGGCAGGGCGGTATTGGCGCGATGCCGGGAGGATTCACTGTTTCTGCAGGACGTAATGCCGATTTGGGAAATACGATTATGGCTCTACCTTCTATGGAACGCGGCAGAGTTATGGGAACAGCGATGCGCAAAGCGATTTCTCTTTTTCAACCGGAGATACGTTCCAATAAAGTAATAGTAGATCACCACAATGAACGCGGACTTGTAATAACCCTTGCAGGAGATGCGTTTTTTTATCCCGCAAGTGCGCAAATAAATATTGAAGCGACAAGAGATATACTCCTGCGTCTTGGAACATATCTGGACTCTCCTGAATTACGGGGCAGGCGTTTCAAGATTGAAGGGCACACCGACTCAGTTGATGTAGACCCCAACGGTCCATGGGAAGATAACTGGCAATTATCGTCAGAGCGTTCAAGGGCAGTCTTGCGTTATCTTTCCGCTCTTGGAATAAATGAAAACAACTTTGAAATTGCAGGGCTAGCCGCCACAATGCCCGTCTCATCAAACGAGACCGAAGAAGGTCGCGCTAATAACCGCCGCGTAGATGTGATCATTCTTGATGAGGGACATCTGTAGTCAATTAGCAAATTAAGAGTTGCGTTTTAAGCTATTTCCAGAACTGTTTCCAGCGATGCTTTTACCGACGGGTTTTCTGTATTGATACATTGTACTGTGTTTGTAAATTCATTTTTTGTTCCACAAACAAATTCGTCTGCCCATGAAGGAGCCAGAACTTTTATTCCGTCAAAATCAAGGATAATAGTTTCATCTGCTTTTAATCCTTTGAAAACATACGCCTTTGCCATTAAGAAGGCTTCCCGGCCAGCAGGACGTGACATCAAAATATCTCCAAAATTGCTTACTTTTATTACCATGATTAATTTTCTCCGCTAAAATCAAGGATTACCAAACAACCTGTTACTACAGGAGTTTTTTCAGAAAACATAATTCCATGTTTGTCTATTGAGCAGGAACCGGAACCTGATTGAAAATACAAATGCCAGCCGTTTTGCCGGATTGTTTCACAGACAAACTTTAACCCGTTACCTCTTTGTTCGGGAGACCTGCCGGAAATCCTTTTGGTAAACGCAATTTCCACCGCTTCAAAATCGGAGATGATAGATGGTAGAACAGAAAGCAATGACCGCCTTACACCCACCCCATAATCCGCAAGCGTTATATATTTTCCCTTGTATGATAAATTACAATAGACACCCCATGGAAAGTTTTCTTCAAAAATAAAATTATGATCAAAAGTGTTATTACCTATCTCGCCGATAACAGCCGCCTCCAGATACTTTTTTGTCTCTATAATATAATTTTGCAGTCTTGCCGTAAAAACATCACGGGTACTTAAAAAATATTTATTAGCTTCATTAAAACCCTTGAGATATTCGGTAACTGCTTCTTCAACAACTGTCTCTGTAATCATATATTATTTGTCCTTATAAATCTTCATTCGTCTTAATTCGCTTCAGGTGCGCAACTCAGGCTAAAGCCTTCGCGCATTATTGGTCGCGCTGACCTTATTTAGCGCCACGCCGTGTTAGCATAATTCATCTACACCGCTTAAACGCGGTGCAGACTTGGGCGTGTTGATCCTCTTCTCTTCTTCCTCCGTGTCCTCCGTGGTTATTTCTCTTCTTTCTTCATTCCCTCTTTGCTCTTATACCCTCTCAAAGAATTTCGCTCCATGGTTGCATAACGGGCAGACGAAGTCCTCGGGTAAGGTGTCGCTGTCGTGGATGTAGCCGCAAACGGTACAGCGATAGCCGCGCTTTTGTTCGCCCGGTTTTGGCTTTATATGCTGATGATAATACGCATAAGTAAGACTTTCGGCGTTTGAAAGAACTTCTCCGTCGGTAATCTCCGCCCTGAACATGCTGTGTGAACCTAAGTCAATGGTGTCCGTTATCTTAAATGATAAATAGGCGTTGCTGTGATCGGGCAGATAGGCAATATTGTTTTTAGTACGTTTTATACTAGCATTATCTAAAAATTTGTTAATATTACGTCCCGATTTAAAACCAAAATTGTTAAATACATCAAAAGGCGTCTCTGTGGTTAAAATAGAAATATTAAACTCTTTTGTTTTAACAATCATGTCATGAGTATAGTTACGCTTATTAACGGCAATTACGCCCGATAAGGGTGAGTCTGTAACCTGCAATAGCGTATTGATAATACAGCCGTTGTCTTTTTCTCCGTCCTTTGCGGTTAAAACATAGAGACCGTATCCAATCTTAAACAATGCCTTGTTGTCCATCATTCACTCCTTGTTATTTCCGCTCCAAGTGAGGACAGCCGCACCGCAAGTTGTTCGTAGCCGCGCTCAATCTGGTAAACGTTGCGTATAACGCTCTTGCCTTCGGCGCACATTGCGGCGATTAGCATTGCCATTCCTGCGCGCACGTCGGGGCTGACCATCTCGGAGCCTGTCAGTTTTGAGGGTCCTGAAATAACGGCGCGGTGCGGATCGCATAACACGATTCTCGCGCCCATGCCAATTAATTTGTCAACAAAGAACATACGCGACTCGTACATTTTTTCGTGAATTAAAACCGTCCCTTTTATTTGCGTTGCGACAACAATTACAATGCTTATAAGATCGGGAGGAAATCCGGGCCAAGGGGCGTCGTCTATTTTTGGAATCATTCCGCCGAGGTCGTGATTTACTTCCATGCTTTGATTTTTTGGCACATGGATGATCGTTCCCTCATGTGCCCAGACAATGCCCAATTTCCCAAAGGCGATTTTCGCGGGGCGCATGTCCTGAATACGCGCGCCTTCTATATGAAGATCACCGCCTGTTACGGCGGCAAGACCGATAAAAGAGCCGACTTCCATAAAGTCCGCACCAATTTCAAAATCACAGCCGGAAAGTTTTTCTACCCCTGTAATCGTAAGTATGTTAGAGCCAATTCCTTCTATCTGCGCGCCCATTGCAACTAACATTCTGCACAAATCCTGTACATGAGGTTCGCTTGCGGCGTTTGTCAAAATTGTTTTTCCCTTCGCGAGAACAGCCGCCATGATTGCGTTTTCTGTCGCTGTAACCGACGCTTCATCAAGAAAAATATCCGCGCCGACAAGAGTCTTCGCGCTAAAGGTAAATGTATCGCTGACTTTTACCTTTGAGCCTAATTCTGTTAGCGCCAAAAAGTGAGTGTCGAGCCGTCTCCTTCCAATCACATCGCCGCCGGGAGGGGGAAGAACGACCTTCCCTGTCCGCGCGAGAAGCGGTCCCGCGAAAAGGATCGAAGCTCTTATTCTTTTTGCCTGTTCCGCCGGTATTTCAGAAGACTTTATGTCGCCAAGAGAAAGTTTGCGGACATTTTGCCCAAGGACTTCAACCTCTCCTCCAAGGGAAATAAAAACATCAAGCATTACCCGTACATCTTCAATGTCTGGAATGTTCCGCAGAATCACAGGCTCATCGGTTAAAAGGGCGGCGGCAATGCAGGGCAGGGCGGCGTTTTTGTTTCCGCTTACTTTGATTGTTCCGTTCAGGGGAATTCCGCCGTTAATCAGATACTCACTCATATATTCAATGTAACTGCTAAACCGCGCGATTGTCAATGTTACAGTACACAGTTTTTCGTGAACTTTGGTATGTCTAAAGAGTAAGAATTTAACCACGGAGGACACGGAGAACACGGAGAAAGAAGAAAAAACATTAAAACCCCATGGTTTATCCTTCATATTAGTTAACCTGAAGTTTCATAATTTTTGCTATTTGACATATATAATAAATATATGTAATAATTTTTATGTAAGGATGTTATGATAAAATTTGCTTTTCGATATATTATGAAAAAAACTGCTATGTTTTTACCGTTAATTTTGGTATGTCTCTTTTCTTTTGTCAGCTTTGGAGACAGTGAGCTAGGCGAAATTCCGCCAATGCCCGTTAATGTTTCAGCCTATACAAGAGCCGATTCTTCTAATTCAGCAGATAATGGGAAAAAATACGCAAATGACGCGGCTCTTTCAGCCGCCTTCACTTTGGATTACCGTCCATTGAAAGCGGAGCCTGTTAGCGAAGCCGAGACATTAAGCGCCGAGGAGCTTGCGGGAGCGGCAGGAACAAGCGGTTCGCAGGGTTCGGTTACAGGCGGCGGTCTTCGCAGGTTGTCAGATTATCAAACTGTATATTTTGATCCGGCGAGAGAAGCCGTGCGTATTCAGGCAATTCGCGCCGCTCAGGAAGCAGGGCGTGAGGGACAGCTTCAAGGCGCGGCAAATGAGCCGCTTACTGTAATTGACTGGGGACCAAGAGGGGATTATTCTTCCGCGATACAGCGTCCTTCTATATATGTTATTTTTTCACAACCGATGATTGCCCTTGCAAGTCTTGGAGAGCCAAGCGCTCTCTCGCCTTTTGTTACGATTACTCCCGCGCTAAAGGGAACGTTTCGCTGGTACGGAACAAATTTTTTAAGTTTTGAAGGAGAGGAGCCTTGCCAAAGTCAGCAGACTTACACGATTACGGTTGCAAGTGACGCTGTGTCGCTCAGCGGAAACAGAATTTCAGGTGACAAGATTTTTTCTTTTCATACGGAGGCTCTCAGCATAAAAAGCGTTACTCCCGGCGTTGATTTCAGGGCAAGATCAGCTTTTTACTTTGATAACGATAGCGTGCCTCCCCAAGCCGCAAAACAGGTTACAATACAGTTTAATTATCCCGTACAATTCCTTGATATACTTCAATATTTGGAGATTTTGACAAATGATGTTCCAAGAAGGTTTCATCTTAAACAGGATGATGAATATAAAATTACCGCCGAATTGGTTGGTACTGTAGATTTTGATACACAGGTAAAAGTTATATTGAAGGCAGGCGCTAAATCCCGTGGCGGAACGCGCGGAACCGCAGAGGATCAAACTTACAGCTACAGAACGCCCGTACCGTTCAGTGTTATAGCGCATAACGTAAGGGCAGGTTACGGCAAATACAGTAATTTGGTAGCTATAACTTTTAGCCATAGACTGAATGAAAGAACCGTACTAGGCGCAATAAGAACTGAACCTGTTATGGATATAAGTAATAGTAATATCGAAGTATACGGAAATGTACTAAGGTTATTCAATTTACCTTTAAATTACAAAGATATATTCACTGTTTTTATTTCAGATAACATAGAAGATGTGTACGGCAGGAAATTAAGCTCTCCGTATTCATGCGAGATTGTAATGCCGGATGAACCGCCTCCGGTTGGTTCGACGCGTTTTTTGTACAGTCAAAATCTTATGATGGAAGCTCAATTTCCGCCGCGTTATGTTTTTGAATATCAGAATATTACTGAAGATTCTTATTATTTACTGACCTCTGATAAAAATCCTCTTCAGGAAAGGCGTCCCATTGCGGATTACAGAAACAGTAATTTAGTTAATGTTCCTAAAATTCAATTGAACGCAGGAACGATCAATACAAGATATTTTGAGGAAATTGATCTGTCGCCTTATCTGAATAGCCGGGGCAGGGGTTTTGTATTTTTTGACAGCGACATAATGCTGATGACCAGTGAAAGAGTGGATAATACAACCTTCCGCCCGGGAACTCCCAGAAAATTTTCAACTCATTTTAGTATACAAGTTACCGATCTTGGTTTGACCGTGCGTTATGGTTTTAACAGGGTAACAGTCCTTGTTACAAGTCTTTCAACAGGAATGCCGGTGGAAGGCGCAAGAGTTAAACTGCTGTCTAATCGTGATGTTACTCTAAGCGCGGACTTAGATTTACTTGCGAGTTACGGCTCTGCTGTAACTGATAGAAACGGTCTTGCGATAATTAACATGAATGCTAATACTTTGAGGAGCAATACTATTACTGAATATCTCCGTTCTCTGTTTGTAATTGCCGAAAAAGATGGAGATAGGGCGATATTCAATCCCCATTTTCATTTCATGTGGCGTCAGGACATCCAGACAAATCAGCCTCAGGATGCGGAAGAAATAAAACCGGTTGCATTTATTTTTTCTGACAGAGGTCTTTACAAACCCGGAGAAACTGTTAAATTTCGCGGTGTTGACCGTTCAAAGGTGCTTGGAATGTACACCCTCTACAACGGGGGCTATATTATTACATTGGAAGAAAATTCGTACAGACCTTCAAGAATTGTATCGCTTGAGGGAACAACAACAAGTACAGGAAGTTTCTTTGGGCAGGTAGAGTTACCTGAAGATTTAGCGCCGGGTTCCTACAGGCTTGTATACAGACGCGCAGACAGCAATTCCGTTGAAATAAATGAAACTGTCGCTTCTATTCCCATAACGGTTGCCTTCTTTGAAAGATTAAGATTTCAAGCTACTCTTTCAACTCCGCCTGAAACTATCATATTAGGTGACGATATAAATTTAACTCTCAGAGCGAGTTATCTTTCAGGCGGCAGTCTTTCGAGCGCGTCATGGGAAGCCGTATGGTACGAAGAGATAGCTTCTTTCCGTCCGTCAGGAGAGCAGTTAAGAGGGTTTTCTTTTGGACCGATCAATCCATGGGACAGAAAGCGTAATATTGGTTCTGAAAGCGGAACATTAAGCGGACAGGGCAGTGCGTCTCTTAGCAGGGAAACAGGCGGCGGCGATAAAGTTACAGGTGCGCCGTATATGTATCAGGCGCAAGCGAGAGTTACGGAGCTCGGCAATCAAATGGTTACAGCCTACCGTTCAGTGATGGCGCATCCTGCGAGTTTTTATATCGGTCTTAAAAAAAGCGCTTCCGGTTTTGTCCGCTCAGGACAGGAGTTTTCCTGTAATTTCATTACAGTTGATATTTCCGGCGAAATAGCGTCTAACACAAATGCGCGTAACAGCCTTTTCCTGCAAAACGGAGAAGGAGCGGGACAGCTAAAGGTTGAGCTTATCCGTGAAGAATGGCAGCGTGTTCAGCAGAGGGACGCAAACGGTTATATGAGGGATGAATACACGTCCACTAAGGCTGTTGATAGCGTACAAATGATTGATGTGCAAGACGGAAGCGGTGTTATAAGGGTAAGACCGTCATCCGCCGGTTATCATATTCTGCGTGTTTCGTCCAAGGACAGGGAAGGCAGAACCGCGCTGACAGAGATGGGTTTTTATGTTACAGGCTCAGGCGGAGGCTACTGGAACAGTAATAATCCGACAGAACTGCGCCTTGTGCCGGATCAGGATGTTTATGAACCCGGCGACACGGCGAAAGTTTTACTGCAAAGCGCTCTCCCTCAAGGGTATTATTTAATTACTGTTGAAAGAGAGGGTATTTTTACGGAAGAAGTCCGTCATTTTACTGAATCCGTCAATGTGATTGATATTCCCATTGCGCGTAACTTTGTGCCTGTGGTTTATGTTTCTGTTTCTTCCTACTCTGTACGCTCAGGCGCTCCCTCACATGAATACGGAGAGCCCGATTTAGATAAACCAAAAGGATATTACGGCGTAGCGCGGCTCAATGTAAATCCGCGCGTTAAAGCTTTTTCTGTTAATATTCAAACAGACAAAAGAACATACTCACCCGGTGAAGAAGTTACCGTAACATTGACTGCGACCAGAAACGGCAGACCTCTGCCGCAAGCGGAACTTTCCCTTATGGCGATAGATCGCGGCGTGTTAGACCTTATTAATTACCATGTTCCCGATCCTGTAGATCATTTTTATTCCGAACGGCAATTTCCGCTTTTTGTAGGTGGAGGTGATTCCCGTTCCCTGTTGATTGACCCTGCAACTTATGTTGAGATGAGAAATGTTCTTCCCAGAGTGGAAATGGAAGTAATGGAAATGAGAGGTATGGCATTAACGGAATCTACAACTTGGTCCGGTACGGGTTTTAATTCAGAAAAAACCGATGATGAAAGTGTTATATATGAAGAACGCAGTGATTTTAACGCCACCGCTGTTTTTGAACCAATGCTTGTTACAGACGAGAACGGCAGGGTAACGTGCAAATTTACACTCCCCGATAATTTAACCACATATCGTGTAACGGCATTTGGCGTAAGAGGAGACCTTTTCGCTCTTAAAGAAAGCGAGATCGCCGCTCAGAATAAAATCAATGTGAGGGAAGTTGTTCCCCGCCGTTTGCGCGAGCGTGATACTGCCGAAGCCGGAGTGTTGATAACAAACCTTGATTCGTCTTCGCATACAATTACGGTTAAACTTGATGTCGGCGCTCCTCTGCCGAATGATGAGTCAAGCGGCTTGACAAAAGTTGCAGGTCGGGCTTTTGTTGACGGAACTTCGGAAAGGCGCATAACGGTAAGGAGCGGCGAGAACGCCGTTGCCTATTTTGATGTAGCCGCTGTCAGACAGGGAAATATTACCCTAAACTTTACGATAAATTCAAATGTTCTAAATGAGAGGCTAGTCCGTGAAATGATAATAGAGCATCCGCTTGTTATGGAGACGGTTACAACTACAGGAACAATTTCCGGCAGTTCCGCAAGTGAAGGCTTGGTAATACCGTCATTTGCAGATAACGGGGTGGGAAGCCTCACGCTTACTTTGGACGCTACACGGTTAAGTTTATTAGATACGGCGATTAGTTATCTTTTCCGTTATCCTTATGGCTGTCTTGAGCAGAGAAGCTCGGCGGTGATGCCCCTTGTAGTCTTCGGCGAATACCTTGACGCTTTGGAAATTAGCTCAGAAGTTTCAGACCCGCGTCTAGTAGTGGAGAATGAATTAGGGGCATGGGCGCAGATTCAGCTTCCAAACGGAGGTTTTCCGTATTGGTCGTCAAGTACAAGAACTGATTTTTATGTTAGTCTTAGGATAGCGCATATTATTGCCATCGCAAAGGCAAAAAACTTTAATATACCGTCATCGCTAAATGTCGCTAACCTTGTTTCCTATCTAAACAGCGAATATCAGACCATACAAAGCTGGCGGAATAATACTGCTAATTATTATTATCAATCTTATTTGCAGTCATATATGTTGTATGTGTCGGCTCTTCTTGGCGAGAGTGTAGACCAGGCGAAGTTAGCTGAAATTTTAAGCCGTAACAATGTTGACCCGTCTGTGCTTGCGTTTGTAGGAATGACCTACCGCGCTTTGGGGCGCAATAGCGATGCCGCAAGTACAGCACAGCGTCTGCGTAACCTTACCCGTATGACAACAAGGGGTGTGGACATTACCGATCCGCTGGAGAGAAACCGTTATGGTTATTATTACGGAACCCCTGTTGAACAGCTTGCGCTTACTTTGCAATTTTTCGCGGAACAATTTCCGGGAGACGAAATAAATACGCGGCTCCTTTTCTCACTGCTGGAAAATCAGCGTTCAAGAAAGGGGTATTGGCAAAGCACGGCGGTAACGGTGCGTGTTCTTTCTGCGGTAGACGCTTTAATAAGAGCGGAAAACCTTACCAATATTGATGTGTCGGGAACTGTTTCACTGGGAGCGGCGCAGTTGTTGCAGGGAACGTTCAAGGGTCTTGGCGCTAAGCCTGTTACAAGCACAGTTGAATTTAACAGTTCTGTTATGAGCGGTATTGAAAGGGATCGCTTACAACAGCTTAATTTTTCGCGGAGCGGAAGGGGGAGCCTTTATTACACCGCATCCCTGCGTTACGCGATACCGTCGGAGCTTCAGTCTTTCCGCGACGAAGGGGTTGGAGTTTTCATGAGCATACACGATGTGAACACAAACGCGGAAATCAGCGGCACTGCCTTACAGAGCGGGAAAACATACCGCGCAAGAATACGGGTTTCTTCAACCAGAGACAGAACATATCTCGCTCTTCGAGTGCCTGTTCCGTCAGGCGCGGAAATATTGGACATGGCTTTTGTTACGACCGCTTCTTATGATGATGTAGGCGGTGTTAGCGGAAATGAAAATAACCGCAGAGGCTCATGGGGCTGGGGTTGGGGATCATGGCTCAGTCATCAGGTAATTATGGATAACGAGATTCAATACTTCTGGGACAGGTTTTACAAGGGCGAGTCCACAGTCAGTTTCCTTTTCCGTACGGCGAGAAGGGGAGTGTACCCAACGCCGCCTGCTCAAGCTGAATGTATGTATGAGCCTGAAATCTTTGGCAGGTCGCAAGGGTTGCTCTATACAATTGAATAACTTTTTTGATAATTGGCTTTTAGGGACTAGCCAATATTCTGAAAATATGTTATAAATATATTATGAAAAATATCAAAGTAACAATATTTTTATTGATGGGAGTTTTTTTTATTTTGAGTGCTACAGAAACAGTTGATGCCCAAAATCTGGGCGATGGGCTTTTTGCGAGAATTACGACAAATAGGGGAGATATAATTGTGCGCCTTGAATATGAGCGCGCCCCCCTTACAGTCTGTAATTTTGTCGCCCTGGCGGAGGGCAGAATGAACGCCGCCAGGGGAAGGGGCTATTATAATGGGCTGACTTTTCACCGTGTCATTTCCAGGGCGAATGGGGACAGCTCTGATTTTATGATTCAGGGCGGCTGTCCTCAGGGGAACGGAACCGGCGGACCGGGCTATCGCTTTCCCGATGAATTTGATCCGGCATTAAAGCATGACAAACCGGGCGTTCTTTCCATGGCGAACTCAGGACCGGGTACTAATGGCAGTCAATTTTTTATTACCATTGTCCCTACGCCGCATTTAGACGGACGGCATACAGTATTCGGTTATGTTGTTCAGGGGCAGAATATTGTAAATACAACCAGACAGGGAGACCGGATTGAACGGATTACCATAATCCGTAACGGAACAGCCGCTAACGCATTCACGGCTGATCAGGCAAATTTTGACAGACTGCTTGCGCAGGCATCGGCGGCAAGTACGAACAGGGCGCAATCTCAGCGTCAGGCGGACATTGCCCGCATTAACAGCGATTATCCTAATATGCAACAAACGCCTTCGGGGGTTCGCTATACAATTCAAAGGCAGGGAACGGGAGAAAAACCCGGACGCGGCAGAAATGTCAGAGTAAGCTATACCGGCAGATTGCTTGACGGTACGGTCTTTGACGATTCCAGTCAGAGGGGTCCGATAGAATTTGCCGTTGGGGCGGGTAGAGTTATTCCGGGATGGGATGAAATGGTTTTAGATATGAGGGTTGGCGAGAAACGGCTTGTTGTAATACCGCCGGAACTTGCTTATGGGGACCGGGCAGTTGGCGGCGTTATTCCCGCAAACAGTTTTTTGGTTTTTGAAATGGAACTTGTGAGTTTTAGATAAACAGGAAAAATTATGAGTGACGAAAATAATCAATCTGAAATTACGGGAAAGAAAATTTTCTTTTTATATCCTACAAAGTCATTGCAGGATCAGGTTATCGCGGAATTAATACAACAGGAATATGAAGTATATCTGGCAAAAGATCATGTTCAATTGTCGTATGCGTTAAAAAAATATCCTGATTCCGTTGTTTTTGTAAATGTTGATGATCGTATATCGAAACCTGACTGGGAAAAATGGATTAACGGTCTTTTGACTGCTTTGCCAACTATAAAAATAGGAGTTTTTTCTTCCATTTCCGGTGAAGAATTGAAAGCCGAACATTTTTCCATGGTGCAAATTGCCTGTGGATATATCCCCTTAAAACTGGATATGAGCCATACCGTAGATAAAATTGTAAAAATCCTTGAAGCTATAAATGTGAAAGGTCGCCGTAAATATCTTCGCGCCAACACCGAAACTGAAACTACCGCGACTCTGAATATGCCCGGAGGCAGTGGTTTTATTAACGCCTCTATCAAGGATATCAGTGTGGTAGGCGTTTCATGCGCTTTTGACAATGATCCAGAGTTTAAGAAAAATTCTCTTAATAAGGACATCCAAATCAAACTTCAATCAATGCTTGTTAAAGTAGACGCGATTGTCTTTGGTTTTCGGGAGAACCTAGGTCAAAAAATCTATGTGCTTTTATTTACCCAGCGAATCGCCCCTGATGTCAAAGTTAAAATCCGCAAGTATATTCAACAAAACCTGCAATCTAAGATGGATAAAGAGATACATTAAAATATTTTATACTAATTCCTCATTTCCTGCTTTTAACCCTAACCAAAAGTTCTGTCCTACCCTCAATCCCCAATTTGGCGTACAGGTTTTGAACGTGGAAATGTGCCCCCGAATAGCCCGTTCCCAAAACAGAGGCGATTTCTTTCAAAGGCAGATCCGACAAAAGCAGTTCGCATAAGTCTTTTTCACGGTTGGACAGCCCAATGTGTTCAAGATCAATATACGGCGTAGTGTCAGCCGCTTCCTGTACAATCCTCGCCAGTTTTTTTACATATCTTTTCCAGAAAACCAGAAACACGCCGACAACAAGCGCAAGGGACGGAAGGATAATGGCAAACAGCATACGCCTGAAAGCCTTAGCGTGGGTATCCCACTTTTCCCCTTCCCCAAAAACACCGCTTATTAGTACGTTACCGAAATAACTAAGGTTATCGTTTTCGCCAACCGTATCATCTCTGAACCCCAGAAATATCTCAGAAAGTTTGATAATAGCAATCGCGTGTCCATAGCATGGAGGTATACCTAGCCCTGCCAATGCGGTATTCCGGTATTCGGCAGGAGCGTTAGCGCCGTAAATGATGCCGCCGGTCTTTTTGAACGAACCCATGCCGTCTGTATAAAAGCCCCCGCCGTTGTGCTGAACGGTATTATTCATGATGACCCCGCCTTCCATGGTAAAAATACCAAAATGGCGAAGGAACACTCCGCCGCCGCAGGGGTGCGGATTGCGTGTATCGTTTATGTTTCCCCTAATGGTTCCGCCTTTCATAATAAATTCTGCCTGCCTGTCAACAATGTCCCCTTGTGTAAAAATATATACGCCTGTGCCGTTCTGATAATAGTTAGTTGTCATAGCGTCGCCGATGTTTTTATTATTTTGAAGAGTAACCCTGTTGTACATTATCAGTTTCGAGTCCGGTCCGCTTAACGCAATCAGTGGAGAATGAGCTTCTATTGGCGTGCTATTCAAGTACCCGCCGTCAATGATTAGTTCATGCAGAGGGGAACCGCGCATCGTTGATTCGACGCCGCTAAGCGGCTCGGTGCGGGTTCGCTCCATATCCGGCTTCCCCAGGCTCAGGCTTGCGCCCTCTCCCCTTACCCATATAACCGGAAATTCAATAAGATTGCCGCTTCTTTGTATGGTTCGGTTGCCGTTTGCCACAAGCCTGATATGCACACCGTCCTCAATTAACAAAGGCTCGTCCAAAACAATATCCGCAAGCACCGTGATTTCATCGCTCTGGTCAACAGAGGTCCCGGCGGCATCGGCAAAGGCTTCATGGAGGCTGTCATAGTAAAATACATTAACGCCGTCAAACCGGCTTGCGACTTGAGCCGAAAGAACGGTAGCACAAAGTAAAAAAATTGCCACAAAGGATAAAATTTGCTTCTTCCCCATTCCCTACTCCCCACTCCCCATTCCCTTTCTCTTTAATAACAGTTCCGTCCGCCCCTTTATACCCATTTTGCGGTATAACTTTTTGGCGTGGTAATCAGCCGTTGCATAGGTTAATTTCATAACCGAGGAAATCTGACTCATAGAGAGCTCCGTCAGAAGCAACGAACCTACTTCTTTTTCACGGGCGGTCAAATTCAGATTTTCAAAAATAGATTCCAGTGCCGTGTCCGCCGCTTCCTTCGCTATCCTCATCAGTCTTTGTAATGCCCTTTTCCGGAGAAG
Organism: Treponema sp.; assembly: GCA_031254315.1. Classification (GTDB taxonomy): domain Bacteria; phylum Spirochaetota; class Spirochaetia; order Treponematales; family Breznakiellaceae; genus WQXQ01. The sequence goes on from JAIRUQ010000115.1 coordinate 60,866, forward strand.
CAAAAAGACGCCAATGATGAGTGGCAGAACAGGCAGGATAATAGAAAGTAATATACGCCGGAAAGCCTTGTCAGGATTATCCCATTTATCCCCGTCACCAAAAACACCGCTTCCACGAGGGACTCCGGTATAACTTATATTCTCGTTTTCGCCAACCGTATCATTTCTATATTGTGCCAAAGGCTTCAAAGCAACAAACACCCAAACCGCGTGTCCGTATTTTTTTGGCTGTCCGTTTCCGATTAGGACGGTATTCCGGTATCCGGTAGGGGCGTTGGAGCCGTAAATAATACCGCCTGTTTTATAAAATGAAGCCCTGCTACCCATACCAAGACCTCCGCCGACGAATAGGGCGGTATTGTTCATTATAACCCCGCCTTCCATGGTAAATATACCAAAAGCTGCCATATACACCCCGCCGCCGAAAGCCAGCGAAGTTTGTAAATTATTAATGTTTCCCCTAATGGTTCCGCCTTTCATGACAAATTCCGCCTTGCGGCTTTGAACGTCTCCTCGTGTGCGGATAAATACGCCCGCGCCGTTCTCATAGTAACTGGTGTCCAAAGGAGCGCCTGAGTTTTTATTGTTTTGAAGCGAAACCTTGTCATACATTATCAGCTTTGCGCCCGGTCCGCAAACCGAAACCAGAGGACAATGTGCCTCTATAGACGGAGAGTCCAAATAGCCCCCGTCAATGACAAGTTCGTGCTCCATACCCGGCTTGCCGAGGGTGAGGCTTGAGCTGTCTCCGTTTACCCATAAGACCGGAAATTCGATAAGATCGGGGCTTCGGTGTATAGCCCTATCGGAGCCGCCGGCAACCAGCCTGATATGCTGACCGTCCTCGACCGTCAACGGGGCGTCTGAAACAATGTCAACTAACAGAATGATTTCATCGGGCTGTTCGATAGAGGTTCCGGTTGTTGCGGCAAAGGCTTCATGGAGGCTGTCATAGTAAGACACCGTAACGCCGTCCGTCCGGCTTGCGACTTGTGCATAACAAATGAAGAGTGAAAAGTGAAAAAAGAAAAATGTGAAGATGACTTTTAGATAGCTTTGTCTTTCATTTTTCATTCTTCATTTCTCATTTGCCACTCTTGATTCTAACCAGCAGTTCTGTCCTACCCTCAATCCCCAATTTGGCGTACAGGTTTTGGGCGTGAAAATTAGCCCCCGAATACGTTAAATTCAAAATTTGACCGATTTCCTTCAAAGTACGGTTTGATAGTAGCAATTCGCATATTACTTTTTCACGGTCGGACAGACCCATATTTTCAAGATCAATATACGGCGTAGTGTCCGCCGCTTCCTGAATTATCTTCGCCAGTTTCATTAAGTATCTTTTCCTGAGAAACAAAATAGTACAAACGGCGAGCGTAAGAACCGGCAGGATAATGAAAAACACCAAACGCAGGAAAGCTTTATCGTGGTTATCCCATTTATCCCCTTTCCCAAAAATACCGATTTCC
>JAIRUQ010000008.1 GCA_031254315.1 Treponema sp.
ACCATTTCCGCAATCTTCCTGATTCAAACGGGGAATGCCGGGGTGGATCGTTTTATTTACGCCTTTATCGCCTACAGCCTGAATTGCGCCGCCTATTCCGCAGAGATCATTCGGGCGGCAATTCAAAGCATCGACAAGGGCCAGTTCGAGGCTTCCCGCGCGTTGGGGCTGTCCTATGCCCAGACTATGCGGCTGGTGATCATTCCCCAGTCGATTAGGCGGCTTATCCCGCCGGTGGGTAATGAATTTATCATGATGCTCAAAGATGCTTCGCTGGTGTCAATCATTGCGTTAGTTGACATTACTAAGGCGACAAGAAACATAGAAGGTTCCACCCGTTCCGCGCTGGTGTACATTCCGGCGATGATACTGTACCTGATTATCACCGCGATTTTTACCTATGTTTTTCATAAACTTGAAAAGAAATATTCCGTATACGAGTAGGGTGTAATACATGTCAATGGTTAAAACGGTTGGGGTATGCAAAACTTTTCACGGCGGTAACGGCAGGGGGCCCCTTGAAGTCCTCAAGAACGTGTCGCTTACCGTTGAACAAAAGGAAGTGGTTTGCATTATCGGGCCGTCCGGTGCGGGCAAATCAACATACCTCCGTACCCTGAACCGCCTGGAAACCATTGACGAAGGCCAGATTTATATTGAAGACCTTCTGCTCTTTGATTGCCATCACGGATTCAACCATGTAAAAATGCACCATGACGAGCGCAATGGGGCTTTGCTTGAGGTGGGCATGGTATTCCAGCGTTTTAATCTTTTCCCCCATAAAACTGCCCTTGAAAACGTTATGCTTTCCCCGATTCATGTCCGCGGGCTTTCCGAAGATGAGGCATGGGAAAGATCAAAAACCATCCTTGAACGGGTTGGCCTGGGCGACAAATTTGACGCATACCCCGCCATGCTTTCCGGCGGCCAACAGCAGAGGGTTGCCATTGCCCGCGCTCTTGCCATGGAACCGCATATTATGCTTTTTGACGAACCCACCAGCGCACTTGACCCTGAACTGGTCGGCGAAGTGCTGGCGGTTATGAAACAGCTTGCCACCGAGGGAATGACCATGCTGGTGGTATCGCACGAAATGGGTTTTGCCCGCGAAGTCGCCGACCGGGTGGTGTTCATGTACGAGGGAACCATTCTTGAAGTTAACACACCGGAAAAAATGTTCAGCAATCCTGAAAACGACCGTACGAGACAGTTTTTGCAGAGTGTTTTGTAAAATACGCATTGACAATTATAAATAAAATGATAAAATTAAGCAAATGACTGAAAGACGATTAATAGCTAACTTGGTTTTACAATATTCTCTATCGATGAGTGTGCCTGCCTTTATTGGTCTTTTTTATACCGTGGAACCAATAAAAGAAGCCGTCATTAATTTTATAGAAAATAAATCATATTCTGAAACAACTCTACGGATGCTTCTTAATAACAACACAAGTCAAACGGTTGTAAGTAAAAGCCCAATTTGGATTAATGGTATTTCTGGTAAAAAAGTTACATATGACATTGAGAACTATTTGGATCGATTAAAGAGATAAGGACGAGAAAATGGAGAAGAAATATTTTATGTGTTTTCTTGTTTTAGCAAGTCTGCATTGTGGATGTGTGACGAAAAATATAAATACAGATAATAAACTGGGTGGAATAGAAAGTCAGGAAGTGAATAATTCCGGTGTTCAAGCTAACAAAATAACTATATCGCAATACAATAGTATAAGGCGTGAGCAACTTGAAGAAGCTAATTTGCCACAGCCCTCATCCCTTAAGGAAATAGCAGGAAGGGTGGATGACGATGATAGAAATCGAATAATTTTCATAGACATAGATAGGGGAGAGAACATAGAATCTCTTGAAGGAATGGGGCTATTCCCCAACCTCGAAACATTAATAATATATAAATCAAGGATTAAACGCATAACAGGGGATCCTGTATATAACCCCTACTTTAGGGATATCTTTATTGAGAGTGATGATCTTGAGGATATTTCCGATATTGTCTTGTTTAAAAACATGGAAAGAATAGGTATAAAAAGTAATAGCCTTAACTATTTCCCAAGTATTTCTCATATGGAAAACTTAAGATGGCTAAGTATAGAAGGTAAAACCGGGATTATTTTCAATAAATTAAAATTACCATCAAATATAAGGCTTATACAACTTGAAAATTGTAATATTGAATCGTTGGAAGAAGTAATGAGCCTGTTTTATGCCTGTTCATTCTTATACTTGGCTAGAAATTCGATTAAAGAAATTGACTGGAACATGAATTTTGGTACAGTGAAGGTGATAAATCTGGCAGGATGTCCAGTAGCCGAAGATAAACGGAATTGGGACAATAATGGTTACATAAGAGTGAATGACACAAAATTTCAGAATTTTTTTACCTACGAGGCATATGACAATTATTAAAACCATACAGTTTATAGTGATTCTCTAGGACACGCAAACGTAGCTGATACCGATTTTGCCTATCGGTACACGCAAAACGTAGCTGATACCGAATTCGTCTAGCCAAAAAGTCGCTGAAGAAAAGCGTTAAGAATGAATACTTGAGCCGAGCAAAAAGAGATCGTGAGGCGGCGGAAAAAATTAGAAGCACGGAAAAGAAATAGATCTTCAGGAAAGCATTATGAGAAAAACAATGTGCGTTATCATGCTGTTGGCTTTATGCGGCGCA
>JAIRUQ010000011.1 GCA_031254315.1 Treponema sp.
TTTACAGGCTCAGGAAGCGACTCTTTTCCAACAGGAGGGCATCGCCTCATGGTATGGCAGAGAGTATGACGGACGCCCCACGGCATCGGGGGAAATTTTCAACTCTTCTGAATTAACTGCCGCTCATCCAACTCTGCCTTTTGGCACAAGACTTGTCGTTACAAATCAGCATAACAATAGAAGCGTAACGGTAAGGATAAATGATCGCGGACCCTTTGTCCCTGCAAGGATAGTTGATGTTTCCAGAGCCGCCGCCGAACAGCTTGATATGATTGCAACAGGAACAGCTCCTGTTAAGATCGAAAGTATAGACAGAGTTGTTATATCCGCCCCTGCTGTAGAACAAGTTGAGATTGCGCCGGTCGTGCCGCCTGTTCAGCCTGTAACCGCAAGAGCCGTAACAGTAACTTCAGCTAACACGACTCAGCCTCTTTTGACAGAACTTCCGGCGGCTGTTATCTCTGCGCCTGTTGTCCCTCAATCGCTTTCTCAGATCAGGTTGTCACCCAATATTGTCATAGTTCCTGACAAGAGCTATCGTCTGCAGATTGGCTCATACAGGGTGGCAAGAAACGCGGTTGAAACATTTGAAAGGCTCAAAAACTCCGGGCTTAACCCCGCTTATGAGCGCTACTCTGACGGCGAAAACAGCGAATATTTTAGAGTCGTGCTTGCAGGAATACGCGGAAACGATATACAATTAACAACAGAAAAACTAAGTGTCGCCGGTTTCAGGGAAGCTCTGATTCGGGAAGAAAACTAAGGAGTGTAAGATAAAGAGAATCATTTTTGTTTTATTATTGTTTCCTCAAATATTATTTGCTCAAGATGTTTTAAACGATTTATCGCTTTTTGATGAATACATGATTTTATTAAATGACTTGGTAAATTCCAATACAAATGGTTACAGATCACATCAGTTAGATGTTGATTATTCTAATTTCAGCATTACAGATGAACCAAGAGGCGTAAGAAATATAAATTTTTCTCAAGGACCAATTCAGTTTACAAATAGAGATTTGGATTTTGCTATAATTGGTGAAGGCTTTTTTAAGATAAATTTGCCTGATGGAACTATAGCATATACAAGAAGTGGGGAATTCGTAATAGACGGAAGAACGAATGAATTAGTAACGGTTAATGGAAGATATAGATTATTTGATCCAATCAGAATAGAATCGGGCTATATTCGATTATTATTGAATGAGGATCATTCAATAATAACAATATATCCGAATGGTGATGAAATCAATAATGGGAGATTAAATATTTATTATCTGGATACTAATGAATTAAGATACTTTAATGATTTTTCTGCAAGAGGTATACTTTTTTATAATGGAGATATAGAAAATATTGGTGATGGTAGAATTGAACATAGATGTATTGAGCAAAGCAATGTTCTAAGTGTATGGACAATGACAAGATTAGTAATAATTAGCAAAAGATTGGGAATGAATTTTAGAAATAATGTGGAATAAAACGTCCCTACCGAAAATATTTTTTATAGAAACAACTGGCTGAATAAATATATAGGGAGCATTAATAAATATGACCATTAAAAACATATTGTATATTATTTTAGTCATAATTCTTGTTCTTTTCTCTTGTAAGAAAGAAACGGTAAAAAATGTCGTTCCCGAAGAAATATTATCAGATGAGGAATTGTATAAAATTGAACAAGAAGAACTTGAAAATTATTTATTAAACAATGATGATTTAATCAATTTGGGTATAATATTTCCACATAAATTTGTAGAAAAATATGGTGAGGAAAATATATTATATTACCATTATTATAGAGAATGGGACGATGAGGTAGTGGGAATCAATTATAAATACTCAAGAAAATTATTATTAGTAAAGAAAAGCGAAAATGAATATTATGTTTTATTAGAACAATATTTAATACCATTTGCGGAAGTAATTGTATTGCATACAATAGCAAGAATTGATAACGATATATTTGTTTTTAAGACCCAAGATGGCTGGGATAATGTTATAGTTGGGGAATTTTATTTTTATGGCAATATTGTTGTATTAAAAACGGATTGTGAAAAAAGTTTTAATTTTACAGGGAGAAATTTTGCCGGAAGACATTATAGCGGCGATATTTATATTATAGAAAGAGGTGTATTATGAAGAAGATATTTTTTATAGTAATTTTAGCCGCAATAATTGTAAATTATGGCTATTCTTCTGAAGAAGATGAATTTTACGGCTTTTATGAATTTGGCAGATATATATTTGATGAATTATATAGATTGAGAGAGTTATGTGTTTATGATATGAGTCCTTCAAGAACTGATGATATTCGCCAATATATAATCGAAGAATATGGAGAGCATCTTTTAAATATTATGAATAAAATTAGAGAAGATAAATTAATGAATATTGAAAACAGATTAATAACTGAAATCGTAACTATAATTGATTACGAAACAAATAATATATTGAGCATTATAAATTTAGAATATAATCCGCATACTATGCTTGATAAATTTGATATGATGATAGATTTAATGATGTTAACTTTCATTATAAAACACTATGAACCACTAGTTTCTAATTATAATATTTAATATACATAAAAGGATAGAAAATACGAAACATACTTCGCCTAATAAGGTGGTGAGCGTTTTTAATTCTGTTATGTGCAATACAAAATGTCTTTATATGGTTTTTCTACATATTTTAAATTATATTCTTCTACGAATTTTTTTATATAAGTTTCTTGATCCAGTAATTCCATACGATAACAAAAATAGTTAGAAATAAAATTTTCATATGAAGAAACTTCTTTTATATCCATATTTTTTAAATCCATAATTATATTATCAAATTCGTTCAAATAATAAAATAAAAATCCATATTCGTCTAGGCATATATATTCATTAGTTGTTGTATTTTTTATTAAAAATTCGCTATATCCATCATGAAATATGAAATCATGGTATTGTTTTATACCGTCTAATAATTTTTCTTTTGTTGTTTCTCCATAGAATCTTTTACAAATAGAATCCTTTTTTTCATTATCATATTTTTCGAATATTTTAATTAAAATTTTGATATTTCCTTCAATACTATTGATATAATTTACAACTAAGTTTTCAATATCATTTACGTCATTTATTTGTACAGCTAATCTTTTGAAATTTTCATAAGTTTCGATAATAAATATATTCGTCCTTTCAATTTCTGGAGACTTTGATTTTGGTTCATCCATATAATCATTATAAATCATTAGTTTTATATTGTCAAGTATATCTTATAATAATTCATCACATACAACTTTATCGTTAGCTGTCAACCAATAGCGTCCTTCATTTCCTTGACATATTTATAAATATGCGGCGCGGCTTCCGTTCCATGCTGAGCCGCTATTTTAACAATGGCGCTTCCGACAATTACACCGTCCGCTATTTTTGCCATTTTTGTCGCTTGCTCGGGTGTGTGAATACCAAAACCGATAGCGACAGGAATCGACGTTACAGATTTTATTGACTCTGTAATTGAAGCGAGGTCTGTGGTGATTTCACTGCGAACGCCTGTTACTCCCATTGAAGAAACAAGGTAAATAAAACCGCTTGCGGACATTGCGATTTCTTTTATTCGCGCTTCAGATGTCGGAGCGATTAGGGAAATAAGGTCTATGCCGTGTTTGCTTGCCGCTGACCTCACGGGCGGCTGTTCTTCAAAGGGAAGGTCGGGGATGATGATGCCGTCAAGCCCAATGTCGCCGCAACGTTTGAAAAAAGCGTCGTAACCATAATGAAAGACGGGATTAAGATACGTGAGGAACACTAGAGGGACGGCAGTATCTTTGCGAAGATCGGCGACAAGAGAAAATAATTTTTCTACTGTGGTTCCGGCGGCAAGGGCTCGGTTGTTCGCTTCCTGAATTACCGGACCCTCAGCGATTGGATCGGAAAATGGAATCCCTATTTCTACCAAATCCGCTCCTGCCCGTATCATCTCAAGAACGAATTGTCTTGTTTTTTCGATATTAGGGTCTCCGCCCGTAACAAAACCGATAAAGGCTTTACCGTTTTTAAAAGCGTTTTGTATGTTACTCATTGATTGTCCTCCCACGGTAACGGGCGATTGCCGCGACATCTTTGTCACCGCGACCTGAAAGACAGATAATCATGCTTTCATCACGGCTAAAGTTACGTGCTATTTTTTGCGCATGGGCGACAGCGTGCGCACTTTCTATTGCGCAGATAATTCCCTCGGTACGGGAGAGATATTCAAAAGCGCAGACAGCTTCTTCATCTGTTACAGGCACGTACTGCGCACGTTTGGTGTCATAGAGCCATGCGTGTTCAGGACCAATACCGGGATAGTCCAATCCTGCGGAGATCGAGAACACAGGAGCAATTTGCCCTTCCTCGTTCTGGCAAAAGTAGGACTTCATCCCGTGAAAGATACCTATCGATCCCTTCGCTATTGCAGCTGCGTGTTTCTCGGTATCAAGCCCTAAACCTGCCGCTTCACAGCCGATGAGTTTTACATCTGCATCATTTATAAAATTGTAAAAAATTCCCATAGCGTTACTGCCACCGCCGACACAGGCAAGAACAGCAGACGGAAGTTTTCCTTCTATTTTGAGAATTTGCTCTCTTGCCTCTCTGCTTATTACAGCCTGAAAATCCCGAACAATCGTTGGGAAGGGGTGAGGTCCCATAACAGAGCCAAGCACATAGTGGGTGTCGTGAACACGGCTGACCCACTCACGCATTGTTTCGTTTACAGCGTCTTTGAGCGTCTGAGTTCCCGATGTAACGGGATTGACTTTTGCACCTAACAACTCCATACGGTAGACATTTAACGCTTGACGCTCGGTGTCTTCTTTGCCCATGAAGATTTCGCACTCCATTCCAAGAAGAGCCGCCGCTGTCGCCGCCGCTACTCCGTGCTGACCGGCTCCTGTTTCTGCAATGATCCTTGTCTTTCCCATTTTTTTTGCAAGCAATGTCTGCCCAAGCACATTGTTGATCTTATGGGAGCCTGTGTGATTCAAATCCTCACGCTTGAGGTAGATTTTCGCTCCCCCAAGATCGCGGCTCATTTTTTCGGCATAATACAAAAGCGAAGGGCGTCCCGCGTAATCTTTTAACAGACTATCAAGCTCAGCTTTGAACGTAGCGTCTTCTTTATAGTGGTTGTAGGATTTTTCCAGATTGATGATTTCATTCATCAATGTTTCGGGTATAAACTGTCCGCCGTACTCGCCAAATCTTCCGTTGTTCATCAAATATTTCCTTGTCTTACAGTTTTGACTAATTGTAATATTTTTTCGCGATCTTTGATACCGTCTGTTTCCGCTCCGCTGGAAACATCAATGGCGAACGGGTTAAGCGTCATCGCCTCTTTGATGTTCTTTGGGCTGACGCCTCCCGCCAGAAACCATGGTTTTTTGAATTTGACAGAGCTGAGTTTTTTCCAGTCAAATGTTTTGCCCGACCCTGCGCCCGAATCAATAAGAATATAATCCGCGTTTGCCGGGATAGATTTTAACCATGAGCCTGTCGAAGCTGGGAATACGGTTTTTATTACCTTTATCGCTTGAGTTTTTTTCTCTCTGATTCTTGTTTCGCTTAGTTTTTTAAGCTGGACAATGTAACTGTCATCTTCATTGCCGTGAAGCTGGGCGGCGGAAATAATTCCGTTATGATACAATTCCGTAATCATGGCGATTGGGGCGTTTACAAAAACTCCCACAGGCACTATGCCGTCCGCAAGGCGGAAACGCAGATGCTGAGCGAGAGGGGCTGAGACTTGCCGGCTACTTTGCGCGAATACAAAGCCGATGTAATCGGGGCGAGCCTCATTTACAAAGTCAATATCTTCGCCTCGGAAAAGACCACAGATTTTTATACGCATGGGAAAATGGTAACATAATTTTTAAAAAATTACAGTAGGGGGATATAGAATTTTCATGGTATGAAAATGACCTGTTGAGTAAATCTGAGTTATGGGTTAAAATAGAAATATGCCAATGATTTCTATGTTTTATGGAATATAGATATTCCTGGAGGAGCATTGCGAAATGGATACCAATGAAAAGGAAGACAGTCTTGAAGAATTTTTATACCCTTTTTCTTGGAGAAACCCTCTAATTTATATTGTTCTTGTTATTAGTATTTGTCTCTATTTTATCATTTATTTTATACACCAAGAAAATGAAACTTTTGGAATAATAAATGCAAGTAAAGGTACACAAATAGCTGTTGGAGTAATAGTTGTTTGGTTTTTTTATGGTATTCCTTATAGTTCTCGTAATTCTCATTTTATGCAAAAGTTTCAAGAATCAATTGTTTCTCGTGTTATATTATTAATTATTGCTATTTTACTTGCTATGGTATGTATGACCTCGGTATGGAAATTCTACGAATATGATAACCAGAAAATGGACATTTATTCGCGGATATTGCCGTTTAAGAATGCTCCGTATTTTAAAACCGGAGAAACACTGGTATTCAGCAACATCAAATCTTTTGAATATTACTCAAAAGTTGATACACAAGGTGGGTATAGATTTTATTTACATAATGGTCCCCCATATAATTTTACACCTGCAAGTTTTACGAGAAAATCAGTTGATATTTTTATGAATCATTTATATAACGAATGCGATTGGCTTCAAGATGATATTGAAAAAAATTATAATAATATAAAATCTATAGAAAATTTAAGGAAACGTATTGAAAAAGACGAATATATAAAATTTAATATTGATTATTTTATCCTTGGTGTTTTGGGTATATCGATGATTCTTATTGGGGTTATTCGTTTAATTGTATTTACTCTTAAAATAAGATTTAAATTTCGAAGTGTAAAGAAATAGAGCTCTCGTAACGCTAATAGATACGCAAACGGCAGTTGATACCAAAATCGTCTTTAATCCCAATTTTAATTATGCAGAATTTGATACAATTAAAAACACGGCTGAAAGCAGTAATTTTGTAAACATAACTGTTGATTTTCCCTGTACTTTTCAATATAATATTCTTATGTTAGCGGAGAGAATTGACAGAACCAAGATTACTATCGAAAAAAGAGACATGCTTGACGACAAAGATGTCGAATATTGGAACCATGCGACAATTAAAGAGAAATTTCAAACCATAACGTTTTTAAGGGAATGTTTTTATGGAAAAGAGGCAACTACCGGACGACTTCAAAGAGTTCATACAATGCTTAAACTCAAATGATGTCAAATATTTACTTGTCGGCGGCTGGGCTGTTGGGATATATGGTAACCCAAGGGTAACTAAAGACATTGATTTTTTAATTTCAATAGATGATTCCAATTTGGAAAAACTACAGAAGGCGCTTTTTGACTTTGGTTCACCTCCTGTTGATTTACAGAGTTTCAAAGAAAAAGGCTATGTTATTAGAATTGGAAATTCTCCTATACAAATAGATATCATAAATGAAGCAGATGGCATTAATATAGACGATTGTTATTTAAGAAAAGAAATAATTACTGTTGAGGATATCAGTGTTTGTGTAATTTCCAGAAATGATCTAATATTAAATAAAAGAACCAGCGGCAGAAGTATGGATATTGCCGATGCGGAAAAACTTGAGAACGTTAAACAAAAACGAAATAAGGAGTATTAAATGAAAACAGCAGTTGTATTTTATTCGTCTGACGGGAACAGCGCCTTAATTGCGGCGCAGTTTAAAACCAATTTCAGCGCGGATTTGCTTCGTGTAGAAGCAGAAGGTGAAAAAAAACGCGGCTTTTTGTCGAAATTATTTTGGGGTTGCGGCATGGTTTTTTCAGGCAAAAATCCCCCTCTTAAACCGTACAGTTTTGATCCGTCGGCGTATGATTTGATCGTACTTGGTGCGCCGGTTTGGGCTGGTAATCCTGCGCCGCCCATAAAGACATTTCTCTCGCAGACACCTATTAACGGCAAAAAGGTAATTGCTTTTGTTTGCCATGCAGGGGGAAGCGGAAACTCTCTGAAAAAATTCACGGCAATGCTGTCCGGTAATGAGATAGTTGGCGTTATGGATTTTCAAAAGCCTTTGGAAAATATTGAAGAGCATAAAAAGCGGATTGAGGAAACGGCGAAAGGTTTACTTTCCGGCGTCAATTAAATCACGCAAAAATTGTTTTCTGTCTGATGAGCGCATAAGACTCTCTCCGATTAAAACCGCGTCTACGCCAATGTCTTTAAGGCGGCGAATGTCATCAGTATTGTTTATTCCGCTCTCCGCGACGGTCAGCGTATCGCTTGGGAGCAACTTTCGTAGGCGCGAAGCTAATCCGGTATCTACATTAAATGTTGTAAGGTCGCGGTTGTTAATCCCAATGATACGAGCCCCCGCGTTAAGAGCTTCTTCAGCTTCCGCTTCGCTGTGGATTTCTACAAGACAGTCAAGTGATAACTCAGTGGCGGTTTTTAAAAAAGAGCAAAGATTTTGCGGCTCAAGTAGGGCGCAGATTAATAGCGCTGCTTTTGCCCCAAGCAATTTCGCTTCATAAAGTTGGTACGGATCAATGATAAAATCTTTTCTGAGTACGGGAATTTTTACAGAGGCGGCAATCTCTCGCAAATATTGATCGCTTCCCAAAAAAAACTCAGGCTCTGTAAGAACAGAAATTGCCGCCGCTCCCCCTTCCTCATATTCTTTGGCGATTTCCAAATAGGGGAAATCTTCCGCAATTACGCCCTTTGACGGAGACGCTTTTTTTACTTCGCAGATAAAAGAAAGTCCGCTTGCGGAAAGAGAATGTTCAAAGGGAAGGGGATGCGTTACGTTCTCAGTTGCGGCTAACATTTGCGCCTGCTCTCGTACTTGTTCAAAAGGGAAAACCTCTTTTGCTTTTGCGACACGAAGGAGCGTGCGTTCTGCGATCTTGCCAAGTATGGCAGGCGGACTTTTCACTTGTTTAAGTCTTTCTGCTGAGACAGAGCGATAAAGCGTTTGAGTTGTTCGCTTGCTTTGCCTGAGTCGATTGCCTCGGCGGCAATAGCGATGCCTTCTTTAATACTCACATCGGGTTTGGCGATGTGAATAGCGGCGGCGGAATTAAGAAGGACAGCGTTTCTCCTTGGACCTTTTTCTCCTGAAAGAATTTTTCTTGTTATTTCAGCGTTTTCGGCAGGAGTTCCGCCCAACAAATCTTCTTTTTTACAGCGCTCAATACCGAATTGTTCGGGTTCAATATCATAAGTTTTAATAAAACCGTCACGCACTTCGCAGACAGTGGTAGGAGCGCTTGACGATATTTCGTCTAACCCATCCTGTCCGTGTACAACCATGCCTCTTTTTACGCCAAGATTGCACAAAACTTTCGCCATCGGTTCTATCAGTTCCGGTTCGTAAACGCCAAGCAGTTCCATGTTCGCTCCTGCCGGGTTGACCAAAGGACCGAGTATATTGAAGATTGTGCGAATACCCAGCTCACGCCGCACCGGAGCTACATACTTCATGGAGATATGGTAGTTTTGGGCAAAGAGAAAACAAAGGTTGATCGTTTTTAGAATTTGCAGGCTGTTCTCAGGCGGAATAGTAATGTCAACGCCAAGGGCTTCGAGTACGTCCGCCGAGCCTGTTCTGCTTGACGATGCGCGGTTGCCGTGCTTTGCCACAGGAAACCCTGCCGCAGAAATGACCAGTGCGGAAGTTGTAGAAATGTTAAAAGAATTGGAATGGTCTCCGCCCGTACCGACAATTTCCAGCACATCCATGTCATGCAAAATCCTGATACAATGCTTGCGCATTCCGGCGGCGGACGCTGTAATCTCGTCGATAGTTTCGCCCTTTACAGACATTGCCGCAAGGTAAGCCGCCATCTGTATTTCGCTGGCTTTCCCTTCCATGATTTCATCCATTACTGCTTCGGCGCATTCGTAGGAAAGGTCTTGCCTTCCTGCCGCGCTCATAATTGCTTCTCGTATCATGCTATTTCTATACAATAAATTCCCAAAAATTGCAACACGATTTTAGGGTTTCGGGTATTTGCCGTGCCGCCGTTTTCGGGTCTTGTCTGTTTTCTTCAATATATATCATAATGTCTAAATTATTTAGTTATGCAAAAGTTGGCAAAAACTGTACAGGGGGTATAAAAAAATTCTTTTCCTCATACTTATTCGAAAGCCTGGTTTAATACCAATCCTTCGAATATTCTGATTTGTTTCAACCGGAGCAGAGCGCGGACTAAAAGTCCGACGGGGTAAGTACAAAGCGCCGCGAACTTCTGGTTCGATGGCGGCGGTCACGACAATATGGCGGGTGGATTCATTCCCAAAGGAAAACCGAACACTGGTCGAACCTTAGATACTTTCCTCAAGCACCGGGCTATTTCGTATTACGAGAAGAATAGGGAATAAACCGCGCACTTATTCTTTCCGTGCATACAACCGTAACATTAGGCGACACATTTGACCCACATAAATAAATCTTTTTTCTTTATTTTATTATAACAGATATATTCTTCATTTTCGAAAAACAAGCCGGGAAATTTGAGAATATCCAATGATTCCTTCGAAATATTATTAATATTTTTATCCAAAATAATTGTAATGATAAAAATGGCAGTTTGGAATATAAAAGATATTTAAAATAAACCCTGCGAGAATGATTATTTTTTTAATTATATATTCATATCTAAAACACCGTCTCATATATTATCCGTAACTAATGAATTATACAATTCTTTCAATCTGTTACGCAAGTGCCTAACCGCATAATGCTTGCGCGAAAGAACCGTATTAACAGGCGTTTTGGTTTTTTCCGCGACTTCCTTTACAGAGAAATCAAGAAATTCAGTCATTTCAAAAACTTCTCGCTGTTCTTTGGGAAGTTCTGAAAGGGCTGTCTGTATTTCCTCAAGAAACAAGGCGCGAAACATTTCTGTTTCGGGCGTTGTTTCTTCACCGTAAATAATGTCAGCTATTTCATCAACTATGTAGTCATCTTCGTCTTCGTCGTATTGGGCGGGAAGCGGCTCGTCTTTCTTTTTTTTGTGCTGATCGATTATTCTGTTGCGGGCAACCTTGTATAGCCAAGCCGACGTGTTTTCAATAGGGCTGATAATACTGTTCACATTTGCGTATTGATAGAATACGTCCTGCAGAATATCTTCCGCATCCTCAAGGGCGCGAACCCGTGAACGGATGAATTTTAACAGCCGCTCACGGTATTCAGAAAACGTCTGGGCAACAGTATTAGGCATGGTTCCTTTAGTTTACCGGTTTTTTTCAGCCCGCACAAACCCCGCCGTTCCCGCAATGAGAAAAACCGCGGTAAAGGCAATGATGATAACCAGATTGACAAACGGGGTATGCAGGGTTGGAACCGTAGCGGCGCTCCCTGCCTGATAAAATATACCGCGCATAAAATCAACACAATAAGTCATCGGCAACAGACGGCTGATAACAGCCATAACACCGGTTGAATTATTGACGGGAATTAACGCACCGGAAAGAAAGGTCTGCGCCATGACAGACAACATAATAACAGCACCAGCTGGTGCGGGCTTCTCAATAAAACCGATGATCACAACGCCAAGCGCACCAGCCGCAAGGCAAATCAGCGGAGAGAACGCAAGCAGGATAAGAAACTGCGGAACGTCAAACCGTGCGCCGATAGCGTACCCAATGCCGATGGTAAAAAAAAAAACGATGTAACTCGCAACCGCCGATCCGGCGATTTTTCCCAGAACAAGGGAGTAACGCGACACCGGGCTTACGAGCATCTCCTGATTAAATTCGTTGTCCCGGTCTTCCACCAGCGACACAACGCCGTTCCCCATTACCATAAATATAGTCTGTACCAACATTCCGACCAACATAAAGGTTGTGAAGTCAAAGTCCATATTCATCCCCATGTTCTGCGACAACTGCCCACCGAACAATCCCAAAAACAAAATGGGGAAGATTAAACTCATAATAAGCTTTGCCGG
>JAIRUQ010000030.1 GCA_031254315.1 Treponema sp.
TCAACAAAAGAAAACGGCGGTATCTTTTTACAATCGCAAGGCTGGATAATTCTTGCCGAAGCGTTACTTGGTCGCGGCTCTCTCGCGTTTGAGTATTATTTGGAAAGCTGTCCTGCCGCGCAAAACGGAATTGCGGACACACGCTTAATGGAACCGTATGTGTACTCGCAATTCACGGAAAGCGTTGACAGCCCATTTGAAGGACGCAGTCATGTTCACTGGCTGACAGGAACCGCAAGCACGGTCATGGTCGGCTGTGTTGAGGGAATTCTTGGATTAAGACCTGACATTGAGGGTTTGCGGCTTTCCCCGTCCGTTCCGTCAACATGGAAATCCTTTACGATAGAAAAATCTTTCCGCGGAAAAAAACTTAACATAAAAGTGAATAACCCTGACGGACATGAGAGCGGAGCTAAAAGATTATCTGTTAACGGCACTGCAGTAGAAGGAAATTATATTCCTGCGTCAATCTTGAAAGCGGAGAACGAAATAGTTCTGGATATGTAAGAGGAGAAAGCATGATTTATAAAGAATTCGGTAAAACAGGCGCAAAAGTTTCGGCTCTTGGTTTTGGCGCAATGCGCCTTCCCATGAAAGAAGTTGACGGTAAAAAAATTGTTGACGAAGAACTCGCTGTCCCTCTTATGCAGAAGGCGTTTGACATGGGCATTAACTACGTTGACACCGCTCCCCTTTACTGCGAGAAGTTAAGCGAAATAGCCGTAGGCAAAGCGTTAAAAGGCTACCGTGACAAAGTGTATCTGTCCACAAAAAACCCAATAGAAGATAATGACGGCGATCACTGGATGGAGCGGCTTGAAAACTCATTGAAGAAACTGGACACAGACTATATCGACTTCTACCATTTTTGGGGCATCAATCTAAAAAGTTTTGAAGGTTGGCAGGGTTTGAAATACGGTCCGCTTGAAGCGGCGCAGAAGGCGAAGGAGCAGGGTCTCATCAAACACATTTCTTTTTCGTATCACGATGCGGCTGAAAATTACAAACCAATAGTTGATTCAGGTCTTTTTGAAACAACTCTTGTCCAGTACAATTTACTGGATCGTTCCAACGAAGAAAATATCGCCTACGCAAAGTCAAAAGGTTTGGGTGTTGTGGTAATGGGACCGGTCGGCGGCGGTCGTCTTGGCGCACCAAGCGAAAAAATTCAAGGACTGTTAAAAAATAAACCTGCAAGCACCGCAGAAATGGCTCTGCGCTTTGTTCTTGCCAATGAAAACATAGACATCGCTCTTTCGGGCATGGGCGATTTAAACATGCTCAAGGAAAATTTCGCTGTCGCAGAACGCAAAGATCATTTAACAGAAAATGAACTAAATCACATCAAAACTATGATGGAAGAAAACAAAAATCTCGCTAAACTTTACTGTACCGGCTGTAATTACTGTAAACCATGTCCGCAGGGTATCGACATTCCCTATCTTTTTGAAATTATGAACCGCTACCGTGTCTACGATTTAAAAGAACACGCAAAAGCCGCATACTACGAAATGATGAACGGCTGGAGCTGGATAAAAAGCGCGGATGCCTCAAAGTGCGTTGCGTGCGGCGCATGCGAAGAAAAGTGCCCGCAAAAGCTGAAGATTATCGAGCAGTTAAAGGAGACGCACGCGACACTTGCACAGTAGCGGGGGGCGTACCATAGGGAGTTATGCGATAATTATGCAGATATAGTAAAAAGGGTAAAATATAAATTAATATGACAAAAAAGAAATTAACAAGAGGAATTGACGAAGAGTTTGCAAAAGCTTTTAAACAAAGCGAATTATTCACTCTTTATAAAAAAAACAAAAAAGAATTATTTTTAGGAGTGCGTAATAATTATTTGAATCTATACTACAACTGCGACAGTGTTGCAAAAATTGATTATAAGAAAGAGGAAATAATTTGCCAGACATCAAAAAACTATTTACATGGTACAAACATTCGTAATCACATAAATATATCTCCTCGTGATATTTGTAAAAATTATGCAATAATAACAGAAAACATCGCAAAAAGATCAACTCCCGAAAAAAAAGCCCAATCAAAGCTTGTCATT
Source organism: Treponema sp. (assembly GCA_031254315.1). Taxonomy (GTDB): domain Bacteria; phylum Spirochaetota; class Spirochaetia; order Treponematales; family Breznakiellaceae; genus WQXQ01. Next base: position 2,063 of record JAIRUQ010000030.1, read on the forward strand.
TTAAATAATTTGAATAAAAATTCTAAATGGTTCTGCATTGATGTTGAGTGGGCAAAAGCGTTTGAAAACAAACAGCAAAAAGATGACGCTGATTTTAACGCGCGTTTTGACATTATTGCCATTTCAAAAGAAAACAACCACAAAGTTGCTTTGATAGAATTAAAATACGGCAGGCAAGCCATTGGAGGGTACAGCGGAATATACAGACATATAGAAAATTTTAACAAATACCGGAAGAAAAGATACTTTAATTCGCACAAAAAAGAAATTATTGACATAATTAAAAACCAAAAAATGCTAGGGGTAAATGTGCCTGTCGAATTGCAAAATTTAGAAAACAAATGGAAAAATCCAAAAGCAAAAGATATTAATTATAACTTTTATGTTATTACTTTGGATAACAACGGTGAAACACCACAACATAGCACCCCTAAACAAACTATGGCGGCTTATCTTTTTAAAAGGAAACGCTGGGGTTGTAAAGAATTAAGCCCGGGACCAAAAGTAGAAGAAAAATTCGGAGATGTAACCAAGAAAAGCAATAAAAAACAACTTCAAGTCACCTTTCTCTTTTCCAAACAAACCCTTAAGAAATTAAACATAAATGATGTTATTTATGGCAACTACGATGATAAGGAAATTCCCCAATGAAAATTATAATACACAGAGGCACGCATCAAATCGGCGGTTGTATAACCGAAATTGAAAGTAACGGCTATAAGGTTTTCATAGATTTTGGAGAACAACTACCCGGAAACGAAAGTGCAGATACAGATTTACCTGCAATTGAAGGATTAACCAGCGGTGATGTTTCAAAGAGCGCATTGTTTATAACCCATTATCACGGCGACCATATAGGAAAAATAAGTGAGACTGTAAAGGATTTGCCGATATATGCCGGAAAAACGGCGCTTGAAATTTACAAATGCCTTGAAACCAGATTGTCCTATATTCCTGACGAAAACGAAGCTGTTAAGCACAAAAAAATTATTGAACGTATAAAAACAATAAACGGCTTTGAAGCGTTGCAACAAATAAAAATAGGAGAAATAACCGTTACCCCTTTATTTACAGACCATTCCGCATTTGATGCTTATATGTTTATTGTAGAAGCGGAGGGGAAACGCATACTTCATACCGGTGACTTTCGCGGTCACGGTTTCAGAAAAAAGGGACTCATTCCTATGCTGAAAAAGTATGCCAAGGATATTGATTACATTATTTCTGAAGGTTCTAATATTTTACGACCCAATGCGACTATTCAAACAGAACAAGAACTACAAAAAGAATTTGAAAAGAAATTTAAAAATAACAAATACAATTTCGTTTTTGTATCGTCCACAAATATAGACAGAATATTTGCATTGTATCATGCCTCTAAAAGAGCAGGCAGATGTTTCGTCTGCGATGATTATCAGACAGATATATTAAAAACAGTTTCTAAAAATCATAAAAAACGTTCTGTGTTTTATAACATAAATTACGAACAAAAGATACCACATGCTGGTCGCTTCTTTGAATTAAAAAGACATGGTGGGCAACCATTTTCCTTTGTGGGAAATCTAAAACCATATTTGGATAATCACGGATTCTGTATGATTATTCGTTCAAACCCTGCTTTCAGAGTACTTTTGGACGAATATACAAAGAATGCAGATACAAAAATTTATTATTCAATGTGGAAAGGTTATATAGATAATAAAAGCCCTGCTTTTAACGATAATACAGCCAAGTTTTTTGAACCTTATGAAATTGAATTTATGCACACAAGCGGTCACGCAGACATAGAAACATTAAAAAATGTTTTTAACACAGTTAATCCAAAATGCGGAATTATTCCTATTCACACCGAAGCACCGGAAAAATTCAATGAGCTGTTTTTGCCGCATAAAATTATTCCAATAAAGGACGGTAACCCATTAGAGGTTTAAAAAATGGAAATAAATATTGAATAAATAATAATAATAATCTATTATTATAAAACCATATATAAAATAAAGGAGGCTATTTTATGAAAGTAAAGCATTTGGGGGTATGTTTTTTGTTATTGACTGCGCTATTTATAACAGGCTGTGGACGGCAAAATCAAAGCACCATTTCTGTTTTTGGGACAGGTACGATATTAGTTCAGCCTGATCTAATTCAGATGTATATCACTTTAAGCAATGTAGCTCGAACGACAAAAATAGCTCAGGAAGAAGTCAGCAGAATGGTAAGACAGGCGTTAGCGGTATTAAAAGAAGCGGATATTGAGGATAAAAATATCAGTACAACTTCGCTAACATTTAATTCTGAATATGAATATAGAAATAATGGACGTGTTTTACTTGGTCAAAAAGCCGAACAAAGGATAACATTTTCTATCGATGAAATTAATAATGACAGCGAAAAAGTCTCCAGAATAATAGATCAGCTTATTCAAATTAACGGAATAGCATTAAACCAAATAAAATTCAGTGTAAGAAATAACACTGAATATTTTATTAAATCCCGTGATCTTGCGTTTCAAAAAGCTGTTGAGAAAGCCGAGCAATACGCTGAACTTTCAAAACTTAGAATTGTAAAAGTATTGAGTGTATCAGAAGAAGGAAACCAACAGATTTCGTCAATGAATAACAGATTAGCGAGTCAACAATTATACGAAGCAGCAATGGAGGACAGTGTTGCCGGTTCAACAGTAGTACCAACAGGCGAGCTGGAAATAACGACAAGGATTTTAGTTGTGTTTCTTTTAAAATAAGGGGATATCCGGTTATCTTTATTAACATGGATATTTTAATAATTAAAAATATTTTACTCATCCTTTTTTTAATCATACTTGTGTATAAAATCGTTTCCTGTAAGGCAATAGTCATAAGAACATATACGGCGGAAACTTCATTGCTTTTAGAAGAAAGTGCTATTAAAATTGTTTTAGTTTCTGATTTACATAGCACAACCTATGGGAGAAATCAAATACGATTAATCAATAAAATAAAACAGCAAAACCCGGATTTGATTTTATTATCAGGTGATATTTTTGACAGTGTTCTCCCTATGACCGGAACTAAACCATTTTTATCGGGCGTTTCCGGTATTGCGCCAATTTATTATGTTACCGGAAATCATGAATACCGGGGGCGTAAAATACAAAAAATCAGAGAACAGCTCGAATATTATGGGGTTATTATATTATCTGATAAATATACAGAAATTGAAATAAATAAGAATAAAATAATTTTAGCAGGTATAGAAGACCCGTATAAAAAACTTTATGAAGTCCCGGATTATGATCAATATAAAGTTATGGAAGAGCAATTCAGAGAATTGGACGAAATATCAAAATATAAAATATTGTTGGCGCATAGACCGGAAAGAATAGCGCAATATCAAAAGTTTTCATTTGATTTAGTTTTGTCAGGTCATACGCATGGAGGTCAAGTGCGAATACCGTATATACTAAATGGATTAATTGCGCCTAATCAAGGGCTTTTCCCAAAATACGGCGGAGGATTATATAATCACAATAACTCGGTACAAATAATAAGCCGTGGTTTAGACCCAAGATTCCCGCGCATATTTAATCCGCCGGAATTAGTGGTAGTGACCATAAAATCAAATTTATAAATATAACATAATTGTATACCCTGCCTGCAACGCAGACAGGATACCGCTAAACCACCCTACCCGTTCTGCGGAATATCTGGAATTGACGAAAAACCTTTCTGCAAATCTTCATCAGTGGGGATGTAATCGCTCATTGTCTTGTTGTTATACGCCATGTAAGCTGTCATATCAAAGTTGCCGACGCCGGAAAGCCCAAAAAGTATTACCTTTTTCTCTCCGGTACGCTTACACTCAAGGGCTTCGTCAATTGCTACCTTGATTGCGTGCGAAGATTCCGGCGCGGGAAGGATTCCCTCCACTTTCATGAAGCGGACAGCGGCATCAAAAACTTCCGTTTGTGTTTCCGCGCGAGCTTCCAAATGACCGTCATGGTAGAGTTTCGACAGCGTAGAATTCATGCCGTGATAGCGAAGACCGCCGGCGTGATTTGCCGAGGGGATAAAGCCCGAACCAAGCGTCTGCATCCTTATAAGCGGAGTGGTTTTCGCTGTGTCGCCGAAATCGTAGGCATAGCGTCCTCTTGTGAAGGACGGACAGGACGCAGGTTCAACCGCGATAAAGCGCGCGTTTAGTTTTCCTGCGAGTTTTTCTCCCATAAAAGGTGAAATAAGTCCACCAAGATTTGAGCCGCCTCCGGCGCATCCGATTATTATGTCGGGTTTAATTCCGTACTTGTCCAATGCTACTTTTGCTTCCAGCCCGATAATTGTTTGGTGTAACAGCACATGGTTGAGTACACTGCCTAGCACATAACGGCATTTTTCAGTATTAACGGCGGTTTCAATCGCCTCGGAAATTGCGCAACCAAGAGAGCCTGTCGTGTTTGGATCGGTCTCTAATATTTTTCTGCCTGTCTGTGTCGTATTAGACGGTGAAGGAATAAGGTTCGCGCCGTATGCTTCTATCAGAGCTTTGCGGTATGGCTTTTGCTCGGAACTGATTTTCACCATGTAGACCGTCAGTTTCAATCCATAAAAAGCGCATGCCATAGCCATAGCGGTTCCCCACTGCCCCGCTCCTGTTTCTGTTGTAAGGGAGGTAAGCCCGTCCTCTTTCGCGTAATAAGCCTGCGGTCCCGCCGAGTTGAGTTTATGGGAGCCTGAAGTATTCACTCCTTCAAACTTGTAGTAAATTTCCGCAGGAGTTTGCAAATCTTTTTCAAGGTAATACGCTCTTATGAGAGGCGCAGGACGGTATGCTCTGTAAAAATCCTGAATGCCCTCAGGGATCGGAATGAGGCGCGTGGTGTCGTCAAGTTCCTGTTTGACAGGCTCCTTACAGAAAATCGCCTCCATATCCGCAGATGTTACGGGCTTTAATGTTCCCGGATGTAAAAGTAGCTCCGGCTTTTCTTTCATGTCCGCTCTTAGATTGTACCAATGTTTTGGCATTTCATCTTCAGAAAGATATATCCTTGTAGGTATTTTGTTCGCCATAGTTTTCTCCTTAACATATTTTATTTTATTTTAAACGCCATGTAACGTCCATGCATTAACAGCACCTCAAAAACGCTTTCATTCTCCCCTACCTGCTATCCACACTTGCGTAATTAAGGCGAGGCTGTACGCACTTGTAGGCGGGGCGGATGATTCTGCCGCCTGCGGTGATTTCTTCCAAGCGGTGGGCGCACCAGCCGGCTATTCTGCTTACAGCAAAAATCGGAGTGTTTAATTCTTCGGGTATTCCAAGCATTTTGTAAACAAAGCCGGAATAAAAATCCACATTGGTACATATATCCTTGTCCGAACCTTTGACCCTCTTAAATACCGAAGGAACAAGCCGCTCAATAAGACAGTAAAGGTTAAATTCCTTTATTAAGCCTTTTTCTTCCGCAAGGGCTTTGGCTTTATCGCGTAACAATGTCGCACGCGGGTCTGTTATTGTGTAAACTGCGTGACCTTGACCGTATATCAACCTTGTTCTGTCATAAGCTTCGCCCTTAAGAATTTTTTCAAGGTAGGCGGAAACTTCTTTCTCGCTTTCCCAGTTTTTAACATTCTTCATAATGTCATCCATCATGCCAATTACTTTCGCGTTTGCTCCGCCGTGTTTAAACCCTTTTAACGACCCGATAGCCGCCGCGATTGTAGAGTAGGTGTCCGTATCTGAAGAAGAAACAACGTGTACGGTAAATGTCGAGTTATTTCCTCCGCCGTGTTCAGCGTGAAGAACAAGAGCCAAATCCAAAAGCTGGGCTTCATATTGTGTGTACTCCTTATCCTGCCTAATGAGCGCAAGTAGAGTTTCCGCGCTGGTCAATGACGGCTCAGACGGATGAATGACAAGGCTTTCACGATCAAAGTAGTGTTTCTTTGACATGTAGGAGTATGCGGCTATTGTAGGGAAACGCGCTATGAGTTCTACGCACTGGCGCAGAATATTTTCGGGGGACTGGTTTTCCGGGTCGTCATCGTAAGGATAAAGAGCAAGTATCGAAGAAGACAGCTTGTTCATAATGTTGCGTGACGGCGCTCTCATGATTACATCTTCTACAAAGTTTTTGGGCAGGGGACGGCTTTCGCCGAGGAGTTTGTTAAAATCCTCAAGTTGTTTTCGGTTCGGTTGTTTCCCAAATAGAAGAAGATAAATCGTTTCTTCAAAACAAAAACGGTTTTGCTTTGCGGCTTCTATCGCAATGTCTTCAACATCAATCCCTCTGTAATAGAGTTTTCCGGGGATTGCGACTTTTTCACCCTCGTCAATAATGTAGCCGTGTACGTCGCCGACTCTGGTAAGTCCGACAAGTACACCTGTGCCGTCATCGTTGCGCAGTCCGCGCTTTACGCTGAACTTTCCGTATAATCCGGAATCAATATAATCATTACCGGCTATTTCGTTTAAATGCTCTTTTAAGTCTATCATATATTCACCTTTTTTCCGTCCGTTGGTTTAATACCTCGCTACTCTGCGGCGGGGTATGTTGATTTTTTCTCACAGATCAATGTTCTCTTGTTTCTATCGTTCCATCGGAGCGGGCGATAAATACGATGGGCGGGTTTCTGGTAAAAAATCCGTTTTCTACAACGCCGGGAATTTGATTTAAGTCCGCTTCCATTAACGGAGGGTCAATTAAAAAGTTAAAACGGAAGTCCAGAATTATATTCCCGTGCTCGGTGATTACAGGTCCTGCTTTGCGTAACGCTTCCCTAAGAGTAACGCTTGCACCTAATTTTTCAAGCGCCCTTATAACCTGCACTCTTGCCGCCGGGATAACTTCCAAGGGGACGGGGAAGCCGCCGCCAAGCTGGTCTGTCAGCTTGGATTCGTCAATAATGATGGCATAATCAGTAGAGGCATAAGCGGCTAACTTTTCAATTAAGAGGGCTCCCCCTCCTCCTTTGATTAAGTGATTATTAGGGTCTACTTCATCAGCGCCGTCAATTGTCAAATCAAGTCCTGAAGAGAGTTCTTTTGAATTAAGTGAATAAAACGGGATGTTTAATTTTTCACATTCCATTTCTGTTTGGAAACTTGTGGCAAATACACAAATGTCGTATAATGTTTTTTGCTCCAAAAGTTCGCCAACTCTGCGAATAGCGTGAATTGCCGTAGACCCGGTTCCAAGACCGAGTTTCATTCCACACTTTACCATTTTATCAACAACTGCCTTGCCGGCGGCTTCTTTCATCAAGCTGACCGCATCTTGTTCCATGTATTTACTCCTAATGTATTTATTTGCAATAAAATTTTTTCCGGGATTTCTTTCTTGAAAAAATTGGCGTATTGCATACGCAACTGACGGATGACCATGTCGTAACCGTTGATGGTTTTGCATCCGGCGGCGGCGGCTCTTTTTAAAAACTTAGTTTCAGCCGTAGTATATATCAAATCCATCACAGCTTCTTTTCCGGAAAAAGTGTAAAGCTCCAGAGGGTCGGCTGTTTCGTGTTCTTCCATTCCTGCGGAACTGGTCTGAATAATTATATCGTTGTATTTGGACATCATCTCTATTCCCTGATTATCCAAACCTCCCCAGCGGAAATTGTACTGTGACGCGATATTTCTTGCTTTGTAAACGGTACGGTTCAAAACAAGAGCCTTTCCTCCAAGCCGGTGAATTTCTGAGGCAACAGCGCGTGATATGCCTCCCGCTCCGATAATTGTAATCTTCTTGTGCTTTAAATTCTTTCTTTTTAAAAATTCAAGGAGCGATGCCGAAAATCCGAGACAATCGGTATTGTCGCCTGACCATCCGCCGGCGTGGCGGTAAAGTACATTGCACGCGCCTATAGACTGTACCCCGTTTGAACTTGCAACTAACCCCGGAAGTACGGATTCCTTATAAGGCACTGTTACCGCAAGCCCCTTAACATCAAGACCTTTGGCAAGTTCCAAAAAATCATTAATAGAGTTTGACGGAAACGGCACATACACCGCATCGGCATTTTCAAGGTCAAATAATGTATTAAAGAGCCAAGGGCTGACACTGTACTTTAACGGATTGCCGACAATTCCGTATATCCTTGTTTTTTTGGTAATTTCCCTAAAACGGTACAGTTCAGCCAATTCGCGGACATCAACCTGCCCCGGCGCGGCGGCGATTTCGCTTTCAGATAACGCGCTTGAATAAGTTAAAAATGAGCCGAATCTTTCAGCGAGAATTCTTGAGCAGGAGCCGTAATGCCCCATGCAAATAAGAATTTTATTCTGGTTTGAAAAAGTTTGGGAAGCCTGAAACACCTTTAAAACATCGGCTGTGGACTTAGCCGCCAAAGCTACTTTTATAATTTCATCGCCTGAGCGTTGCATCGATTTAATTTTTTCGGGAATGTTATCAATAATGCCGCTCATGTTATGAAAAGAACGGATAATTTTTGTGCCGAAAGTACGAGCCGCTTCTTCAAGGCTTGGCACATTAAAATCATCTTCAATATCAACATACGCAAAGTTAAGTCTGCTATCGGCGCTGGCATAAGCCATTCCGCTAGCCATTAACTTTACCCTTGCGCCTTCGCCTCCCGTAAAATACCCTCCGTCAACATCGCGCCTAATTGTAAGAATAACAGGTATATTCGCAAGCTCCGGGAAACGGCGTATGTATAACCGTTCATCGGGTTCCAGACAATCTACCCGTAACTCCGCAATGTCTGCAAACTTTCTGTACTTATTTAAAATTTCGAGATTTCGTTTTATGGTTTTTGCTGTAAGGCATAAACATATTTTTGCCATAATTCTCTCTTTAAAAATCGGGGCGATATAAATATATCGCACTAACACGACCTGTACTGTTAAGATTTACTCTTAACATCAATGGCCAGTCTCTGCCATTTATAGGCATGAGTATGTGATCCCCTCTGTCTTCTGCCGTGTTTCCCAAAACAAGCAAAACAGACGCTCTTGTGTCTCCGTTAGAAACGCCATGTGTTGAAGCGATTTTTACCTGCCAGATTCTGTCTCTGTATAAATAAAAGTCCGCCCCGTTATACTGAAAGACGACATCATCCTGCCATGCTTCATTGCCTCTTTCGGCGAGAACCGACCTTGGCGACCCGAACCGTTCAATGAGATCAGCCATCATCATACCGACAAATGCGAGCTGTTCATCAGCGTCAAGACCGGTATAAATAGGGTGGTTCTGCGCCCAAAGAGGAAGGTTCAGTAAAAACAATAATGGCAATATTAATATTCGCCTCATAATTCATAATATCAGAATTATCGTTGCCATTCAATGAACATACTGACCTCGCCGTTCACCTTCAATATCCCGTCTGCGCAGAACCACAGATTAACGCCGGAGCGTACCGGAAAAGCAGGGGTCTCGTTTTCATCGAAGAATAGGGGTTTTTCAAAGGGGGATGTTCCGTACCATGTACCGGTGGGGGCATCGGGGATAGTTTTTGATGAGGGTTTTTCCGCGCTAATGTAACTTGTTCTAAAACCCGACCTAATGGTTCTTTCTGCGGCATAACGCCAATCAACAATCCAAGGGTCTTCGCAAAGGGCTTCGCTTAATGTCCCGGATGCAAAAAGATCACGGAATCTGAGCCAATCAAAATTGGAAGGGAGTCTGGAGTAATTCCCTTCGTTGGCGAGGGCAAGCTCCCAGTAGAAAACGGTGTCCGCTCCGGCTGACCAGCTAAGGAGCAAATGATCGCCTTCTACATCAAAGGGAAACAATGCTCCGGCGGGTTTTAACACCCCCGGAACAAGCACGCTCTGGCTAGCACAATAGGGAAAGGCGGTAACCGGACTTACCCAGCTAATAGGCAATTCAAGTTCCGGTTTGCTTCCGTCTTGAATATCCATTGTCTGCTTCTGACCGCTGGGACTGAGCCATTCAATGCGCCAGCACGGTTCGCCAAGCAGGGACAGCCAGCTCTCAGGTACTTTTGGCAATTGTAGAGCGTACCTTGAGGGAAGAATATCTCCGCAGGAAACAAGCTGAAGAGCCAGAGCGAAGACAGTTGTTAGTTTGTAAAATGTTTTCATAACTATATATGGGTGTGCAAGTGGCATTTTGCTTGCTCGAAAACAGAAAAAATTTGTTTTTTTTGCTGTTTTTAAAAGACGCTGTTCTAAAACTTATTTTTGATGTACATTTTGCCCCTAATTAATGGATTTGCTTTTCAAGTGAGGGGGCGCTACTCGGACTAAAGTCCTCGCGCATTATTCGTCTCGTTAACCTTCTATAGCGCCACGCCGTGCTGGCTTATTCATCCACACAGCTACGCTGTGCCTTATTGGGCGTTCAAAATCTTCGCAAACGATTTAAGTTTTCCGCTCTTTATGTGCGTTCCCGGCACTTCAAGAATTTCGCGCGCGACTTTGTTACCAAGCGCGGCGCATTCGGAAATTGATTTGCCGCGTATCCATGCCGAAACAAAAGCCGCGCAGAAAGCGTCTCCCGCACCAATCGTGTCGCGTGGAGTGATTGTAAAAGTTTCTTCACGGAATACGTTGCCGCCCGCTACTATTACAGCGCCGCGCCCTCCCAGTTTGACAACGACAATCGGGAATAATTCGCCGTCGGTAATAACCTTCAGCATTGGGCAAATATCACGCAAGATTATCGCTTCTTTTTCTTTTTCCGTTAAACTTGTTTCCACATCGCGGCTTTTTCTGACTGTGCTGTTAAAAGCTAATGCTTCATCGGCGTTCATAAAAATAAATAGCGGAAAGTTTCTGCTGTAGGTGAGGATTTCTTCAGCTTTTGCTTTAACCTGAAAAATCGAAGCTACGTCCAACGCGACCGGAATCCCCCGGTGGCTCGCTATTAATAAAATGTGCTGTACTAAAGAGCGGCGATCGAGAATATAACCGTCCAATACAACAACTTCCGCACTGTCAATTAATTCCACAGAGACATTGGTTTCGTTTAAATCCAATGCCGCGCCGGGGGCTGCCGCGAATCTGGTCTCGCCGCCGATTTTACAGGCAAAACACAAACCTGTCTTTTCATCTGATTTTACAAGCATGGCGCAGACGCCTGCGTTTGTAATTTCTTCCTCGAAGATTCCGGCAAGTTCATCATGCCCCGTACAGCCGGAAAACGCGGACTTCATTCCAAGCATTGCGGCAATCTTCGCTACGTTTGCCGCGCCGCCGCCGGAACTTTTTTCCGCTTTTTCAAAATTGATCGAAGGTTCGCGCAAAATAGCTTCAGCCGTTTTCCGGTCAATGTGCTGAACCGGCTCAATAATGCCGTACTTCCTTGCGAGACTGCTGTCCATTTCTACAAAAACATCGACAAGCGGATTGCCAATGCAGAGTAATTCAGTTTTTTTATTCGAATTCAAAATATACCCAAATCTGAGACATTTTCAAAAACTGCAACCTTTGGTTCGGTTAGTTTTGAAAAGACTCTCCTCCTATCCTATTTTATTTTGGATTTGCAATAATTTTTGTCAAATCCGGATTTTTTTCAAGTTCGTGCTTCAATCCCTCGGCGCGCCCCTTGTTCACATAATTTTTGCTTTGGAAAGAATATGTAAAATTAGTGTGAATGTCGTAAGTGCCCTGCATCAGCGCGAAAGCGTCTTCTGTCATCACGAGTTCTTCATCTGTCGGGATGATATAGATGGGGATTTTCGACTCCGGCTTGCTGATAATGGTTTCGGTATTTCTGGTATGCGACATTTCATTTTTTTTTGGATCGTAAACAACCCCGATGCCCTCAAGCCCATTGAGAATCTTTTCCCTCATAAACCACGCAAACTCGCCAACTCCGGCGGTAAAAACAAGCGCGTCTACCCTGCCTAAAACCGCCTGATACGCTCCAATGTACTTTTTAACACGGTGAGCTTCGATGTATTGCGCAAGCAAAGCCTGCTTATCGCCTGCGACTGCGGCGGCTTGAATGTCCCTTCTGTCCGTAAGTTTTTCGGTTAGTCCAAGAAGACCGGACTTTTTATTAAGAGCGGTTTCGATTTCTGCGGCGCTCATGCCTGTTTTTCGCATAACGTAGAAAGGAAGAGCCGCGTCAACATCGCCTGAGCGCGTCCCCATTACAAGCCCCTCAAGAGGAGTGATTCCCATTGAAGTGTCAAAAGAACAGCCGTCTTTTACAGCATTCACGGACGCGCCGTTTCCAAGGTGGCAGATTATCACGTTGGTTTTGAAGGGGTCTTGTCCCAAAAGAACTGCGGCGCGTTTTGCCGTGTAGAGAAAACTCGTCCCGTGGAAACCGTAACGGCGCACCTGAAATTTTTCGTACCATTCTTTGGGAACCGCGTACATGTAGGATTCAGGCGGCATGGTTTGATGCCATGCCGTGTCCATGATGGCGCAATGCGGCACTTTTGGAAGCACCTTCTTTGCCGCCTCTATTCCCATGATGTTGGCGGGGTTGTGCAACGGTCCCAAATCTTTAACTTCGTTAAAGGCGTTCATTGCCGCATCGTCTACAATGACGCTCTTGGTAAACTTCATACCGCCGTGCAGAACGCGGTGTCCTACGGCTTTGATTACGGACATATCATTGATTACGCCCATATCCTTGTCTGTCAGAGTTTTAATGATGAGGTCAACCGCATCTGTGTGCGTTGGACAGTCATGGTTTAGGACAACCTCATCTTTGCCCTTTGCTTTATGGGTAATAAAAGAGCCGCCAATCGTCACTTTTTCTACAATGCCGACAGCCAGAACGTCTCTGGTTTCCCAGTCAAAAACCTGGTATTTCGCCGATGAAGAACCGCAATTCAAAGTTAAAATAATCATATTTTTCCGCCTTTTTTGAGTGATAATACGAAAAAATTATACCATATTAAGACAAACAATGTAAGAGCGAAATTACTTAAAAAACAGGGGATAGTTAATCCCCTGTGTACCATCATGCAAGGAAGGTAATATTCTTACGTGTTAACATAGTAAAAATATCGATAATCCAGCCTATGATGAAGAGACCTCCGGTTATAATCCAAATAAGCCCGATAATCACTTTTCCCCTGAGTATGCGGTTAATTCCCTGAACAAGAGGATCAAGGAAAATAGTAAGAATAAGCCTGACAATATAATCTAGTTTGTCAATTTCGGTTTTTGCCATATTAAACTCCTATAATATAGTTTTCAATTATTGTAAGGCTAAAAGATACTTTTGTAAACAAACTTGTTCCGAACTTCAAACCTTTAGTCAAATGAGGGATTTTAAGAAAAATGACATTAATATTGATTGATTTGTAATTATGTGATATTTTCATAAACAAAGGAGTCTATTAATGAGTAATTCCGCACCATCAGATACAGATAAAAAAAAGAACCGGACATCAATAAGACGCAGTGTCCTAATTTTTTCGATAATTTTGTTTGCTATTATTTTTATAGCCGGAAGTATAGTATTTACGCTTTCAATGTGGAGAATTGCCAGAGAGAACATGGGCAGTGAGCTGGCAAGAGATGTGGAAGCTGAACGAATACAGCTTGAAGCATCGGTAAACGGTGAAATTGCCATTGCCATGAAAATGGCAGATTCTCCCATTATACAAAGGTACTTTGCCAATCCTACCAATGCCGAACTGGAAAGAACCGCCTTTGAAGAAATTGCCGGCTACCGCAGAGCTTTTGCGGGCAACTCAGTGTTTTGGGTAAACGATGTGGATAAAGGGTTCTATTCCGATGACGCCTATTCTCATACGCTTGATATAAACGATCCCAATAATTACTGGTATTTAATGACCCTTAATCAATCTGAAAAATATAATTTCAATATTAATTACAATCCTGACTTGGATGTAACCAACCTCTGGATCAATGCGCCGGTTCATGACTCCAGACGCAGACCCATCGGCATACTTGGAACAGGCATTAATCTCTCAGCTTTTATTGATTCCATATACAAGAATTATTCAGGTAAAGCGACTCTGTATTTCTTTAACATGGAGGGAGAAATAACCGGAGCGAAAGATATAAAACTCGTCACAGAAAAAGTAAAACTAGACAAGGTTCCAAGCTTAGGCTATACCGGAGGGGAAGATGGTGAAAAAACAACCGGTGAACTTATTTTTGAAAAATCGAAAGAAATAAAAAACGGTCAAAGTGTTTTTTTCAGCACACCCATTGGCGAAGTTGCCATTTGTGAAATACCTTCACTGAACTGGTATATCGCCGCTGTACATCATGTCGGTATTTTAGATGCCATAATAAGCACTATGACCCTGCTTTTCCTAGCAATGATGGCGGTTATCGCCATTATTTTCATAATCTTCTATATATACATATCACTGATGATCAAGCCGATGAATGACATGGTAGAAACCCTTGATCACATTTCTGTAGATTGGGATTTGACACAGCGGCTTAAATTCAGCAGGCGGGATGAAATTGGCACTCTGGGACAATTCTTCAACCTTACCTTTGAAAGAATAGGAGAGCTTATCAGGGCAATCAAGGGCAAAACAATCTCTCTGTCAGACACAGGCGACGAATTGTCCGCACACACAGAGACAACTAAAAGAGACGTGGAAAATATTAACTCTAACGTTCAGGGAATGATGAAGCAGATTTTGTCACAGTCGGACAAAGTTAATACAGCCGCTAATTCTATGGAACATATTATTTCCGGTCTTGATAAACTCAATGAGCACATAACAGTTCAGGCGAATAACGTAGCGCAGTCCTCCGCGGCTATTGAACAAATGATCGCGAACATCCAATCTGTAACTCATACGCTGGTAAAAAATACAGCTAACATTACATCGCTTTCTGAATCTTCAGAGGCAGGCAGGGCTGACCTGCAAAAAGTTTCCGCCGACATTCAGGAAATAGCGAGAGAATCGGAGGGGCTTTTGCAGATTAACTCGGTAATGCAGACAATTGCAAGCCAGACCAATCTGCTTGCGATGAATGCGGCAATTGAAGCGGCGCATGCAGGTGAAACGGGAAAAGGCTTTGCCGTTGTCGCCGATGAAATCCGCAAGCTGGCGGTAAACTCAAGCAGTCAGTCCAAAACAATTATTTCGGTTCTTAAAAAAATCAAGACAATGATCGATTTAATCACAAAATCGACAGGCGTTGTTATTGAACAGTTTGAAATAATCCAACAGGAAGTGCAGACAGTATCAAATCAGGAGACTCAGATACGCAACGCAATGGAAGAACAGGGCGAAGGTAGCCGTCAAATATTGGAAGCCATAACTCAATTAAACAGCGTCAGTAATTTGGTGCGAAAAGCCTCTTCCGATATGACATCGGAAAGCAAAGAAGTAATGACTCAAAGCAGTGAGCTAAAACGTATTACAGGTGAAGTTGCCGGCAATATGGACGAAATGACACATAACGCAGAAGAAATTGCCAATGCCTTCGTAAGAGTAGAAGAAATCACACATGAGAACAGGGAAAATATTGTCGCTTTAAGCGAAGACATAGCAAGGTTTAGGGTAGAAGCCTAGCGTCTAAATTTTTGGTTGCTTGGTGAACCCCAATCCAATAAAGTACGTCTCTACCGATTCGCCTCTGCAAGCCTGCGGCTTAAAGCTCTTCGCCGTCTGGAAAAGTACCTTCATACGTTTTAGAAGATCGCCGCTCTCGCCGCCCTGAAAAACCTTAACCGCCAGACTGCCGCCGCTTGCAAGGGCGTTTTCAGCGTAAGAGAGGACTGTTTCGGCAAGCTCAAGGGAACGGGCGGCGTCCACCGTGTGGTTGCCCGTTGTGCTGGGAGCCGCGTCGCTAATTATCGCTGAGTAGGGACCCTTCGACAAAAGAGCTTCCCTAACCTCAGCGGAAGTTATGTCGCCCTGAATAAAGAAAAAATTGCTTCCGTCAAAAAGACCCTTGTCGAATTCGCGGGAAAGGGGCGAAAGGTCGGCGGCGGCAAGAAAGCCGTTTTTTTCAACATCCGGCTTTCGCAGTATATAGAGACTCCAGCTTCCGGGAGCCGCCCCAAGGTCGAGTACACGGCAACCGCCCGCGCGACTTTTCAAAATACCGTATTTTTGCTCGATTTCTTGGAGCTTGTACACAGAACGGGCAGGATAACCCTCTTTACGCGCTTTTTGTTGCCAGTGATCAGGTTTCTTGTAATCAGCCATTTATATCTATTATAATAGTCTTATGGAGCAAAAATATACACAGCGGCTGGAAAAAATCGAGGCAGAGTTGAAACGCTGGCTTCCTGAAACAGCGGATTCAGCATGGGCGGAAAAGGTATTTCCCGGCATCGGAAAAAGAATAAACGAGGAAACAATACACTCATTGCTTGCTCCGCTTCGCGATATTCTTTCGCGCGGCGGCAAACGCTGGCGTCCTTTATTTATGACGCTTGTCTGTGAAACTTTCGGCGGCGGAGATTCAGCCATTCCACTTGCGCCCCTGCTGGAGTTCAGTCATAACGCAAGCCTAATTCACGATGATATTGAAGATGACTCCGACGAACGGCGCGGCAAACCGGCTATTCATAGTATTTACGGAGTTGATACAGCGATAAATTTAGGCTCTTTTTTTTACTTTTTATCATCATCCTGCATAGATTCCTGCGAATTAAAAAACAAGGATGCTATCTATAAACTTTGGACAGATTGCATGAGAAAACTCCATCTGGGACAATCAATGGATATAAACTGGCATCGCAATATTTCCCTTGTTCCCAGTATTGAAGAATACTATTTGATGGCGGCTATGAAAACAGGAAGCCTCGCCCGTCTTGCGGCAGAATTGGGAGCGCTTATAGCAGGCGCAACGCCGCAAGCGGCGCAGTTAATGGGTTCTGCGGCGGAAAGGATGGGAGTTGGGTTTCAAATACTGGATGATGTAAAAAACCTGACAACCGGAGTCCCCGGAAAAAGGAGAGGCGACGATGTGGTTGAAGGGAAAAAAGGGCTTCCCGTCCTTATGTACCTGAACAAATACCCCGAAAAGCACGGAATGGTCTTTTATTGCTTCCATGTCGCTAAAACAGACGGAGCCGCCGTTCAGGAAGTAGATGATTTGATCAACGCCTTAAAAGACTCCGGGGTTTTTGAAGAAGCGGAAGAAAAGGGACACTCTTTATTAAAAGAGATGCAGGATATTTTTGTCTCCAATGATTTTGCCGGATGTAACATAAATGAGAGCGGACGTGAGCTACTTAAAGGCTTTATTAAACTTATAAGTTAGGAAACCATGAAAGATATGCACATTAGCGAAATATGGTCTATTCTCAAAACAAGCCACGGGAATGCCCTGCTTTTAAAGCCAAAAGACATGGAAGTTGCTGTCCCTATTTTTATTGGCACTCTGGAAATGCAGTCAATTTTGATTGGCAAGGAAAGGCTCCCACTCTCCCGTCCGCATACCCATGATTTGCTCCTCAATATGCTTGCTCATGTAAATCTGTCAATAAGAAAGGTAGAAGTTTTCGAGCTAAAAGACGATGTTTTCCATGCCCGCCTTATTATTACAGGGGGCGAATATACTAAGGAAAAACCCCTAATCCTAGACAGCCGCCCTTCCGACGCTTTTGCCATCGCAACCCGTAAAAAATGCCCTATTTACATGGCTTCTTCCATTATAGAGCAGACCGGAGTGCCGTTAACTTTCTTTATAGATGATGAAGAAGATACCGATGATAAATATAAGTCCTTAAAAGAGCAATTGGAACAGGCTGTCGCCGAGGAAGAATACGAACAGGCGGCAGAAATCCGAGATTTATTGAAAATACTGGAAAATGAGGTTTCCGGCGGCGATCTTGCATGATAAGGAAAAAAAGGTTAGAATTAAGGTATGTTTTTATTTCGTGAAAATGAGCGGACAGGCAAGTACGTTTTTAGGCTGGCGGCTGTCTTTTTCCTGATTTTTTTACTAAATCCGGGTCAATACATTAAACAAGGGTCTGCCGCCGCCGAGGAACATGGCATTGGCGGGGGTTATGTCTCCGAGGAAGCCGTTGCAGAGTCAGAAGACGGCATTGTAATGACCCCGGCGTCCTTTGAAGCCGCCGAAGAGCCTGAATCTTTCACAAAACCTGTTATGCTCCTTTACGGTTCCCATACTGTTGAAGCCGATGAAAACATCATAGGTCTTGCCGTTGAATACGGGTTAAATCAGGATTCAATAATCTCTGTAAATAATATAAGAAACACGCGGCTTCTACAGATAGGGAGCGTATTAAAAATCCCAAATCAGGACGGTATTTTACACACTGTCAAAAACGGAGAAACCATAGATTCTATAGCTGAAAGCTACAAGGCAGACAGCGGGACAATTCAAACTGTAAATGAAATATTTTCCGAAAAAATTGTTGCCGGAACGGATATTTTTATCCCCGGAGCGCGGCTTGACTTCTCAAAATTGCAGGAAATTAACGGCGATTTATTTATACGACCTGTCCCCGGAGCAATAACTTCATACTACGGCTACAGAAGAAGCCCCTTTAACAGAAGCATCCGTCAATTTCACAACGGGATTGATTTAAGGGGAAGCCTCGGAACACCGGTCAGGGCGGCAATGGCAGGCAGAGTCAGCGCAGTCGGCTTTGACAGAGTTCTTGGGAATTATATCATGATCAACCACCACTCAGGTTACCGCACAGCTTACGGACACCTTAGTGTAATACGGACAAGAACAGGCGCTTATGTCGCTCAGGGAGAGCGTATCGGCGATGTCGGTAACACAGGACAGAGTACCGGTCCGCATTTGCACTTTATAGTTTACAGAAACGGCGTAACGATCAACCCGCTTGCTTTGATGAGATAGCGGTTTTCCAAGCTAAATCCATAAATCTCTATCATTTTTCTCTCTTGTTTTTAATTGACTCGTATTATATCCCTTGGCGCGTAAAAGAATTCTCTGGGCGATTCATTTGAGTATTTGTATTTTATATATAAAACAGACATTTAACAGCTTAATTAAGTAAAGCCCAGCATATCTACCCAACGTAAAAATATTTAGACATTGGGCAGTACCGGATGATCAAATGACGAGTCATCTTTGCCGGAGAGAAAGTTTACTTTTTTTTTGTTTTTCTTGTTTTTTTTGTTTTTTCTAAAGACGAAAACATTGACTGGAACGGAGAAACTACGTTCACTTCCAAAGTGACATCTTGAATATCATTGTCATCATCAAGATACTCACGGGTACTTTCCATTTCGTCTGTAAAGTCCAGAAGCCCCGGCGAAACGCGAATGTCCATATTAGCGTATTTGCTCGCGGAAGCAAGAAGCCCCCCTTCATGAGCGCTAGTGTCAGTGTCAGCAGAAACATCCGTTGTTAGGGATTCATCCGCAAGGGCAAGAAGCCCTTTGCCGGACATAGCCGCAGGCATTTCTATTTTTGCTTTGTTGCTGGCAACAGAAAGAAGACCCTTTTTGGATTTGGAAGATTTGGGGGGCTTTTTTTCTAATTTGTCTGCCCGCTCCAGAAGCCCTTTGGTCTTTGACTTTGGAGGTTCCATAGCCTCACTCAGGGCTATGTCAATTACATTATCTTCAGGCTCTTTTTCTGCTGAAATTTCATCTATAACTTCCACCGGTTCTTCTATTTCTTCAATCTCAGCGATTTCCTCAACTTCTTCGATTTCCCCGGTTTCATAAATCTCATCGACTTCGCCAATCTCTTCGATCTCATCAACGGCTCCGGCTTCTTCTATTGCCTCAGCTTCTTCAATTATTTCTTCAAGCTCCTCCGCTTCGCCGGAAACAGAAACTTCATCTGCAACAGGTTTAACGGCAGAAGCATCAAAAGACAATGGCATGACAAGACCGCTTCCAACTTTAAGAACGGCAAGCAATTCATCCCACAAATCATCAATGATGCGATTAATGCTTTCTTCCTGTTGCTTCTTAAATTTCAGACTGCCTTTTAACTGTGAATGAATCCCGTCCCGGCGCTGTTCAAGTTCCAATATCCAACTAACTCTTTCTTCTGCGGATTTATTTACATACAGTTGATCAAAAAGACTTTCACGCAGGCGTCTCATCCGGTTTCGTACAACAGTTACAGGATTTGGTTTTGCGTTTATAACAAAGAATAATGTCAGGTAGAAAGTAAAAAATATGGAGATATTCAGAATGAGTTTCATCGGCGTAGAAATTGAAAACAGAACATCGTTAATCAAACGTCCAAAATATATGCCGCGCTCCGTTTTAAGCGAAATTAACGAAAATACAACACCTGAATCTTTAGCGTCAAGTGTAATGCGCCCCTGTACGCCTTCATTCCATACTTCGGAAACATTTTTGATAATAGCCGATTTCGAAGTTTCCGGGCTTCCCAAAAGAATTCCAACAGGATTATTTACTAACGAAACATTATCACTGATTTTAAGACGTCCATGCTCCGCAAGTCTTTCTAACAAGGCTTTGGCTGATACGGTAAAAAGTGCGGTTCCACGGTAAACATCCATTGAATCTTTAAAAGGATAAGAATAAATTATTCTGTCGTTTTGTTCATCCATGAAAAATTTTGCACTGTCGCCATCTGCAACGCTTACCATATCATAAGGCAGAGCCAGAGGGTCTTCATTGTAATTACGATAGGCGGTAGAACTTACGTCCTGACTCATTATATCGCGGGCGGAAGTGGAATAGTGTATTCTTAACCCGTTGGTGTCAACAAATTGTATGGATTGAAGTCCTACTATCGTCTCCGAAAGTATTCCGTAAATACGGGAACGTTCATAAATATCGCCTGCGCTCTGGTTGTATAAAAAACTACTGCGGACTGCCGACTCTGTTAATGTTTCTGCAAATTTGTCTTGTAGTTCAAAAATACAGTTTTGAATAATCTCAGCGTCTATGGAATTTTCTTTAACATAAGTATTTACGACAGAAGGGTTATAAAAGCGCGTCTGGACTAAGTCCAATAGTTCAGTATCTACCAGAATGAAAAACCCGGCAAAAATGAGGATCGTAATTCCCAGCGCAACCAGCGGCTTTAAAAATGTAGACAACTTACTACCTGAGCCTTTTTCAAAATTCCAGTTTTGAAAAAGCAACCTTAGATTTAGAGGAAAAATAGACTATTTGCCTATTTTTCCAGAGACATTTTCAAAATTAACCGAATTTTGAAAATGTCTCCCCGTTCATTTAATTATCGGATTAATTATTACACAAAAACCCATAAAATTCTCGTTTTTTGCAGAAAAGATAAACATTTTTTTAGGTTGTTCGGGGAGAAGTACAAGTCCATTTTAAGGCGCGGGTGCGGGCGCCGGAGGAGTTGCCGGAGGGGCGGCATGATCGGTTTCAGAAGACGTAGGTGCGGAAACATTGACACCAAGCCGTTTCATCTGCTCTTCTTCTTCTTTCTGGGCGCTGTAGTCGTACCGTAGCTGGTTTGCCTTTACAAAAGTATTTTTTAACGCCGACAATTCGGGTTTTATTCCCTTGATCTTTCCGCGGTCTGCCGGAACTACATTCGCCTTAAAAAAGTCGTCCAAAGCGCCCAAAGTCTTGTGAATTTTCTGTACATCACTGATATTTCTTTCAAGATAGCCGATAATTTGTTCTTCTGTCATGTTGGAAAGCTTAGTATACGCCGGACCGCGGACAAAACTTGTCAAAATTTTTGTTTTTTTATCTAAATCACTCATAAAACTGTGAAAATATACCTTTTCTTTCACAGGAACTCCCTTGGTTGCATCAACAAATTCCACATTGTAGATGACTTCAGGCGGTTCGGCGTTAGTAATCTGCCTGATCAATTCTTTGATTGTTTCAAAAAAGGACTTTTTACGGCTATCCATTACCGCCTGGTTGTCGGCAAGTTTTGCGGAGATTTCTGCAAGCGAGTTTGACGCTCCGCCAATGACCTGAATGCCGTCAAGAAGGATAGCTTTATAGTTTACGGCGGCTTTTGCCGCTTTTTGCTTGGTCTCCACAACCCTAAGAGAATTTAAAACGCCATCTCTTAGGTCAGTGCCGTTTTCGGAATAATCTTCCTTGATAATTTCTTCTATAAGTTCCCTGTAAAAAGGCGACCCCGGCATTGCCGAAGGCATTTTTTTCTTGATGTTTTCCGGTGTAGCTTCACTTGCGGACATACTTTGGGTAATGCTCTGACGCATACCGGCTTTATACTCTTCTCTAAAATACTTATTCAGGTCTTTTAATATAGTCATCACAATGACAGTTGTTTTAGACAATTTTGAAAGACTTTCCCCAATAATACTGAGGGTGAGAGTATCAACGCCTACCTTTGAAGTATTTGCCATTTCCGAGACTGCTTTTGTCATGAGGGACTGCGAATCCGGTGAAAGACCTGTCCAGTCGATATATCTGACAAGCCCTACAATCCTCTTAATACGGTCAAGATTAAGGAAATCCATGCCCAACTGATAAAAATTGACCAAAAAGTCCAACTGGTTGTCAAAATTAGAAAGGCGGACAGAAAGCTGTTCAATACGTTTTGCCTCTTGAAAAGCCCCGCTTTCCGGCACTTCGAGTTCGCTGATCTTTGTTTCTTGTTTATAGGGGTCTTCATCTATCAGTTTTTTCTTTAAAAAGATGTTATACAACGAAGCGTATGATACTTGAAATGCCCTAAGATTCTCCTTGAGTCTTACCAATTCAGACCTGTCCAGCCAGTCTTTTCTGGTTATAAGGACTTCTTGAAGCGTGGTGGTATAGTTAGTAATATCTGCTGTTTCTGCCATTTAGTTAATTATTATATATATCGGCATATAAATCAAATTATGACGTTGTTTTTGGCATAAAAATGAAGAAATAGGCAAAATTTGTATATTTTGAAGGTTTTTCAGTTTAAATTTGTGAAAAAACTCTTCTAAAAACAAGTATCTGCCATAAAAAACGGCAGATACGTGCGATAGATGTCGTTGGGGCGTACCCCCACCTGTTAAATGGATTCTTTATATAAATAATTATGGAGTAAAGTTTAGTTGTTTCAGAGGGCTAGGCGATTTGGGTATTTGATACCATTACGGTATCAAATACCTTTGCGTCTCCTATCGGCGGGTAAATGTGATGACCATCCCTTCATACTGCAAAGTAAGCTTATTATCGGTTATGTTGAATGTAACAGTTACGCCAACGCTACTGCCTTCTGCAGTTATTGTCAATTTATTACCGTCTGTTTTCCATGTACTGCCTGAAGATGTGACGATGCTGTTGTTAGTAGTATTCCTTAACTGCTGTGTGATTGTTCCATCAGAGTTATATGTCGTTAGCAAACCAGTTTCATCATTTCTCCATGTACCGATAAGCGATACTGTCTGATTAAAATCATTTCCAACAGCCCGAAATGTACCCATCACAACGTCATCCATAAAGGAAGCACAACCCGCCATTGAAAAGACTATTACCGCCGTCATTATCAATAGAAAATTCTTCATCTTAAAATTCCTCCTTAATTTTGATTTTTCCGCCTTAACGGGCGAAAAATATAAATCAGAAACGGTACCTGTCACCTTTGCGTGTCCACTACACCCCCATTATAGGCGGTTTTTACGTTTTTTGGCAATAGATTCCTACCGTTTTCGCTAGACAAATTCGGTATCTGCTACCGTTGCGTATACGTTAATCAGTATTCAGTCTTTACCCACGTGCCCGGTAATAAATCACTACCGGAGTTACCTTTTTTGGTAAGGGTGAACGATTCTCCGTCTCCGGCTACTTCGATAGCACAGAGAGTGCTACTAAAGGTAATTGTTTGCCAGCCATCTTCATAATAATT
>JAIRUQ010000038.1 GCA_031254315.1 Treponema sp.
TTGGTATTAAACCAGACGGTATAATAAATTTCCTCTCGAACGAGCCTCCGCTTGATATAACTCAACGTTTAAGATACCGTAGAGCTCTGCTCTGCGGAGGCTCATTTTGGAACATTGTATCCAAAGACAACATATTACCTTTCAGATAATTCTCTTGAAAAATCACATTGGGATAGCGTACCTCCAGAGTATGAATCAGAATATAAAAAATCAATCGAAAGATCGCCTACAGCGTTTCAAAGACCTTTTTCAATATTTTTTTGGGAGGATGATAGACATACATGGTTGTCTTTTTTGTTGGATGAGAGACATAAAAAGTTCTATTTGTATTATATTGATTTTGAATATAACGATAAAAATATTCAATATAAAATAGATAAAGAATACATAATAGATTATAATGGAGAAAATGTTGACATATTTTTTGTTAATGATATAGAATGGATTAAAGGTTTTACATATAGTTTTCTTCCTTATTTAAATATAAAACCTTTTTCACGCTGGGCAGGAAAAAATAAAGAAATAAATGTTAGAGCGATGATAGCTTACAGTTTTGATGGCGGAGAAATAGAATATCAATATATAGATTATCTTGCCTCAAAATGGACGCAAATGGATTGGTTTTCACCATTGTGGTTTATTTTAATGATGTTTATTCCGTGGTGGTAATGGAACAATGTTCCGCATTGCCCTATTACATACTCCAAACGTCATATAACACCAAAACGTAAGGCAAAATAATATTTATGAAATTCTTCAAAAAGACTTGACAAAAGTAAAAATATATCAGATGATATAAGCGCCTACATAATAGGGGCAGATAAATAAATGAAATTATATAGATTTTTTAATCAATTTCATTGCAAAATCTTGATATTTTGCTTGTTTATTGTAGTTTTTCCCGTAATATCTTGTAAAAAAAATGATCACATTCAGAAAATTGATAAATCAGAATTTGAATTATACGGAAGTATGGGTGAGCAACAAATAGATTCTGAGTCAAGAATAAATCCTCCAAAATGGATTCATGGGATTTGGTTATTGGATAGTTCGTATTCACGTGAGACTGAAGGTTGGGTAGATCGCAGGAATGAAGGAGTTATATTAAAATTTAACCATGACAGTATATTCATTAATGGGAAAAGCATTAATGAGGATGAATATTATGAAAATACAAGAAACATTTCCGGGAAAGCTGGAAATGACTTTCTGCACGGTGATTATTTTGAAATAGCGTTTTTTTTGGGGAACTATAACAAGCTGATGCACAGGTATTATTATCCAATGCACAATAGTATGCGTGTTGAATATTATGATGATAACGTGCAAAAGCGCATTGAAAACTATCAATTAGTATTTGGTTTTAGCGAATCAATAAATATAACGGATGTATTAACTGTAAGATCATCTCCTTCTATTAATGGCACAATTATCCAGACAAAGAAATTCGGAGATATTTTTCAAATATATGACAAACAAGGTTCCGGCGATTTAATATCGGAAGGGCGTGTTGTAGACTTATGGTATAAAATATCTCCGGATAGAGAAGAATGGGTTAACGCTTTTTATGTAAGGGAATTCCCTTTTTATATTGCCGGTGAAGACAGTACATATCGCCCTGATGTTGGCGATAATGATATGTATACAAGTTCTATTATTGTAAATGTTAAAAGCGCCTATGAAAACAATGGAGTATGGCTTTTAAATATGGATGTTTATGATCTCAAAGATGGTGTGGGCAGTTCTTATGAAGAACAATCAAGAACCGAAAGTATTCAGGAATCATATTATTTTAACGGCAAAACAGTAAAATTACAAGATAATCTGTTTAATCATATTATTAAATTATATAATGATATAAAAAATAAAATAGATGATATTACTCCGTCAGTTGCATGGTCGTGGTATCAATATGATGCCGATGAATATGATTTGTCTGAAATTGAATTAGAACATAGAATAAAAGTAGGAAAACCAATCAATTATATATGGGAAATATTAGGACCTTTTTATTTTCAAGAGTATAATAATGTATTTGTTTATTCACAATGGGGTGTGGATATTTATGGGCAGTTTAAAATAAAATTTTTTACCGGGGAAGATGATGGAGAAGTTTTAAAAATTATTTATGAAATTCCATTTATTAAATAAAAACTAAATAAATACGCATAACACAATTGAAATAAAAAGAGATGGTACTTGGATATCAAGTGCCGGATTTGTAGCTTATAAATGGTAATGATATTCTTGATACAGCCGGCACAGCCTCATAAACCCTCCCCCCGATTTAACCAAATTTTAACAATCCCCTCACTTATCATTAACAAATAAAAACCACCCTTTTCTTAACTTTTTACGAAGGAGTGAAAATATGAAGATTAAAGTTATTGCAGTATTAATGGCATTATTTGCCTTGACAGGCGCGTTTGCCATAGGCGGCGGAGAAAAAAGCAATGCTCCCTACACAATCGAAGTTGGCGGCTCAACTTCTGTAACCCCATTAATGGAATTGCTTGCCGCCGAATATCAAAGGCTCAACCCAAACATCAGGGTAAATATTAACGGAACCGGTTCCGGCGACGGAATCAATAATACCGGCGTGCTTTACCAAATTGGTATGTCAAGCCGAGAGCTTACGCCTGTTGAGCAGGGCAGGGGATTAAGAGAAGTTACAATCGCCATTGACGGTATTGCGGTTATTCTTAACAGCAACAATCCTGTAGCTAACCTTACAATCGATCAGATAAGGGGCATTTATACCGGAACAATTACCAACTGGAATCAAGTTGGCGGAAGAAATGCCAGAATTACAGTTATCAGCCGTGAAGAAGGTTCCGGTACGAGAGGCGCTTTTGAAGAGCTTGTTGGCTTTCAGGGCAGACTGCTTGCCGGAGCCAATGAATCTACAAGTACAGGCGCAATCAAAGCCAGCGTTGCGCAGAACCCCGATGTTATCGGTTATATCTCTCTGGGCTCAGTTGATAACACAGTCAAAGCAATTTCTGTTGGCGGAGTTGCCGCAAGCACCGCGAATGTAGTGAACGGCACATACAGAATTGCACGCCCCTTTATCGTTCTTGTAGGGAGCAATGTACGCGCTGAATCAGGCGCTTTTATCGAATGGATGCTTAGTCCCGCAGGACAGGCTATTGTTTCAAGAAGCTGGATTTCTGTAAAATAACGCATGAAGCGTAAAAAATTTACGGATGTCTTTTTTAAGCATCTGGTAACGGTTATGGCTCTCTTTTCCGTACTGGCATTGGGAGCCATACTGTTATTTGTTTTTGCACAGGGGACAATGCCGTTCTTTACATCTACCGCTGATGGCATCCGGTTGGTTGCCCAGCGGATCGACGAAATAACCGTTAACGGTACGTTTTACAAAGATCATAACACATTTATATATATTCCAAAAAATGCAGATTATATTTCTATTAGTTTCCCTTCGGGAGATACAGAAGAAACTCTGAATATAACAATTAATAATAATGAAAAAGACCCTCAGAAGAAACTTATCTTTTCGCATAATAGCGAAGTGGATATAACATATCCGGAGGCTTATGTTTATACGGTAAGCTGGACTGCGGCGATTTCCGCTCTGCAGAAAAGGATACATGTTATTATCCCCGAACCGCCGTACAATTTCTGGAGTTTTCTAAGCGGTCTTGAATGGCGTCCAAGCAAAGACAAAGTTTTCGGTATCTTCCCGATGATTGCAGGCACTCTGCTCGCGAGTTTAGGCGCTGTCCTTCTTGGAGTTCCAATCGCTCTCTTGTGCGCTCTTTTTATGGCGGAGTTTCTTAAGGATAAAGCCGCATCCATTGTACGCGCAGGCGTTGAATTGCTCGCCGGAATTCCTTCGGTAGTTTACGGATTTTTCGGTCTTATGGTAATAGTTCCGTTTGTAAGAAACGCTTTTAACATTCCGTCCGGTAATACGCTTCTTTCCGCCATAATCGTTCTCGCCCTGATGATACTGCCAACAGTAATTACAATAGCCGAAACATCAATACGCGCGGTTCCGCTGTCGGTAAGAGAAGCAAGCCTTTCGTTAGGTGCAAGCAAAATGCAGACAGCATGGAGAGTTGTTCTGCCTCACGCCAATTCAGGAGTTATCGCCGGAGTTATTCTTGGCATTTCACGAGCGGTTGGTGAAACTATGGCGGTTATTCTCGTAGCGGGAAATTCGCCTCAGCTTACGCTTAATCCGCTTGCGAGCGTTAGAACGCTAACCTCTACAATCGCTATGGAAATGGGTTATGCGTCAGGCAGGCACAGCGAGATGCTGTTTTCAATCGGCGTTACGCTGTTCTCGATTATTTTGATCCTTAACAGTTTTATTCTGTGGTTCCGCAGGCGCATGGAGCAGGAATTATGAATCAGCTAAGAAAACGAAAAATACTGGATAAAACATTGTATGTTGTTATGGCGGCATCTACGGGGATCGTCGTTATCGCGCTTCTGTTTGTTTTAATTTATATATTTAAGTCTCAAGCAGGTTACCTTAATCTTTCATTTCTTACCAGCGCGGAAACAGGCATACTCCCGATGATTGTAACAACTCTTTATGTGGTGCTTGTTTCAATCGCGGTCGCTCTTCCTGTGGGACTTGCCGCCGCGATCTTCCTCAACGAATATTCGGGCAATTCTTCCTTTATCAGACTTCTGCGTCTTGCGGTAGAAACCCTTGCCGGAATTCCCTCTATCATATACGGTCTTTTTGGACTTCTTGTGTTCTGCAGAATTTTGGGTTTTGGTCAGTCCATTATCGCGGGTTCTCTTACTCTAAGTATAATGATCCTTCCCGTCATTATCCGCACCACAGAAGAATCGCTTAAATCAATTCCTGACTCTTTTAGGGAAGGTTCTCTTGCCCTTGGAGCGACAAAGTTTCAAACCACCGTCCATGTTGTACTGCCCTCGGCTCTTCCGGGAATTTTAACTTCGGTAATTCTCGCTATTGGGCGCGTTATCGGAGAGTCCGCCCCTGTTCTGCTGACGGTCGGTCTTGCGAAAAATCTGCCGCGCACAATTTTTGAGTCCGGCAGAACTCTTACAATCCACCTGTACTATCTGACAAACGAAGCGGTACACCCTGAGGATTTTGGCATTGCCTTCGCTACCGCGTGCGTGTTAGTTATATTTGTTGTAATTATAAATACTGCTACTAAAATACTTACGCATAACTTTAGAAAGAAAATTGGAGATATACTATGAGTGAAAATACAATAGATGTATGTAATCTTGATCTTTTTTACGGTGACTTTCAAGCTCTTAAAAACATCAACTTTTCAATTAACAGAGGCGATGTAGCCGCTCTTATCGGACCTTCAGGTTGCGGCAAATCGACGTTTATCAGAATATTGAACCGGATGAACGATCTGATTCCTTCCTGCAGAATAACAGGACAGGTTCTTATGGACGGGCAGGACATTTACGGCGATATGGACGTTACGGAACTGAGAAGCAAGGTGGGGATGGTGTTCCAAAAACCCAACCCGTTTAATATGACGGTGTTTGACAATGTCGCTTATGGACAGCGGATGCAGGGAGTGAAGAACAAGAATGTTCTTGCGGAAATTGTAGAAACTTCGCTGAAAAAGGCGGCACTTTGGAATGAGGTGAAGGACAGGCTGAAAAAACCGGCACAGGCGCTTTCCGGCGGACAACAGCAGAGGCTCTGTATCGCAAGGACTATCGCTATGGAGCCGGAAATCATCCTCATGGACGAGCCGACCAGCGCCCTTGATCCCATCGCCACAGGTCGTATTGAAGAACTTATCGGGGAAATTAAGAAAGAATTCAGTATTATTCTGGTAACTCACGCAATGCATCAGGCATCCAGAGTAAGTAATAGGACAGCGTTCTTCCTTTTAGGTGAGATAATAGAGTATAATAATACTAAAGACGTTTTCACAAACCCTCAGGACAAGAGGACTGAAGATTATATTTCCGGAAGGTTTGGTTAAAGGGAGAGGACAGAATGGAAACAAGAAAATTTTTCTCGGAAGAATTGAGTCGTCTGCGACAGGATATTTTAGCTATGGCGACAAGGGTAGAGGAGAACCTCGGTAAGGCGCTTACCGCCCTTCGCACCTGTAACGCGGAACTGGCAAAGGAAGTGCGCGTCAATGATACGGAAATAGACGCCCTTCAAATAAGAATTGAAGATGACGCGGCAATTGTTATCGCTACTCAACAGCCTGTGGCGCGCGATCTGCGTGAAATGGTAACAATTTTTAAGCTGACCAGCAACATTGAAAGGATAGGCGATCATGCCGTACACCTTGCACGCGCCGCGAAAAAACTCGCGAAGAGCGGCGATTCTCCTTTTAGGGCGCAGGAGCATCTGGAAAAAATGGCGGAGACGGGGCAGGCTATGATTCGCGCCGCGCTTTCAGCGTTTATGAAACAGGACTCAGGGGCGGCGCGTTCAGCCGCCGCTATGGACAGTAAAATTGACTCTGAGCATAAGGCTCTAACAGAAGATATTTTAAAATTGATGAGAAAAAAACCCGATCTTGTAAAAAACGCTCTTCAAATACTTCAAACTTCAAATCAGCTTGAGCGTCTTGGGGATCATATCACCAATATTTGCGAGGCTATTATTTACATGATCGAAGGCACGCATGAGGAGTTGAATGAGTAAGGCTGTAATTCTCATCATAGAAGACGATCCTGCTATTCAAGAATTACTGTCTCATTCAATGGCAACGGAAGGCTGGAAACTCTTGCAAGCAAAAACAGGGGAAGAAGGTCTTAAAATATTAAAATCAAAAAAGGTCAACTGCATACTGCTTGATATAATGTTGCCGGGCATTGATGGCTTAAAAGTATTAAAAAAAATTAAAGAGAATGAGCAATTTATAAATATACCGGTAATTATGACAACGGCAAAGGGCGAAGAGTCCGACATTGTTACGGGGCTTGAATTGGGCGCGGATGACTATGTTGTAAAGCCGTACAGTCCCAAAGTGCTGATTGCAAGGATTAGGGCGGGGCTTAGGCGGCAGGAAGAATACGACACAAATGCTTCAGCTAATACATGGCAACAGGGAGAACTTAGGCTTGATGCTTCGCGTCATATAGCGTTTTGCGGAGAGGAACAGCTTGATCTCTTCGCCACGGAATTCGCGCTTTTAAAACATTTTTTGTCACACCCGGAAATTGTTTTTTCGCGCAACCAGATCATCGGCGCAATTCGCGGACCGGATTATCCTGTTACGGATCGTTCTGTTGATGTGCAGATATTGGGCTTGCGAAAAAAACTTGGAAAAGCCGGGGACATGATTGAAACAATCCGCGGAGTAGGGTATCGTTTTAGAGTACACGAATAACCATGACTATATTCAAAAAAAGCCTGCTTACATTAAGCGCCGCCGCCTTGATCTTTTCCGTGATGCTTATCCTTTTGATCATCGCTTTTTGTAACTATATTTATGATGAAAGAAATTTTCTTCCGTTAATATTTATCCTGTGTTTATTGTTTGCCGCTATTTTTGCGGCGATTTATACATTTTCAAGATCGCTTTCTTCTTCATTTGGCAGGCTGGCAAAGATCGTAAAGGAAGGAGCGGCTTTGCTGTCTGATTCCGAAGAAGAGCCTCTGCTAACGGAATTTACCGGTCTTGAAATAGCAATGAATGAAATAACAACGGAAGTCAGCAGACGTTTTGAACAGGCAAGCTCCGAAAGCGCGCGCCTTTCGGCGATCCTTAACGGAATGTCTGAGGCGGTTTTTGCGATGGACAGTACTCTTAAACTACATCTTGTTAATCCAAAAGCAAGGGAACTTTTTAATCTTGGGGACCGTGATATTACAACTATGTCGCTCCTTGAAGCCGTCCGTTCTACAGAACTGGTAGAAACCGCAAAAAAAGCCCTTAGCGGCGGCGTTCCCGTCGAGGTTGAAATTACATTTCACGCCGGTACGGAACAACAGTTACAGGTGCATGCATCCCCTCTTGTAAAAACAGGCGGGAACGGAAATAGCGGCGTTGTTCTTGTACTGCAGGAGATCACCCGTCTTGTAAAGCTGGAAAGGATACGCAAGGATTTTGTCGCGAATGTGTCTCACGAACTGCGTACGCCGATTCAGCTTATCAAGGGTTTTTCGGAAACTCTGCTCGATACCGTAACAGAAAAGCAAGACATTCACTTTCTGGAAATCATTTATAAGAACTCCGGTATCATGGAGAACCTTACCAACGATCTTTTGATACTTGCCGATTTGGAGAACAACACAGATACACGCAACATGGAAGAGTTAGATGTCTCACTTTTGATCAACGAAGCTGTCTCTTCTGTTGAACCTCAGGCAAAGAAAAAACAAACTGAAATAATTGTTAAATGTCAGGAAGATTTGAAGGCAAATCTCTTTGGCTCTTTAATTATTCAGGCATTGATCAACTTGATAGACAACGGCATAAAATATTCGCCCGGAAAATCCAAACTTTGGGTCAGCGCGAGCCTAAGAGGAGAGAAAAACGATGAACTGTTATTTGAAGTGCGCGATACAGGGATAGGGATTTCTTCTGAACATCAGCAGAGAATCTTTGAAAGATTTTACCGGGTGGATCGCGCAAGAAGCCGCGAAGCGGGCGGAACCGGTCTTGGACTTTCCATTGTCCGGCATATCGCCCTGCTTCATAAGGGAATAGCCGAAGTGGAAAGTCACGCAGGTGAAGGTTCAGTTTTTAGGATCAGGTTACCTGTTAATCAGACCACTCTTCATCAGAAACAATCCCAAGCAAGTCAACCGTAAAGATCAAGGTTGAATACGGCGGAATAATCGATGGAATACCTTCGTTGCCATAAGCCAGACTTGACGGTATAAAGAAACGGTATGAACTGCCTACGCTCATCAGCATTATTCCTTCTGTCCAGCCGGGAATAACCAGCTCCAGCGGAATATACTCGCCTTCCTCTTTTGAGGAACTATCAAACGGACTGCCGTCTATAAAAGTACCTGTATAATTTACCCTGACGACAGAATCAGCCCCCGGCTTTTCGCCTTCCGTATCTTTAATAATTTCGTATTGGAGACCGCTTGGCGTTACCTGCACACCGGAACGCCGGCTGTTCCTCGCGAGAAACTCTTCTTCTATAATACGGTTTCCTTCGGAGATTTTTTCCATTGCGTTATGCATGGCAGTTTCTATAATCTCCATCGCTTCCTGCTCGCTTATCATTGGCTCTCTGCCCTCAACCATCGCTCTTATGCCTTCGGTTAATGCGTCATAATCAAAGTCAATGCCAAGTGAACCTAAATCATAATTTGAGCCAATTGCCATGCCAAAGGCATAACTTACACGGGCTTTTTCTTCGGCGTTGCTGTAATCTTCCTGAATTGCCCTTGCGTACAATGCCGTTACAGTTAAAAAAAGGCACAAAAAAACAGTTGTCTTTTTCATATTATTCTCCTTGTTCAACAATATCTAAAAGTTCAACAATAAAAACCAGTGTAGCATACGCCGGTATTGGTCCGTTGCCGTATTGACCGTAACCCATTTCTGAGGGAACATATAACTTGTATTTACTGCCCACGCTCATTAGCTGTAATCCTTCCGACCAGCCGGTAATTACTTCGTTAAGGGCAAACTCAATAGGCTCTCCGCGTTCGTAAGAATTATCAAAAAGCATATTGTTGGTTAATCTGCCCTCGTAATGTACACGGACTATATCGTTTGCGGAGGGTTTTTTCCCGTTCCCTTCAACCATAACCTCGTACTGCAAACCGTTGGGTGTTAATGTTACACCGGGTTTTTTCGCGTTTTCCGCTAAAAAAGCAATTTCCTCTTGCATTGCACCTGCGTCCCTTTCCTGCATCATCTCTTCGTAAGCGACGTTTATTCTTTCTCTGGCATCGTCAATATCAAACCGTGTTTTACCGCCCATCATACCGTCCTTCATACCCCGGAAAAATTCGTCTAAATTCGGGATAATACCGTCATTAAGCATGCTGTCCTTTAAGCCTGCCCCAACATTCATGCCCAGAGCATAGGACGCATCATTGTCAAAATTCCGTTCGCTTTTGGGAAAATCGGAATTGTTTCCCTTACAGCTTGAAAAAACCGCTACAGCAGTTAAAACTGCTAAAAATATCCAACATTTATTCTTCATTAGACCAGCATAGCTTATTTCACGGTCTATGAATAGTGGAATATTTTATCATTTTTCCTTTTCATTATGCCAAAATTGTGCTATATTTATATTAGTTAAGTATGTTGATTATCATACTGGTAGTTATTTCATACTATTTTTTTATGGAGAGGCGGTTCTATGGGTAATGACCTTAAAAAGATTCTTTTAGTAGATGACAGCGAAATTCATCTCGTAATTGCGGAGAATATACTAAAAAGGGAGTATGACGTTACTTCCGTTAAATCAGGAGCGGAAGCTCTGGGTCTTTTGTCCAAAGGGCTTGTCCCGAACCTGATTTTATTGGATATTCTTATGCCGGATATGGATGGCTGGGAAACCTATAATAAGATAAAGGGTATAAGCCTCTTGCAGAATGTCCCCATAGCCTTTTTGACCTCTCTGGACGGTATAAGGGAAAAGCTCTATGCGTCAAGAATAGGAGCCGCCGATTTAATCACAAAACCCTATGAAGGCGAAGATTTATTAAACAGAATTAAAGGTCTTCTGGAAAAGCCAGAGGTAGCCGCTTAATCGTCCCTAAAAAATGAGATTTTAGGGGAAATTGGGCGTTCCCTACTAGTCAATATTCACCAATCTATGATAAAATCCTCTATAGTCTAATCCACCAAAAAGCAGAGGTAAAACATGTCTAAAGAAAACATTGTAATGATTGACGGTAATAACGCCGCCGCCCATGTGGCGCATGCGTTGAGCGAAGTAATCGCGATATATCCGATTACCCCTTCCAGCCCGATGGGGGAACTCTCAGAGGAGTTTTCAGTCCAAGGGCGCAAGAACCTCTGGGGCACTGTCCCGGATGTTATAGAACTGCAGTCCGAAGCCGGCGCGGCGGCGGCGGTTCATGGCGCGCTGACAACAGGCGCGCTGTCTACCACATTTACCGCTTCTCAGGGCTTACTGCTCATGATCCCCAATATGTACAAAATAGCCGGTGAGCTCACATCCACGGTATTCCACATATCCGCGCGCGCCCTGGCGACATCAAGCCTTTCAATCTTTGGCGATCATCAGGATGTTATGGCGTGCCGCCAGACTGGCTGGGCAATGCTTGCCTCGAACAGTGTTCAGGAAGTAATGGACATGGCAGTTATCTCCCATGCCGCGACATTGCGTTCGCGCGTTCCATTCCTGCACTTCTTTGACGGTTTCCGCACCAGCCATGAACTGCAAAAAGTAGAAGAAGTTTCATTTGATGAGATACATCAAATGATCGATGACGATTTGGTAGCGGAGCATCGCAAACGCGGTATTACACCGGAAAGCCCGTCAATTCGCGGTACGGCTCAAAACCCGGACACCTATTTTCAGGGACGCGAAGGCGTAAACAAATACTATGATAAAGTTGCCGAAATTGTGCAGAAAGAAATGGACAAATTCGCCAAGATGACAGGACGTACATATCACATCTTTGATTATTACGGCGCGAAAGACGCTGAAAAAGTAATAATTATAATGGGCTCCGGTGCGGAAACGGTCGAGGAGACTGTTGATTATCTGAACAGCAAAGGCGAAAAAACCGGTATGGTAAAAGTCCACCTGTTCCGCCCGTTTGACGCGAAAGCGTTTGTAAAAGCCCTGCCTTCAAAAGTAAAGGCGATTGCCGTACTGGATCGCACCAAAGAGCCGGGTTCATTAGGTGAGCCTCTCTACGAAGATGTCCGCACTGCTGTCGCGGAAATGCGGGCTTCGGGAGATTTCTCCGCTGACCCGTTGATCATTGGCGGACGCTACGGTCTTGGTTCAAAAGAATTTACTCCTACCATGGCGAAGGCGGTATTTGATAATCTCTCCAAGAAAAAAATCGCCGGTTTCATTGTCGGTATTAATGACGATGTTCTTGGCAAGAGCCTTGATTACGATCCGAAGTTCTTCCTTCAGGAAGAAGGTATAAACGAAGCCTTGTTCTATGGACTTGGCTCTGACGGTACTGTCGGCGCTAACAAGAACTCAATCAAAATCATCGGCGAAGCAAAACCGGAACTCAATGTACAGGCGTACTTCTCCTACGATTCAAAAAAATCCGGCGGCTTTACTGTTTCGCACCTTCGCTTCGGCAAGGGTAAAATTCGCCGCCCCTATCTTATCAACTCCGCGGACTTCCTCGCCTGTCATAAATTCGCGTATATGGAAATGTACGACATGCTTCGCAGTGTTAAAGACGGCGGGACATTCCTGCTTAACAGCCCCTACAAAGCGGCGGAAGTATGGAAAGAAATTCCTGTAGAAGTCCAGAAATGCATCATCGACAAAAAATTAAAATTTTACGTTATTGACGCCGCCGAAATTGCGCGTAGTACCGGAATGGGTAACCGTATCAATACAGTTATGCAAGCCGCTTACTTCAAGATTTCAGGCATAATGCCCGAATCCGAAGCGGTAGAACACATGAAAGAACACATCAAAAAGTCCTACGGTAAAAAAGGTATGGACGTTGTAGAAAAGAACTACAAAACTGTAGAAGCGTCATTGAGCGCGGTAGAAGAAGTAAAATATCCTTCAAGTACAGAGGGAAGCCTCCACATGAAGAAACCTTTTGCCACAGCCAAAGACAACTGGATAAGAGAAACTTTGGGAACCGTATCATTCCAGAACGGCGACTTGCTTCCTGTAAGCAAAATCCCGGAAGACGGAACTTTCCCAACCGCTACAAGCCAGTACGAAAAACGCTCTGTCGCGGAAAGAGTTCCCATTTGGAATCCCGATGTGTGTAGTCAGTGCGGTATCTGCTCTGTGGTTTGCCCGCATGCCTGTATCCGCATGAAAAATCTCAACAGCGATCAAATCGCAAAAGCGCCCAAGGGCTTCCTTACTACCGAAGTAAAACCCAAGCCGGTTGATGGACAGAAAGCGACACTGGTTATTGCCTGTGAAGACTGTTATGAATGCGGCGTTTGTTTTACTGCCTGCCCGATGTGCAAAGCTGATGGTTCTCCGCAGGCGCTTACATGGAAGTCATATTCTGATGATCCCGAATTCCACGCCGAACAAGTTGCGGTATGGGATTACTTTATGGAACTGCCTGAAACTCCGGCTACAGGAGAACTCAGCACACCAAAAGCATTGGCGTACAAGCGTCCGTTGTTTGAATTCTCCGGCGCTTGCGGCGGTTGCGGTGAGACACCCTACGTTAAACTTATGTCACAGCTTTTCGGCGACAGAGCGCTTATTGCCAATGCCACCGGCTGTTCATCAATTTATGGCGGTAACCTGCCGACGACTCCCTATTGTAAACGCGCCGATGGACGCGGTCCTGCATGGTCAAACAGCCTCTTTGAAGACACAGCGGAATTCGCGCTTGGCTTCAGGCTTACCAGTGACAAGCTCGCTGTTCATGCACGCGAAATGGCTGAAAATGCGAAGAAAGCCGGTATTGCCACAGCAATCATTGACAAGATTCTTGCCAACACACAGGCGGATGAAGCCGCTATTGAAGAACAGCGCAAAAATGTTGATGAATTAAAAGCCGCGTTGAAGAGCAACAACAAGACGGAAGCAAAACTGCTCTTGTCGCTTGCGGATCACTTTATTAAGAGATCGGTGTGGGGCTTTGGCGGCGACGGCTGGGCTTATGACATTGGCTTCGGCGGTCTTGACCATGTTCTCGCTTCCGGCAAGAACGTAAACCTGCTTTGTATGGACACGGAAGTTTATTCCAACACAGGCGGTCAGATGTCAAAGGCAACTCCTGTCGGCGCTATTGCGAAATTTGCCGCCGCCGGAAAAGAGATTACCAAGAAAGACCTTGGCGCGATTGCGATGAGCTATGGCTATGTATATGTAGCGAAAATATCGTTAGGCGCAAATATGGCTCAGACCATCAAGGCTTTCCGCGAAGCTGAGTCTTACAACGGCACATCGCTCATCATTGCGTACTCGCATTGTATCAACCACGGTATTGATATGAGCAGGGGTCTTGATCAGGGCAAGGCAGTAGTAACCAGCGGTCTCTGGCCATTGTATCGCTACGATCCTCGCTTAAAAGATCAGGGCAAGAACCCCTTCCAGCTTGACTCAAAAGAGGCGACCACAAGCCTTGAAGACTTCATGTACAAAGAAGTCCGCTTCAAGAGCCTTAAAGCCGCCGACCCTGCCCGCGCCGATATGCTCCTTGAAAAAGCCAAGAAGCAGGCGGAGCGTGTCTGGAAAGAGTACAAGTATTTGTCGGAGAGACCGTTCTAAACTGACGCTGTAATTAAAACACAAGCCCGAAGATGTCGCTTAATGCGGCGTTTTCGGGTTTTTTCATTCGAAAGTCGGTTAATGCCCCGGAGCTCTGCTCCGGTTGAAACAAATCAAAATATTTAAAGGTTTGGTATTAACCGACGTTATAATAAATTTCCTCTCGAACGAGCATCCGCTTTGCGGATGCTCATACAACCACAACCAATGACGAATATTCCGCTAATTGTGCGTCGCCTGTGATAAGGCGCATGGGACAGGTGATTGCCTGAGCCAACAGCATGAGATCAAAAGGGTCTTTGTGGAGATTGGATAATTCAAGATATGCTTTAATGTGTTCTCCGGTAACAGGAAGTTCAGGGAATGCATGTCTTTTTGCAAAAAGACGCAGTTTGTCTATATCTACCGTTAATTTGCCGGCTCTTACTTTTGTTGCGATTTCCCACAAAGAAATAACGCTTATATAGACATCGGCTTCTGTGGATGTAATAAATTTCTTTGCCGGGTTTATCTGTTTTGATCCCCAAAAATACCAAAGCAGGACATTGGTGTCCAAAAGAAATGCATTCATTTTGCTTCAAAATCCTCCAATCCTTTCATGCTGTAGAATGACTCAATAATATCATCGGGTAGAGGATCGTCCCATCCTTCAGGTAGTTCCATTTCTCCCCTCATACAGCCAAAAGCCTTTGCCCGTAATTCCGCCCGGTATTTTCTTGTGTTGGCGGTTGTGAGCATCGCTTCCGGTTTACCGTATGCGCCGATGTAGATTGTTTCCCCAGCCGCCGCGCGTTTTACCAGCTTGGACAGGTTTGATTTCGCTTCATGCATTGAGATGGTTTGAGGTACATTTACGGGTCTTGCGGCAAATGTTCCTGCCGCCCTTTTCGGCTGTTTCTTGACGGATATATGCCGCCTTTGCTTTTTCATACTTCTAACTTAGCCCGTAGTGGGCTAAGTTGTCAAGGATGGCAAGTTGGAATTTTTTAAAATTATTTTTGTGTATATATCAGGCTTAATTTCCCAGCAGTCCTTTTAAGATGCCCTGTAGATCAGCATCATCCTGCGTGGATGACCCGGCTGAATCAAGCAAATCCCCAAAAGCTGATCCCGCTTCGGAAGCCTTCAGGCGGGCGGCTTCCAACTGGTAGGATATCTCGTCCGCCGGGGAAAGCTTTTTCATCTTGCCTTCAAGATTTTCCAGCGTCTTCTTTAACTCCGCTAATCTTTCGCTGTCATTAGCCGCCGCTGTAATCTCCTGATTTATATCATAGATTTGTTTAGCCAGCGCCTTTGGATCATCTCCTTTTGCACAGCCGGCAAGAGCAAAAGCGATTATTGCTGTAAAGACAATAGCCGCTGTCAATTTAATTGTATTCAACATAAAAAACTCCTATTTATACATTAATAGCACTACTTTACTACTTTTTTGTGGGTTTGTCATTGGGTCTGTGAAAAAAAGCCTTTTTTGTGTAAGTTGTCCTTAAATTGAACTTTCCCGGCAACTTTTATCTACTATAAACTGTAGAAATAGTTTATACTATAGAATAGTAAGGTATGGGAATGAAAACTATTTTTGTTGTTGATGACAGTGATACTAATCTTTCGATGGCAGAAGCGGCGCTGGAAGTTCAATACCGTGTAATGACATTGCCATCCGCCGCAAAAATGTTCGCGCTTTTGGAGAAGATGATCCCCGACTTGATCTTGCTGGACATAGAAATGCCGGATATGGACGGATTCGATGCGCTGAGAAAACTAAAAGCCGAAAGCACATGGGTTGACATCCCTGTTATTTTTTTGACAGGGCGAAATGATGCCGAAGTGGAAGTGCTTGGCTTTGAATTGGGTGCTGTGGATTTTGTTACAAAGCCGTTTTCCGCCCCTGTGCTCCTTAACCGTATAAAAACACACCTCGATATTGACCAGTTAATCCGCGAACGTACGGCTCATGTCAGCAGACTTCAGAACAGCATGGTATCGGTTCTTGCAAATATTGTCGAAAACCGCGACAAGGAAACCGGCGGTCATATTGAACGTACTTCGGCGTATATCAAGATACTGTTAGAAGAGATGGCTAATCGTGGAGTCTATCTTGAGGAAATATCCGGCTGGGACACAGAAAAAATAATTTCATCGGCACGCATGCACGATTTAGGTAAAATTTCCATAACTGATATAATTATGAATAAACCTAGCAGATTGTCGGAAGAAGAGTTCGAAATTATGAAAACTCACGCCGAGGAAGGAGAGCGCATAATTGATGAAATTATCTCGCAGACAGGCGAAGGTGAGTTTTTGCGTAACGCAAGATTGTTTGCCGGATGCCATCACGAACGCTGGGACGGTTCGGGCTATCCGCATGGGCTTAAGGGTGAAGAAATCCCATTGCAGGGACGCATTATGGCTATTGTGGATGTGTACGACGCCCTTGTTTCTGAGCGTCCGTATAAAAAAGCTATTGCAGACGAAGAAGCCGTAAAAATGATTATGGAAAAATCAGGCGCTCATTATGATCCCAAAATCGCGGAAGTTTTTTATGAAGCAAGAGAACATTTTAAGGCTGTAAGGGCAGGATTGTAATGTATTCTTTTGTGAGGATAACACGTGAAATGCTCGCAAAATATGCGCAAGTTTTTCTGGTATTGGTTACCTTCACGCTAATGGTTGTCTCCAGCTACACTTTTATGAGCGATACAGAACGAAAACATTTGCGCAGATACGCGGAAGAGTCCATTCTTTTTACAGAAGCCACTATTAAGTCCGATATGCTGGAACCCGAAACGCTCCTTGCTATGGTGTCTCAAAAAATATGTGACATGATTTTGGAGGGAGAAGGTATTGAAGCTGTTAACGAATATATATTATACACCAATAGATACGTAGAAAACGGCAGTGAAAATCGCTTGTACGGCGTTACAGGCGTTTTTGGTGTTTTTGACATTTTTAGCGGAAAAATGCTGATTGGTTACGGAGACTGGGATGCCCCTGAAGAATACAACTACACAGACCGTTTATGGTATTCGGGAGCTGTCATAGAAGAAGGCGGCATATATATTTCAGAACCGTATCACAATTTGTATTCAGATGAAATTACAATAACATTTTCCCGCCGTATTTTTGACAGAAACGGAGAACCGCTTGGCATTATCTGTTTAAATGTTGAACTGGAAAGAATTAGACAGCATGTAATTGGCACACAGTTTACCGACAGAGGTTATGGATTTTTGTTAAGCAGAGAACTCATGGTAATAGCTCACCCTAACCGTGAAATGGTTGGCATGTCATTTTATGATGTAAAAAGCGGAATCTCCGCTTTAATAGACGATCTAATCCAAAATAGCGGTATGACCGAAGTTACGACAACCGATTATAGGGGTGTTCCTTCCATTGTTTTTGCGAGACAGCTTGATAACGGCTGGTACATGTTGGTTGTAACCCCCAGAGAAAATTATTTTAAAGGTATAAGAGCGCTGGCTACAATGCTTGTTTTACTTGGTTTGTTATTCGCTGGTCTTCTTATCTGGATGCTTCTGCGTATTTCCAAAGACAAGGAAAGATCCGACGAACGTATGCATATAATGTTTGAGGTTACTCCCCTTGCCGCCATCTTTTTAGACAAGAATTATAAAGTTATTGACTGTAATCAAAAAGCGGTTCAAATGTTTGAACTGTCAGACAGGGAAGATTTAATAAAGAAATATTTTGAGCTTTCACCTGAACATCAGCCTGACGGCTCGTTTTCAGCAAAAGCAGGTTACGAGCGTTTTCAAGAAACATTGGAAAGGGAAATCCTGCGTTTTGAATGGATGTATCAAAAAACGAACGGAGAGCCGATACCGTGTGAAGTTACGCTTAGCCGCGTAAAGTACAAAAACGATTTTATGGTTGTAGGTTATATGCGTGATTTGCGCGAATTGAAACAAATGCTAAAAGTTGTTCAACAGCGCGCCAGTCTGTTGGACACTGTAAATACCGCCGCT
The DNA here is from genome assembly GCA_031254315.1 of Treponema sp. Classification (GTDB taxonomy): domain Bacteria; phylum Spirochaetota; class Spirochaetia; order Treponematales; family Breznakiellaceae; genus WQXQ01. Next base: position 18,327 of record JAIRUQ010000038.1, read on the forward strand.
ACAATTTTGCTTTCAAATAACAACGAATCGTTTTTTGAAGTTTCACTCATGAAAAGTTTTGAACTTTTAGGAGCCTGTCTTGATGTAGATCGCCTTCAAATATGGCGCAATGAACTAATCAACGGAGAAGTGCATTTTGTTTTAAGACATGGATGGCTCAGCGAAGTTGCTATGAGGTGCAAATCCGTTCCTATCGGTCTTAGTTTTCCGTACAGCATTAAAACAAGATGGGAAACTCTCTTTTTACGCGGCGGACATGTTAACGCGCCTATTTCTAAATTACCGGAAGAAGACAAGAATTTTTTTGAATATTACGAGACTAAATCCGTTGTAATGCTTCCCATGTTTTTGGACGGAGAATTCTGGGGCTTTTTCAGTATAGACGACTGTCACTGTGAACGTACATTTTCCGATGAAGAGATCAGCATATTAACTTCTGCGGGACTGATGATGACAAGTGCAGTAAACCGTAATATTCAGACAGTAAAAATGCGTGAGGCTGACGAACGCACACAGATAATGATTGACTCAGCTCCGTTTTGTGCTATTTTTTGGGATGAGAATCTTAACATTATTGATTGTAATAAAGAGGCAGTGAAAATTTTTGAGCTGTCAAGCAAACAGGAGTTTATTGATAGATTTGGTAATCTTTCACCTGAATATCAGCCTGACGGAGTGCCGTCGGTGGAGAAAGGCGCTTTTCTTGTCGGGAAAGCCCTTAATGAAGGCTACAGCCGCTTTGAATGGACACACCAGAAACTGAATGGAGAGCTAATACCTGTTGATGTTACATGCGTCCGTGTTAAACACAGGGGCGAATTTACCGTTACCGAATACATAAGGGATCTTCGTGAACAGAAAGCGATGCTTGCCGAAATGCATAAAGCGGAAATAGCCGAAGAAAGCAACAAGGCAAAAAGCGACTTCCTCGCAAGGATGAGCCATGAAATCCGCACACCGATGAACGCTATTTTGGGTATTACGGAAATTCAACTTCAGGACACAACGCTTCCGCATATGACAAGGGACGCGCTTGAAAGAATTCATAATTCCGGTGATTTATTGCTTGGAATTATCAATGATATACTTGATCTTTCAAAAATTGAGGCTGGCAGGCTGGAATTAATTCCCTCTCAGTATGATATAGCAAGTCTTATCCACGACACTGTTTTATTGAATATGATGCGCTATGAAAGCAAACCTATCGAGTTTAAACTGGAAGTTGATAAAAATGTTCCGGCTATGTTCATTGGTGATGAATTACGCATTAAACAAATTTTGAATAACCTGCTTTCTAACGCATTTAAATATACTAACGAAGGAGAAATCAATTTATCTGTTTCTATCGATGCGCTGAACGAAGAAAATTCCAGCGTAACGCTTGTTTTTTCTGTCAGAGATACAGGGCAGGGCATGACAGAGGAACAGGTTCTTAAACTTGGCAATGAGTATTCACGCTTTAACAGTGAAGCAAACCGTACAACTGAAGGAACGGGTCTTGGTATGAATATTACGCGCAACCTTTTGCAGATAATGAACGGTGATATTCAAATAAAAAGTACTCCGGGTGTAGGTTCGGTTTTTACCGTGTATTTGCCGCAGAAGTACGCGGATGCTCTGCCGATAGGCGAAGAAGTTGCAGAAAACCTGATGCGGCTTAATTTTTCAAATACGGTAAAAATCAGAAATGTACAGGTAAACCGGGAGTTTATGCCTTATGGGCGTGTTTTAATAGTGGATGATGTAGAAACAAACCTGTTTGTTGCAAGAGGGCTTATGGCGTCTTACGGTTTGTCTATTGATACTGCAGTGAGCGGATTTGACGCGATAGACAAGATAAAAGAAGGCAGTGATTATGATGTAATATTTATGGATCACATGATGCCAAAAATGGACGGTATTGAAGCGACAAAAATAATACGCACATTAGGGTATTCAAAACCGGTTATTGCATTGACAGCTAACGCCATTGCCGGACAAGCTGAGATGTTCTTGAAAAGCGGCTTTGATGATTTTATTTCCAAACCAATAGATATTCGCCAGTTGAATTATGTGCTGAATAAGCTGATACGGGACAAATATCCTGCCGAAGTAGTTGAGGCGGCGCGTAAACAAAAGGAGAAGATGTCTGTCGAATCACAGCAGGCGAATATGGATTCGCAGTTGACGGAATTTTTTATCCGCGACGCGAAAAAAGCCGCCGCTGTAATGGAAGCGATATTAATAAACAAGTGCAGAAGGGCAGACGACACTTCAATGTTTGTAATTAATATTCACGCGATGAAGAGCGCTCTTGCCAATGTTGGCGAAGCTATTCTTTCGCAGGAAGCCGCTAGGCTGGAACAGGCAGGGCGTGAAAAAAATACTGCTCTAGTTTTAGAGGCGTTGCCGTCATTTATGAAATCGCTGTATGTCATAATTCGCAAGTTTGAAGAAGAAGGTAAAAAGAGCAGGGAAGTAAAAGAAAACGTACAGGGTGATAATGATTTCTTAAAAGAAAAACTAAAAGAGATTTCTGCCGCCAGTTCTATATACAGCAAAAAAGCCGCAAAGGATTCCCTTGCAGAATTAAAAGAAAAGGCATGGTCGCCTGAGATTGAAGAATACCTCAGTGTCATTGCGGAACATTTACTGCACAGTGAATTTGACGAAGTTAAAAAAAATATTGATGAACACTTAAAAGTATAGTATCTGCCATTAAAACGGCGATTAACTCACGATAAGCGACATTAAAACGCCGCTTATCTCCAATATCTGCCATTAAAACGGCGAAGCGTATACAGACCTGTTATATGCCGTTTGCCTTTTTCAATTTTTTGAATTATACTTATTTTCTTCTTCTAATTTATTGAAAAGGGTGTCTTTATCAAGTTTTTTGTTTACTAGTTCTAAATATTCTGAATTGTTTTTTAATGTCTCATAGGAAAAAAATTTATATTGACTATTATTTATATCTAAATTAGACAATTCCATTTTATAATAATATTTTGCAATCTTTTTTGCGAATGGATTTCCATTATATAAATGAATAGCAAAAAAGAAATTATCATCATGAACCATATATACATAGTTATTTGGTCTTCTATCACTTGAATACTTTTGGGGATCATACTTTTCATAAATTTCTCTACCTAATCCTTTTGATAATTCCTCAAAAAATATTTTATCATCTATAATATGATTTATATTATAATAGCTCTTTTCTTGAATGTCTGTCATAATATATACATATACAGGAACATTTTTTTCATACTGGAAAGGATATTTTCCATTAATTAAATAATATTCTGTCAATAATTGTGCATAATAATCAAAATGTTTTATGCGTACAATATCCGCATCTGCTTGATACATATTTTCTGCTATTCTGCATGAGGTGAATTGAAATACGATAATTAAAAGAAACATCCAAAATTTCATGATTTTCTCCGATACATTTAAATGTACAGTATTTAT